>NZ_JAMPJY010000006.1:0-225341 GCF_039961875.1 Trichocoleus sp. ST-U2 | reverse complement strand
CCAAGAATATTCTGCTCAATGAGGGCATCCGGGCTTGGATGGCTCCTCAGGATCAACCCCACGAGAACTTTATCTTCCCTGAAGAGGTTCTGCCTCGCGGTAACGCACTGTAAAGTTTTGGATTTTGGATTTTAGATTTTGGATAGTTATTCATCTAAAATCTAAAATCTAAAATCTTAAGTCTTAAAGTCGGTACCTTGTTTGGTTAATGACAATAGAGGTTTTACCCCGTGCAAACGTCATTTAATAGTGGTTTCGTATCAGGTGCCGGACGCGACCAAGAGTCGTCTGGATTCGCCTGGTGGGCGGGTAACGCCCGTCTGATCAACCTGTCTGGTAAGCTGCTGGGCGCTCACGTTGCCCACTCTGGTCTGATTGTCTTCTGGGCTGGAGCGATGACTTTATTTGAAGTCGCTCACTTTGTGCCCGAAAAGCCGATGTACGAACAGGGATTAATCCTGCTGCCTCACCTAGCCTCTCAAGGCTGGGGTGTGGGTCCAGGTGGAGAAGTGATCGACACTTTCCCCTTCTTTGTCGTTGGTGTTTTGCACCTGATTTCCTCCGCCGTTCTGGGCTTGGGTGGAATTTACCACGCAATTCGCGGTCCGGAAACTCTGGAAGAATACTCCGGCTTCTTTGGCTACGACTGGAAAGATAAGAACAAAATGACCACCATTATCGGGATTCACCTGATTCTCTTGGGAATCGGTGCCTTCCTGTTGGTGATTAAGGCAATGTTCTTTGGTGGTTTATATGACACTTGGGCACCTGGTGGTGGTGATGTTCGCGTCATTACCAGTCCTACGCTCAACCCAGCAGTGATCTTCGGCTACCTGCTAAAGTCTCCTTTTGGTGGCGACGGCTGGATTGTTAGCGTTGATAACCTGGAAGATGTCGTCGGCGGTCACATCTGGGTTGGTCTGATTTGCATTGCTGGTGGCATTTTCCACATTCTCACCAAGCCTTTTGCATGGGCACGTCGTGCCTTGATCTGGTCTGGAGAAGCTTATCTCTCCTACAGCATCGGTGCTGTGTCCTTGATGGCTTTCATTGCCTCTTGCTTCGTTTGGTTTAACAACACTGTTTATCCCAGCGAATTCTACGGCCCCACTGGCCCTGAAGCTTCTCAAGCCCAAGCAATGACCTTCCTGATCCGCGACCAGCGCTTAGGTGCGAACGTCGGTTCTGCACAAGGTCCAACTGGCTTAGGTAAATACCTAATGCGCTCTCCTAGTGGCGAAATCATCTTCGGTGGTGAAACAATGCGCTTCTGGGATTTCCGTGGTCCTTGGCTGGAGCCGCTACGCGGTCCCAATGGTCTTGACCTGAACAAGATCAAGAATGACATTCAACCCTGGCAAGCGCGACGTGCTGCTGAGTACATGACCCATGCTCCTTTGGGTTCCCTGAACTCTGTGGGTGGCGTTGCTACGGAGATCAACTCGTTTAACTACGTGTCTCCCCGTTCTTGGTTGGCTTGTTTCCACTTTGTCATGGGTTTCTTCTTCCTAGTCGGTCACCTGTGGCACGCTGGTCGCGCCCGCGCTGCTGCTGCTGGTTTCGAGAAAGGAATTGACCGTGAAACCGAGCCAGTGCTATCTATGCCTGACCTCGACTAATTAGTTTGAGTTTTGAATTAGAGACTTATAACTCATAAACAAAAAGGCTCCTGTTTTCTAACAGGAGCCTTTTTGTTTTGGTGAAATCACGCAGGACACTGCCTCAAATCAGGGCTACGCTATCGGCATCAATTCCTCCACCGTGTAATATTGGAGTGCAGAAAGCTTGTGAATGCTGAAAACAAAATCGAAAGATTATTCGAGGCAATTCAGTTATCTGATGTCGAGCAAGTCTATCAGCTTCTAGAGGCTGGAGTTGATGCTAACCGCAAGAATTATTCTAGGGGTCAGCATCCACTGGTCTTAGCTTCTAGCATTGGAAATCTAGACATTGTGGAGGCATTGCTGGCGGCAGGGGCAAATGTCAATGCTAAGTCTGAACTGCCTCAAGGTGATGCTCGCTCCCAACCGAGTCTATTTGTTTCTTCAGTACCAGGAACCTCCAGCTATGGACAGATGCTGGCAGAAGCTACTGAGGATGCTGATGAAGAAACAAAACGCTTTTTCGCAGGCTTTACACAGTTCGTTGATGCTTTCTCCGATGAAAAGAACGTCAGTAGTGCGAGTACCAATGAGCAGCAAAACTCCTCCCAAGATGAAGGTGTAGAGTTTGACGAAGAGGAAAATTTTGATGAAGGGAGAGAAAAGACGGCATTGATAGCAGCGATCGCTTCCGGTCATGTTGAAATTGTAAAAGCTTTGCTTAAAGCAGGAGCTGAGGTCAATCCAACAGCTTGGGATGTTCCGGTTCCTCTCGTAGTTGCTGCCAAACACGGACAGCTTAAGATTGTCCGCGCTCTCATTGCTGCTGGTGCTGAAGTCAATAAATGTGGGTGGGATTGCGAGTACACACCTTTAGGCATGGCAGTTGAGCGTGGACAAGTGGAGATCGTTCGCGCTCTTCTAGAGGCAGGCGTTAATCCTCGAGGAGGACGCAGTTGCGATACTTCTCTAGCATTAGCTGCGGCAAACGGAGATATAGAAATCATGCAGCTTCTGCTCAAGGCTGGCGTAGATATCAACTACCCCAAAGGCGATTACACAGCATTAATGGCGGCGGCTAACAACGGTCAATTTAAGATGGTGCAAATGCTGGTAGAAGCAGGAGCTGATGTTAATGCTTGGTACGAACACTCTAATACTCCTTTGCTCTACGCAGCCTATAGCGGGCATCGTGAAATTTACGACTATCTGTATCCTTTGGTTTCTGAAGATATCCGCAAGTATGGGGAGAGAGAAATTGAGAAAGGGGTCAAGAAAAAGGAGCGGTTACAGAAGAAGGATGTAGAAGACTTCATTGAGGCGGCAATGTTTGGAAAAGTCGAAGCGGTAAAAGCAGCCATTGAGAAGGGGATAGACATCAATGCCATTGGCTCTAACGGTCAAACTGCCCTAATGTATGCGGCTCATTACGTCCGTATTCCTGTAGTTCAAATTCTAATTGATGCAGGTGCTGAGTTAGATATTGTGAGCGAAGAAGATGGACTCGGTGAAGGGAAAACCGCTTTGATGCACGTAGCTGGAAGCTTTTTCGCAACAGGAAAACGCGCTGAGATGGTCAAAATGTTAGTGGAAGCGGGAGCGAACATCAATCTTAAACGTAAGGATGGTCGTACCGCCCTGATGTGGGCTGCTATGGCAGGTTATGCCGATTCAACTCAGGCTTTGATAGAAGCAGGTGCAGACCTTGATGCTAGAGATGATGAGGGCAATACAGCGATGATGCTGGCTGAGGGTTACAGACATCCTAAAATTGTTCGCCTGCTCAAACAAGCGGGTGCTTCAGAAGAGGGAATGAATGAAATTGCCTTAATTGAAGCAGCTTCTGACGGAAATGCCGAACAGGTTAGAGCGTTAATTCAAGCAGGCGCGGACATTAATCGTAGGATGAATAGCACCGCTTTATGCAATGCAGCTTCAAGGGGGCATGATGAAATCGTGAGGATGCTGATTGAAGCGGGTGCAGACGTAAACAAAAGAACCAGCGAAGGCTATTTTTATCCACTACTTGATGCTGCTTACGCAGGACATCTTGAGATTGTTCGCGCTCTTGTAGAAGCGGGTGCAGATGTGAATGCGGAAGGTTTCTGTAATCCTCTTGAATATGCTGAATTGGGCATTATGGAAGGGCATCACAAAGGTGGACAACACGCCGAGGTGATTGAATTACTCAAGCAAGCGGGTGCTACCAAGTCGCAAGATTTTTAATGAGAAGATATCGCGATCGCATTCACCTTCCTCCCAGCACAAATAAAAAAAACGGGGATGAGCTACCTCATCCCCATATCCTAAAGAGTTATGAATTAATTCAAAACTCAAAACTCAAGACAATTTACAAACTCGGCACAAATTGCTCTTTTTCTGGTACATCTGTGTACTCAGCAACAATTTGGCGGAATTCTTCACCGTCAATAGTTTCCTTCTCAATCAACAAGTCTACGAGTCGATCGATGACTTCCCTGTTTTCGCGCATGATCTTGCAGGCATCTTTGTAGCATTTCGCGACAATTGACCGCACTTGCACATCAATCTGGGAAGCAATTTCCTCAGAATACTCGCTCCGGCTCGTCCAATCGCGCCCCAAGAACACTTCACCACTCTGGCTTTCTAAGGACAGTGGGCCGAGGGTAGACATTCCAAACCGCGTGACCATCTGCCGTGCCAAACCTGTCACCTGTTGCAAGTCTCCGCCAGCACCTGTAGTAATCTCGGAATCGCCAAAGATGACTTCCTCAGCCGCACGTCCGCCCAAAGCGCCTGTAATGCGTGCTAATAGCTGGGACCTGGAGATTAAGCCTTGATCTTCATTAGGAGTGAACCAGGTTAAGCCACGCGCTTGACCCCGTGGCACCAGGGTGACTTTTTGTACCGGGTCGTGGTCGGTCACTAGGGTACCGACGATCGCGTGTCCTACTTCGTGGTAGGCAATCAGTCGCTTGCTCTTGCTATCCACCAGCGGCGTGCCTTCCATCCCCGCTACCACCCGATCAACCGCGTCGTTGATTTCCATCATCGTGATGGCTTCTTTGCGACGACGGGCGGTCAAAATGGCAGCTTCGTTGAGCAGGTTCGCTAAGTCAGCACCTGTGAAGCCTGGAGTGCGTCGGGCGATCGCTTCTAAGGAAACTTCGGGAGCAATTTTTTTGTTCCGTCCGTGGACTTCCAGAACTGCCAGACGCCCTTTGAGATCCGGTGCATCCACCATCACTTGTCGGTCAAAACGTCCCGGACGCAACAGCGCCGAATCCAGAACATCGGGACGGTTGGTCGCGGCGATGATAATAATTCCGGTATTGCCTTCAAACCCGTCCATTTCTGTCAAGAGCTGGTTGAGGGTTTGTTCCCGTTCGTCGTTTCCGCCGCCGATACCTGCGCCTCTTTGCCGTCCGACGGCATCGATTTCATCGATGAAGATTAAGCAGGGAGCGTTTTCTTTGGCTTTTTTGAATAAGTCGCGGACGCGGGATGCACCGACGCCGACGAACATCTCCACAAATTCCGAGCCGGAGATGCTGAAGAAGGGAACCCCGGCTTCCCCTGCGATCGCTTTGGCGAGTAATGTTTTCCCGGTTCCTGGAGGGCCAATTAACAGGACGCCTTTGGGAATTTTCGCACCTACGGCGGTGAATTTCTCTGGAAGTTTGAGGAAGGTGACGACTTCTTCAAGTTCTTCTTTGGCTTCTTCGATTCCGGCGACGTCGTCAAATTTGACGCCGGTTTTGGCTTCCATCTGAAATCTAGCTTTTGATTTCCCGAAGTTCATGGCTTGCCCAGGACCGCCAGGAATGTTGCTAGAGCGACGGAATAGGAAGAACAGCCCAGCAATCAACAAAATCGGAAAAATTAAATTCCCCAAAAATCCCCAGATCGCTCCATCATTGCGAGCGGGATGGGTATCAAAGCTGATATTTGCGTTTCTGAGCTTAGCAATCAATTCTGGGGCAGTTGTTGGCAAATCTACCCGCAGCCGTTGGATGCGGTTATCCAGATCCGGATCGACGGCTTCGACAATTGCTGTCCGACCCCCATCGTAGAGGTCAACACTGGTAACTCTTTGGGCATCTAGGTATTCCAGAAAGCGCCCATAGGTCATGCGGGTACTAGCAGTGTTTTTGCCCATATCGGTGGGAGCAGCAGCAAATGCCCCTTGCCAGAGGAAAAACCCTATGACTAAGGCAGGTAATGTCCAAAGTACTAATATTCTCCAGGAAAATTTCATAAATCGGTTGTCTCTAGATACGGCTAATAGAAGCAGATTCAGCGCAGATAAAGCGTTATCACAAACAAGGGATGAGAGCTGATTGAAGGAACTGAAACATTCCTTTTTTTACCTAATTGAGCAAGACTTTAGGCAGGAAATCCCAGCCAAAAGCTGGATTTGCTACCACCAGGACATTTAGGCTTGTCCCTATAGGGCGAACATTGGCACCTTAAACGTGAACTTAATTAAATTTAACTTAATTCTCATCATTGGATCAACTGACTGCTTTGCTTATATCCTTTGAGGACTTTTGTCAAGAGAAAATAATCATTGCAGATATTCATCTGTGCGAATCTACGCCCACGCCTGAATATCTTGCAATGAATCAGGAAAATAACCTTCCTCCAAAGGATTGACGCGCCTGCTTCCCAGTTTCAATTCTGGTAAGACAGACGCGCCAGTTGGCTTGAAGCGAGCGCCATCAAACTGAGAAACCCAGTTTCTTTAAGAAACTGGGTTTTTATGAGAGTCAAGGAGAGACGACTAGGCAGGACTTCCAGCCAGTAGTAACCTAGTAGGTTTCTACGTGCCAACGACCAGCCTTCTTGATCGTTCTTTGGTATTCGCTCCAAGTCACCCCATCCTTGGCAGCAGCGGCGGAGAGGGCTTCATCAATGCCCCCTTCCATACCCTTCAAACCGCAGATATAGGTGTGGGTATTCTCTTGCTGAATCATTTTCCAGAGTTCATCAGCGTGTTCAGCCACCCGATCCTGAATGTACATTCTGCCGCCTTCGGGGTTTTTCTGTTCCCGGCTGATGGCATAGGTGAGGCGGAAGTTTTCAGGGTACTGCTGTTGCAGTTCTTCAAGTTCTTCCTTGTACAGGATGTTGGGGCTGGTGGGAATCCCGAAAATGAGCCAAGCTAAACCCTTGTATTCGTAGTCGGTGTTAACTGCTCTTTCATTTTCCTTGAACATCCGCCACAGGTAAGCGCGGAATGGCGCAATACCCGTTCCGGTTGCCAACATGATCACGTTGACATTCGGATCTTCTGGTAACAACATTTCTTTACCAGTTGGTCCGGTAATTTTCACATCGTCCCCAACCTGGAGATTGCACAGATGGGTGGAGCAAACACCATAGACCATTTCGCCCGTTTCTGGATGCTTATACTCTAGTTGCCGGACACACAGCGATACAGTCTTGTCATCAACCTTGTCGCCATGACGAGTCGAGGCAATCGAGTACAGTCTTAGTTTGTGGGGTTTGCCCTTGTTGTCATTTCCCGGCGGGATGATGCCAATACTTTGACCTTCTAAATAACGGAGATCCCCTTGGGAGATGTCAAAGATCAGGTGACGAACGGTGCCGATCCCACCCTCACCAACTAACTCTTCATTACTCAGACACTTACCAATAAAGGGATTATTCGGGCGGTAGATATTAACGGGAATATCTTTTTCCGTTTTTTCCTTCGCTTGAGTCATAGGCTTACTCTCTTTTGGTGCTTGAGTGTCCTGTGCGACGGTTTGCGAAGTGGCAGGAGCATTCGTTGCACTTGACTCAACGCTTGCGGCAGCAAGGGAGCTGGGGGAGCTACCCTTAGAGCCATTTGCTCCGTTGTCAGCACCCAGAGGGTGGATGCTGACAATTTTGCCGCCCAAACGAGCGATCCGTTGCATTTCTTGATTCATGCGATTGTAGGGCACTGTGATAAACACGCTGCCACTACGACGAATCGGGTAGTTTACGTTGTCAGTTGCTTCGTTCTGACGCAGGCCCACCACTTCATAAACAAAGACGCGGCTACCAGATTCTGAATTGGCAGTACCGTTGGCTGCTGTGGAATTGTACATTGCTCTTAAATATCTCCGAACCCACCTTCTGTTAACATTCTGCTACAAAGCGGTCTTTCCACCACATATCGCTCTGCTGACCGAGGGCAGGTAAAAGAGGGCAATGACTGAATCTGGATAGTTTCTGGATAGTTAACGTCGCTAATATTAGGGATATTCTTCCTCGCCGGATGGCGATTGGGAAACCCTTCGCTAGCTTTTTTTAGGGTAGCCAGCAATTTATTTAAATAATGTCTCCATTGAGTCAATTTAATTTTTCCTTTCTAAAAATGCACGGCACGCCGTAGCATAAATACTGAGCGAGATGATTCCACTGGGGTTAGCTTGTAGCGTCTATCCCGTTCTGGTAAGATACTGTGTAACATCTAGTATTAAATACTTACTGGACGAAGCTTGAGTCTTCCCCAACGGGCCTTACTCTAGGGTGCTGTAAGCTCCTACTGGTTATGCCTTCTTGCTGTGTCGCAAGAGCTGCAAGAGTAACCAACGGGGTGCCCTCCGGGCTGAGGATTTAGATTGCTTAAAACTCAATGAGAAAAAATTTTTTGCGTTAGAGGGAAGCTATGACCAGTCAGCTGGATCGCGTGGTTCTAATTGGTGTTGCTGGAGACTCCGGATGCGGTAAATCTACATTTTTGCGCCGATTAACAGATTTGTTTGGGGAAGATTTCGTCACGGTGATTTGCCTGGACGATTACCATAGCCTGGATCGGAAACAGCGCAAAGAAACTGGAATTACGGCGCTGAACCCAAAGGCGAATAACTTCGATCTGATGGCCGAGCAGATCAAAGCGCTCAAGAACGGTCAGTCCATTGAAAAGCCAATTTACAACCACGAAACCGGCGAGATCGATCCTCCAGAGCGAGTCGATCCTAACCATATTATTGTGATTGAGGGGCTTCATCCTTTGTATGATGAGCGGGTGCGATCGCTCCTCGACTTCAGCGTTTATCTCGACATCAGCGATGACGTTAAGATTGCCTGGAAGATTCAGCGGGATATGGCTGAGCGCGGGCACCGTTACGAAGACGTACTCGCTGCCATCAACGCTCGCCGCCCAGATTTTACTGCCTACATCGAGCCGCAGAAGGAACACGCTGACGTTGTGATCCAGGTGTTGCCGACGCAATTAGTCAAGGAAGAGAAGGTAGGTCAAATCCTGCGGGTGCGCTTGCTTCAGCGCGATGGCGTGGAAGGTTTTGAGCCAGCTTATCTATTTGATGAAGGGTCTACGATTGATTGGAGACCCTGCGGTCGTAAGCTAACCTGCGGCTACCCTGGCATCAAGATGTACTATGGCCCAGACTCTTACTATGGTCATGAGGTGTCCGTTCTGGAAGTAGATGGTCAGTTCGACAAGCTAGAGGAAGTCATCTACATTGAAAGCCACCTCAGCAAGACTGCGGCTAAGTACCACGGGGAACTGACCGAACTGTTGCTCAAGCATCGGGAATATCCAGGCTCTAATAACGGAACTGGCTTGTTCCAAGTGCTGGTCGGTCTGAAGATGCGGGCAACCTACGAGCGGTTAACGTCTGGAAAGAGCCAACCGTTGGCAGCGACGAAAGTATAAACTAGACCCCCAAGGGTAGGGATGCACGCTCGTGAGTCCCTACGACTGCGTTCAAAGCCTTCTAGCAAGGGCTATCTAAGTGAATTGCTGACGCGAGAGACTGACAAAAGGCTCTCGCATTTTATTTTAGGTATCTAGGTTTTAATAGAGATATAAATTTTGGGATTGGGTTGAGTAGAAATATGAGAGTGTGGGTTGCCAGTTTTTTGCTGCTGTTTGGCTTTGCAGAAATCTATCAGTGGTTGAAACAGTTCACGCTGCCGTTGCCGGTGTATATTCTGGGAGGTGCGTTTTTAGCGATCGCATCTAACTACGACAAACTATCTAGCTTTCCTTTTTTGCGAAGCCACGAAGACGAACCAGCGTCGATTAAAGACCAGACGCCGCTAGCCATGCGTTCTGTTTCTAGCCAATCTCCATCGAACCTCACGCCTCAATCGCCTCGTCCCATTTCTTTCAAAATCGAAAAGAAGACGAAAAAAGGCGCGAATAGCAGCCACTCAATCTAGTGCCACTGGGTCGGGGAATTTAATATTTACCGGCTTACCGAAAGGATGAAGAGCCAGCAACCACCGTTGAGTAAAGCAGTAAGAACTGCACCACTAATCACTCCTTTCATCAATCCCCATCTTTGTTGCCGTCTTAGAGAAAAACTAATTGGAATTACATAGAGAAATTGAAATAAACCAATACAAAGAATTGGTATTCCCAGAATTGGAGTAGCCGTAGTAAAAATAGATAAAAATACCACAATAACAAAAACTAAAATATTTATTCCTAATAGTAGGAATATACCGCCAATTATTCCGGGAATTTTATTTATCGACCTCATAATCTTGTTCCTATAAAGATAAGCTTTTTGCTCCTAGATCGTTGGGTTCTAAGATATAGCGTTTTACAAAGAACTAAAGTACAGTAAATAACAGCCCCCATTTAATAAAGCGGTAAGAACTGCACAAATAATCACCCCTTTCACCATTGCCCGTCGCTGTCGCCGTCTTAGCCAAAAAATAAGCGGAATCACATATAAAAGCTGCCATAAGAATATAGAAATAGCAGAAAACGCCCAAACGATTAAAATAGCGTATCCTCCTCCTAGCAAAGCAGCAATAGGAAAACTTACTAAAAATACTGCTAGACCGGCGATAAGATGCATACCTAATAACAACAGCATTCCGGAAAGTACCCCAAGAAATTCATTTTGATGTTCCATAAAACTCCTGCTGAATCCAATTAATATTTGTTGTTAATAATGGTTATATATCAATTAAACCAATGCCGGACGATTATTAACCAAGTGATATCCAGCACTTCCCTCTCGGTAAAACATATTAAACGTATCAAATGGAATAATCCTCCCATCGGGATGCACAATGTGGATGCAGGAACGTTTTACAGAACGGACATCGAAGTTAAAGGGGTCAAGAAACTGTACAATCATCACTCGGAATATATTTTCGTAGGTAATTCCTTCAGGAACAGGTAGTAGTGGCAAGCAACAAAGTAACTGTTTTAAAGATGTTGCAGAAGATGTGGGTGAATGGCTAGTGGAAAACAAATTAAAAATATTTCGCTTTAGCTCATCATCCTGTTCATAAAGAACAGAATTCGGCATGATTTTTACAAAATTATTTGGCTCCAAAAGCCCAGTTAAGGGTATCACTTTGCCCTTAACTTTTAGCGCGTAAGCCATTGCTAAACAATCGGGATGGCAAGGAACTGGGAGAATATCTTCTGGTTTAAAATAGGGACTCTGCTGTAAGATAGAGCGACGAACTTCTGTGAGAGTGTAGCGATCGCGCTCATGCTCAAATCCCTCCAGACGCCCTGCTGCCTGAATCGGTTGAAAGGTAACACCCCGCACGCATCGCTGTTGCAAGGCGTATTCAATGATTTTGCCAATTTCGCCGTCGTTTAGCCCTTTTTTCAGGGTAACGACCAAAGTTGTCGAGATGTTAAACTCGTTGAGATGCGCGATCGCTTGTTCCCGAATCTCTCGCAAATCTGCCCCCCGTAACTCCTTTAATGCTGCCGCCTCAAAGCTATCAAATTGGAGATAGACTTCAATTCCGGGCATATATTGACTTAAGCGATCGCAAAAATTTCGGTCTTTGGCAATTTTAATACCATTGGTATTGATCATTAAATGGCGAATTGGCTTACTTTTAGTAATATCCAGAATTTTAAAAAACTCTGGATGAATCGTTGGTTCGCCCCCACTAATTTGCACAACCTGGGGTTCTCCTTCATTCGCCACCACCGCATCAATCATTCTTTCAATTTGCTCTAAGGTGCGATGACGCCGGGATTGACTGGAATGTTGAGAAACTTCTTCTGTGCCCGAATCTGCGTAACAAATTGGGCAGGAAAGATTGCAGCGATCTGTTACTTCTACTAAAGTTAAACAGCTATGTTGTTCGTGATCGGGGCAAAGTCCGCAGTCATAGGGGCAGCCATATTTTATGGGAGTATTAAATTTAAGCGGCATATCCCCTGGTTTGATAAATTCCTGGGAGAGTTTGTAATAATCGATATCATCAGCAATTAAGACTTCTTGATGTCCGTGGGTAGGACAGTGCTTTACCAGGTAAACGCAATCATCTCGAAAGATAATTTTTGCCTCTACTTTGACGAGACATTTAGAGCAAACGCTGTTAGTTAAAGCATAGAAAAGGTAGTTTCGAGTAGGCATATATTTTTTTGTTAAAATGATTACAATCGGTTGAGCAGCTTTCCTGATTGATTCTAGGTGTATGGATTCACAGGTTTCCAATTATAGAAAAATGCTTCGTTATCATTTGCAACTCAGTTATAAGATTTGAGAGGAAAGATTGATCGTTAGAGAAATTAAAGGTTAAAGTGTTGCCATTACCAATTGGATAAGTTGTTTTTCCAGTCCATTGGATGTGTCCTAAATTATTAATTTCTGCTTTTAGGTTTATCAATCCTTCCATTGTATTTAGCTCTGCAATACCAGATAGCGTTTGAGATATCTCTTTAAGTTGTTCCAAGAAAATAAATATTTCCTCAGTCCGTATATCACCCAAAAAATTAGCGTGATAGCCAGGTAAGATTATCTCAATTTCTGAATTAATCCAATTTCTATCCCAATAATCGTCTGCAATGAGATTATTTATCCCTTGAATGCGAATGATTACTTTTTCTTGATTTCCCTTGACAGTAAATTGCATTAGATGATTCAAAAACGAACAATTTTAGAATGCTGTTCCGATAATATAAAATTCCCAATAAACAAGCAATCTGAATGGCGCTTAGCCCGTAGATGGGATGAAAATCTGGCTTAATGAAATCAATTAATAGACGAAAGCTTAAATAAGAAACCATGTAAAACTTAAATAATTCGCCTTCTTGCCGATGGTAGCGGCTGCGAATTTGTAAAAATATCAGTAAAATTAGTAAAAAAATAACTTCATATAATTGAGTCGGATGCCGGGGAATGCCATCACCAAAATCTACTCCCCAAGGTAAATGAGTGGGAATGCCGTAAGTGCGATCGCTTAATCCTGTCAAAAAGCAGCCAATCCGTCCCACCGCCGTTCCCACAATCAAGGGATAAACAAAAACATCGCCGGTAGATCGATTGACACCAATCATTTTCTTGGTAATTTCTACACCAATCAATCCACCGAGTAACGCCCCTACGACCGTTTTTCCTTGAAGGAGAACCAAAAAGAATAGTTGCCAATTATTCCCAATTAAATCGATGTGCTGTAGTAAAACCAGCGCTTTCGCACCGACTAGCGCCCCTACCAAGCCACCGACAATTACCGAACTGCGCTGCGTGGGTGCGATCGCATCTTTGCGAGCATTTTTGATTAATAAACGGAAAGCGATCGCATACGCCAACGACTCAAACAAAATATGAGGGTGAATCCGCACCGAACCCAGCCACAAATAAACCGGGAAACTCATTATTTGTATCTCCGCTTGAGGATAGTGCCTCCTCGTGGCTTGAAAATATACCCGACAAGCCCTGTTGCCTGGAGCTAGACAGAGGTTGCCTAGACGATATCATACCCACCCAAGCTTGTAGAAGCTATATTTCCTGGAACTCTTCACAGAAGATTGCTATCCTCTGCTAAAGGATTAAAAATTTCTTGCCAGCAATATATGGCAAGGCATTTTACATGCAAAATCTAAATCTTCCGCATAAAAATTGTTAATAACTGTCAAGTAATAAATAAAAAACTATATGATGTGTAAACATGCATCGCCAGATTTGAGAATTAATCAGGACTAGAGTCTCCGTCAACATCAGGGAAAGCATCAAGGAGATGATTTGAGCGAACTAGGTAGGTAAAGTGAAAAATGGCAATCCCAGCGGCAGAATCCCCAATTACCGAGAGCAGCAAAGTGGAAGCAGAGAATAATCGTTTCTTCACGCTCTCACTGGATATGTTTTTCATCGCTGGTTTCGATGGCTATTTCAAGCGACTGAACCCGATGTGCGAAAAAACGCTCCTGTTCACATCTGAGGAATTTCTAGCCAAGCCGTGGATTGCATTTATTCATCCCAAAGACCGGGAATCTACTCTGGTTCAATTGCAGGAACTATCCAGCACCGGGGAGACGGTCACTTTTGAAAACCGCTTTCGCTGCAAAGACGGAACCTACAAATGGCTGCTGTGGAATGCCGCTCTGTGCGCGGAAGAACAATTAATTTACGCCGCTGCCCGTGACATTACCGAGCGCAAACAGGCAGAAGAGGAACTGCGGCAA
Source organism: Trichocoleus sp. ST-U2 (assembly GCF_039961875.1). NCBI lineage: Bacteria > Bacillati > Cyanobacteriota > Cyanophyceae > Leptolyngbyales > Trichocoleusaceae > Trichocoleus > Trichocoleus sp. ST-U2. Next base: position 211,349 of record NZ_JAMPJY010000006.1, on the reverse strand, counting down.
AGCGAAGAGCGTTTCCGCTTGTTAATCAAAAATGTCAAAGACTATGCAATTTATATGCTCGATACCAGCGGGAAAGTTATTAGTTGGAACAAAGGGGCGGAGAGGCTCAACGGGTATCAGGCAGAGGAAATTATTGGTCGGCATTTCTCCTGCTTTTTTCCTTCCACCGAGAGCAGGAGCGGCAAACCTGAGCAAGTTCTACAAAAGGCAGCATTAGACGGTCGGTGTGAATGGGAAACTTTACGCTTACACCAAGACGGGTCGCAGTTTTGGGCAAATGTTGTCGTGACAGCTTTACGAAGTGAAGATGGACGGCTGCGCGGCTTTGCCACAATAACGAGGGATATTACCGAACGCAAGCGATCGCAAGCAGCACTGGAACAAGCAAATAACGACTTAGAAAGACGAGTCGAGGAACGCACCGCTGAATTAAAAGCCGCCAATGAGCTTCTAAAAAGGGAAGTTAAAGAGCGTCAGCAAGCGGAGAAAGCTTTGCGACAATCAGAAGCGCAATTGCGAGAAAAAGCAGCAAAGCTAAAACAAGCCTTAAGCGAATTAAAACAAACTCAAACCCAGTTGATTCAAAGTGCAAAAATGTCCAGTCTGGGACAATTGGTTGCTGGTATTGCCCACGAAATCAACAATCCCGTCAGTTTCATCTACGGGAATCTCGACTACGCCATTCACTATATTCAAAGCTTGATCGAGTTGTTGCAACTTTATGGAAAACACTCCCCCGAACCCCCTGAAGAAATCCAGGATCTGATTGATGAAATCGATCTTGATTTCGTGATTGCAGATATGCCGAAACTGCTGTCCTCAATGAAGTTAGGGGCTGACCGCATTCGGCAAATTGTCGCCTCTCTGCGGAACTTCTCGCGCCATGACCAAGCAGAAAAGAAGTCGGTCAACATTCACGAAGGCATTGACAACACTCTGAGATTGCTGCAAGACCGCTTAAAAGCTACCGCTACCCATCCGGCGATCGAGGTCGTTAAAGAATATGGCGACCTACCATTGGTGGAGTGCTATGCCGGTCAGTTCAACCAGGTATTAATGAATATCCTCAATAATGCGATTGATGCCCTGGAGGAGGCAGACGGACCCAGAAGCAAAGGGGCACAGGAGATGGTATCTCCCTGGCTTTCTGGCTCCCCGGCTCCTCAGTCTTGTATTCGGATTTGTACCGAGGTCAAAGACAGCGATCGCATCGCCATCCGGATTGCTGATAATGGCCCTGGGATGAACGAGGAAGTCCGTCGTAAGTTATTTGACCCCTTCTTTACCACGAAACCGATAGGCACAGGTACGGGACTCGGCTTGTCCATTAGCTATCAGATTGTCGTCGAAAAGCACGGCGGTCAATTGACTTGTGTTTCCGAACCGGGAAAGGGGGCAGAGTTTTTAATTGAAATTCCGATTCGGCAGACTCGTTCCGAACCAGCTCTGTCTCGGTGCGCCTGAGAAACAATTAAAAGTTAGAAATTAAAGTTTTAATTGACTTGACAAACCCACTTCCAAAGCGGGTGACTTTGTCCTTGCTGGCGAATCCGATATACCTGTTGCTCTAAGCGATGTTGTTCCCGATTGGATATTCCTAGTAAAATATTCCGGCTTTGCCACACCAATACAGAAGCTGTCATGCCAATGCACAAAGCAAGTCCCAGAGCTGGCAGTGGATTGTAATAAAGTCCATATCGCACTGCCGCCCAGGTAAAGTATTCCCGCAATAGAAAAATTGGGTAGCGCAAGCCCCAGAGACTCAAGGGACCAATGGTAATCCAAAGCAACCCGGCGACCAACCACCTGCCGTAGACAGTCAGCCGGTGTAACCTTTGCACTTGCTGTTGGAAGCTTGGATCATCGGCATGGCTGAGGGGGTTGCGGGTCAGAGGTTCAGAAGGGCACAGGGGTAGAGGAGAAGTTGAATCTAGATTATCCTGTACTTCCCCGCTCTCCGGCTCTCCAGCTCCTCTGCGCCCTTGCTCCCAGCGATCGTCTCTTGCCTGATTCATTGCTTCTTGCCTTATGCCCTTCAGATTTCATCAGAAGCTTTGGGTTCCGTTGCCGCAATAGCGATCGCTTGACCCGTCCGTTCTCTCCACCAAGCTAAAAGGGTACTCGCAATGAAGATACTGGAATAAGCACCAGCGGCAAACCCAACAATCAGCGCTAAGGCAAAGTTTTTCAGCGTTTCTCCACCAAAGAAAAAGATGGAAAACAAAGTCAGCAACACTGTAAAGGTGGTGTTAATCGAACGAGTCAGGGTTTGATTAACTGCGTCCTCGACAATCTGGTTAATATGCTCTCCAGGATTCAGTTTAATGACTTCCCGAACCCGGTCGTAGATCACCACCGTATCGTTGACCGAGAAACCAATGATCGTCAAGATAGCGACGACAAATAAGCTATCGACTTCAGTACCGAACACCAAGCTCAAGATAGCGAAAAACCCTAGGGTGATCAAAACATCGTGGAGCAAGGCAACAAAGGCGAACAAGGAGTAGTCGAACTGGAAGCGGAAGGTCAGGTAAACAAAAATACCCACAAAGGAGAGCAATATCGCCAGTAAACCAGAGGCAAATAACTGGCGTCCGAGAGTCGGTCCCACCGTGTCTATCTGAGTCTTTTGGGGATCGAAGGCTCTGAGTTGGTTTAAGGCATTTTGCAGCTTGGTGCGTTGGTCAACATTCAACGCTTTGGTGCGAATAGACACACCCGGCTGAGTTTGCCCTTGAGCGTTCCTGGTTAACGCTTGGATGCTACTGTCACCCAAACCCTGAGCTGCGATCGCTTCCCGAACCGTCGCGATATCAATGGGTCGATCGCAGTTGTTTGGTTTAGAACAATCGAGTTCAAACTGCAACCGCGTACCGCCGACAAAATCCAGACTGGGACGTAACGGCGCACCGATTTGCGTCCAGTTGATTACCATTGCAATCAGTCCACTCAGGATCAAGATGGCAGAAATCGTCCACCAGAGCGATCGCCGTTTGATTAGATTTAATTTCATGACCCTACCTCTGGCTCAGACTTCCTTGACGCCTGCAAATTCGGACAAAACCATTGTGGCTTGCGTAATTCTGGAAAGCTGATCGCTGTCATGAGTAGGGTACGGCTACAGGTAATTGCTGTAAACATACTCACTAAGACTCCGATTGCTAGCGTCAGGGCAAAGCCTTTTACCAGACCCGAACCCAGCCAAAACATAAACCCACAAGCAATTAACGTTGTGACGTTACCGTCCAAAATGCTGGAAAATGCCCGATAAAAACCAGATTCTACCGAACGATATAAACTCTTCCCGGCTCTTAATTCTTCCCGCGTCCGCTCAAAAATCAGTACATTGGCATCTACTGCCATCCCGATACTGAGAATAAAACCAGCAATCCCAGGGAGAGTCAAAGTAACGCCGAGTAAAACAAAGGCAGATAAGCACAATAGCGAATAAATGACTAACGCTATCCCAGCAATTGCCCCCGGTAAGCGGTAATAGACGCCGATGAAGATCAATACCAAAATCAGACCACCGATAGAGGCGTAAATACTGCTTTGGATACTATCTCGACCTAGGGTGGCTCCCACGGTACGGTTTTCAATGATTTCTACGGGGTAGGGTAGGGCACCGCCCCGCAGCTGGACGACCAACTCGTTAGCTTCTTCTAAGCTAAAGTTGCCTGTAATCTCGGCACCGCCGCCGCTGATGCCTTCTTGGGCATACTTTACTTCAACGGTAGCAGCGCTGAGCAGTTCTTCATCTAAGAAAATCCCCAAGGTGCGTCCCGTCCCGGCGATATTTTTGGTTAACTGGGCAAAGCGTCCGCCTCCTTCAGCATCAAAGGAAATGTTGACACTCCAGTTGTCGCTCGTCTGAAAAGGTCGGGCGGTCGCTCCCGTGAGGTTTTTGCCCGTGAGTGGGGGGTTGGTGCGCTCAAACAAAGCTGCGATCGCTTGGTTACTCCGCTGGAGAGCTTCCTGATTTTTAGCGATCGCCGCTTCATCTTTCGTCTTTCTCAACTCCTCCTGCTTCGCTTTTAATTCCCGTCGCAGCTGTTGTTCAATTTGCAACTGGGTTTCCGAACCCGGCTTTTGTTCGCGGAAATCCAATTGAGCGGTGCCACCCAGCACCCGTTCCGCTTGCTCCGGATCGCTGACCCCCGGTAGCTGCACCAAAACCTGGTCTTGTCCGACCGTTTGCACGATTGCTTCAGAGACCCCAAGACCGTTAATCCGGTTCTCTACGACTTTCTGAACTGCTTCTAAATCTTCTCGCGTGATTTCTTTGCCTTCAGTGGGTTTCACCTGAAGCGTCAGTTGCGATCCCCCTTGAAGGTCTAATCCCAGCCGAATTGGAATCCTGGCAAGCACGGTGATAGAAGCAATCACCAGAACCAGAATTAAGGCTAATAAAGAACGCTGTCTCTGCATACCACGACCCGCTCAAACAAATGCTATGATAATCCCTTTTGGGCTGGTCGATCCGGATTGATTGTCAGCGGGCATTAGTCATTAGTCATTCGTCATTGGCAATTGACTCAGACTAGGGACTAAGGACTAATGACCGATCACACTTGGAGTGCCATCATCTTTTGCACGGCTTCCACAATTTGCTCTGGTTGGACAATCGTCAACCGCTCCAGCGCTCCATTATAAGGTGTGGGGATATCCTGGGAAGATAGCCGCAGAACGGGCGCATCTAGCTCATCAAATAGCCGATCGTTAATTGAAGCTGTCAATTCTGCCGCAATTCCGCCGGTTTTCATGCATTCCTCTACGATAATCACCCGATGGGTTTTCCGCACGGAAGCACCGATGGTATCGAAATCCAGCGGCTTGAGGGAAATTAGGTCAATTACTTCCGGATCGAAACCTTCTTTTTCCATCTGTTTTGCCGCTTGCATAACATGGTGACGCATCCGCGAATAAGTGAGGATCGTGACATCCTTGCCTTGCCGCACGACTTCTGCCTTATCTAAGGGCAGCACATATTCTTCCTCTGGTAAATCTTCTTTCAGGTTGTAGAGGAGGACGTGTTCAAAGAATAAAACCGGATTATCGTCGCGGATGGCAGCCTTTAACAATCCTTTGGCGTTGTAAGGTGTGGAGCAGGCGACAATTTTTAAACCCGGTACTGCTTGGAAATAAGCTTCTAGTCGCTGAGAGTGTTCGGCACCCAATTGACGACCGACGCCACCTGGCCCCCGAATCACCATCGGAATTTTGAAGTTACCGCCGGAGGTATAGCGCAGCATTCCAGCGTTGTTAGAGATTTGGTTGAAGGCAAGGAGCAAAAAGCCCATGTTCATGCCTTCGATAATTGGTCTGAGACCTGTCATTGCAGCACCTACTGCCATGCCGGTGAAGCTGTTTTCGGCAATGGGGGTGTCGAGTACGCGCAAGTCACCATATTTTTTGTACAGGTCTCTGGTGACTTTGTACGAGCCGCCATAGTGACCGACATCTTCACCAAGGACAAATACGGCTGAGTCGCGAGCCATTTCTTCGTCTATGGCTGCGCGGAGGGCGTTGAAGAATAAAGTTTCTGCCATCGGTACAGGAGAGAGGAGTTTGATCGGGTCAGATTAGGATTTTAACCTCTTGAGGCTCTAGAATTTTGCCAGCGATCGCACATCGCTCTGGATTGGTGAACCGGAAGCGATCGCACTTTGTACATCGTCAAATCTATCGCAGTATTGACAAAAGCTTAAAAATATGCAAAAACCCGTTTTCTCAAAGAAGACGGGTTTTATGGGAAAATTATGATTAATCAACCTACAGCTTTCTTGACTTCACGTACCTTTTAAGAGCCATGCAAGTAAAAAGTGAAACTCAAACAATTTTTCCTTTTTACTTTTCCCTTTTTTAAAGTATGCGGAAGGTGAAGGGATAGCGGTAGGGTTGATCGGGATTACCCAAACAGTGAGTAATTGCCAGAATCGTCAGTGCCCAATGAACGATAAACCCGATAGGTCCGAGGATAAAGCCCAATAAACCAAGGGTGATAAAAGTTAAGAAGGCAATAATCGCTCCATAGAACCAAACATTGAAGTGAAAGTTGATTGCTTCTTTGGCATTGTCTTTCACAACTGGATCATCGGATACAAATAACATCGCGACGGGTATCCCGATAGACACCAGTGTCGTACTAAGAAAGATCGAGCCATGAGATAGTACCGACAACAACTTTCGCTTGTCCGTGTCGTACATCTAAACCCCCTAATGCTTCTGTTGCGTTGCCTCTAGTCAAGACTGTAACACGCGATCGCTGGGGGTGAGCCGCACGCTAGCGAACGGCTTTCCGTACCCGAAAGGCACAAAAGTTTCTGGTACTAAAGCAGAGAGAATTTATCCTGAAACAGCAGCAGAATTTCCGTCCCTAACCACAGATGTTTGCCGATATTGCTGCTGAACGGGAATTGCGATCGCGAACTCCGCCCCCTGTCCCGGTGCTGAAACGCATTTCAAGCTGCCGCCGTGTTTTTCGACTACAATTTGATAACTGATAGATAACCCCAAACCTGTGCCGCTACCAACAGGTTTAGTTGTAAAGAAGGGGTCAAAAAGCTTTTGGCGTACCTCCTCCGTTATCCCAAGACCATTATCAGAAATCCGAACCACAACTTGACGATCGTCTTGAACTTCAGTGCGAATCCGAATCCAAGGCAGGGACGCTGGGGAACAAAGCTGCTGAGGAGAGTGTACCAAATTCTCCTCTGCACTTCTGCGCTTCTGTGCCTCTGCCTCTTCTAAGGCATCAATTGCATTGGTGATGGTATTTATAAATACTTGATTCAGTTGCCTCGCATAACACTCGATGGGGGGCAGCTTGCCATACTCTTTAATAATTTCAATCGCTGGGCGTCCCAGTTTCCCTTTCAAGCGGTTTTGCAAGATCAGCAGCGTACTGTCAATGCCTTCGTGGAGATTAACCGCCTTCACCTCTGCCTCATCCAAGCGCGAGAAGTTTCGCAACGATAAGACAATTTCGCGAATACGGTTCGTCCCCGCCTTCATTGAGGACAGCATTTTGGGTAAGTCTTCCTGAAGAAAATCTAAGTCAAGGTTCTCCACGACTGCGGCAATTTCAGGAACAGGTTCGCAATTGTGTTGCTGATAGAGGCGAATCAGATGTAGTAATTCTTTTGTATATTCGTCGGTGTGAATTAGGTTGGCGTAAATAAAGTTAATAGGGTTATTAATTTCGTGAGCAACACCAGCAACCAATTGACCCAAGCTAGACATTTTTTCGCTCTGAATCAATTGAGATTGGGTTTGTTTCAACTCACATAAGGTTTTTTCTAGATGAAGTGTCTGTTCTCTTAATTGCGCTTCCGATTTTTGTAAAGCGATTTCTGCCTGCTTGCGTTCGCGAAGCGCGGCTTGCCGTTCGCTAATATCGCGTACTATTACCAAAGCTTCTGATTCTAAGCTACGCGCATACCGAGCCTCATAATCGTGCTGGTTGCCGTCTAGGGAAGTCATTTGATACTCGTAGAGTTGTGTTTCACCGGAAGCGATCGCTTTCGATACGTTGTACATGGTAGCTTCAGCCAACTCGGTAGGTAATACCTCCCACACGCTTTTCCCCAAAAAGTGACTGGGAGGCATCGCCAGAGCATCTTCTCTAGGCGCTTGAAAGTCCATAAAAGTCCCATCACTGCAAATCCGAAACAACATATCCGGTAGGGCTTGGATGAAGGCGCGATTTTTCGCTTCGCTTTCACGCAATGCCGCCTCTACTTGCTTGCGTTGAGTAATGTCGCTTGCTACGACTACAATCCCTTTACGGCTTCCATCTGGGTTGAATAAGGGCACCTTGGCGACATCAAACTTCTTCGCTGAACCATCGGGTAATAAAATCTCTTCTTCGTAATGGCTAATGGTTTCTGCACGCCACGCTCTTTCATCGGATTCTTGACAATCAAAAAGAGCTTCCTGATAAAATTCTGTATATTCTTCTAGTTCTGCGTCTGTCTTGCCCTGATAATCGACACCTTCGAGCTGAAAAAGCTTCAGTCCTTCTTGATTCGAGATCAGCCAGCGTCCTTCACCGTCTTTCATATTCACCACGTTCGGAACCGCATCAATCAGGGTATTCAGCCAGTATTCTTGACTTCGCAGCTGCGCCTCTATCTGCTGACGTTCCTGAATTTCTGATTTCAGTCGGCGGTTGGCTTCCTCGATCTGAGCGGGACTGGGCAGTGCTAGGATGTTAGGAATCAATGACATCAATACAATACCTGTCGCCACAGAAATCACAGCAGCTACAGCTTTCACTAACCCTGACAGCCAATACATTGGGTGCCATAGGGTCCAAATTTCCAACACATGACTCGTCCCACAAGCGATGATGAAGCTGCCAAACAACAGAAATACCCAATCAAAAGGCAAATCGCCTCGCTTGCGGACAATGTAAACCAACAGCAGCGGAATTGAATAATAAGCCAGGGCGATTAAACCATCTGACAGAATATGCAGCCACACTAGCCCTGTTTTCCACAAATAGCAGTGTCCGTGCGGGATAAATTGCCCGGAAGTAAAAAGATTGTGCAAGAGTGATGGCATAAAGTCTCCTTGGGGTTGCTACTTTATAGCTAGATATCGCTCGCTCGCGAGAGTTGGCATGGGCAGGTCTGCACCGGATAAATTACAGTTGTTTTGCAATCTGGCAAAAAGACGGTTGGTTTCTTAGCGTAGAACTTCAAAAAAAACTTGCTTTGCTTACCGCCTTGTATTTGGATTCGTCAGCAGTGCGTAATCTTTGATAGGAGACGAGTGTTAACGGAATATATCCGCTTAAAATTAAATTAAGTTGATAGACATAAAGAAAGTGCAACCTTAAACGAACCTTCCCTGCGTTCTCAGTTCCCCCACAAGTCGGGGGAAGAAGGGTGAGAATTTTTATTGACGAAAGAGAGAAACTTTCTCCCTTTCTTGGGGCGAAAAGTCTAAACAGAGGAAACCTCTGTTAGCATTAGGTTCTCGCGAATGGAGGAGCAAAGCTTGTCAACACAGCAGGCGAATGGGCAAGGTCTTCCGGTTAATTGGACTTACCTCCTTAGACAAAACTGCTAGCGAATTGCGGCTAGCAGGAGTGAATCTAAATTTTTGATGAAGGTAAGAGTTGTTAATCGGGAATGTTACTGAAAGAAGCGATCGCGTCTTAGTCCAATCGGAACCCTAGAACGAATAAAAGTAAAAAGGCTATCTCCGGTTTGGGTTGTTCCGTCTGTTGTATACGGATACGCTTCATCGTTTCACAATCGAACCTTTTATAATTTTTGTTGAAAGTACCGAACCAGGCATCCGAATGTTTACTGATTTCCAGTCCCCAGAAGCAACCACTCAATCTGAAATACAAGCAGCGGTTGAGCGTCGGCGTAACTTTGCGATTATTTCTCACCCCGACGCCGGTAAAACAACGCTGACCGAAAAGCTGTTGCTGTACGGAGGTGCGATTCACGAAGCGGGGGCGGTGAAGGCGCGTCGAGCGCAAAAAAAGGCAACTTCTGACTGGATGGAGATGGAGCAACAGCGGGGAATTTCGATTACCTCGACGGTGTTGCAGTTTGCATATCACAACTGTCAGATTAATTTACTGGATACTCCGGGACACCAAGATTTCAGTGAAGATACGTATCGGACGCTGGCGGCAGCAGATAATGCGGTGATGCTGATTGACGCAGCGAAAGGTTTGGAACCGCAAACACGGAAGCTATTTGAAGTATGCCGGATGAGAAAAATCCCCATCTTCACTTTTGTGAATAAACTCGACCGCCCCGGACGGGAACCATTGGAACTGCTGGATGAAATTGAGCAGGAATTGGGATTGCAAACCTATGCGGTAAACTGGCCGATTGGGATGGGCGATCGCTTCAAGGGCGTCTACGACCGACGCCAGCAGAAAATTCACCTATTTGAGCGCAGCGCACATGGCAAGCGGGAAGCCCTGGATACCGTTGTAGACGTGGGAGATCCCCGAATTGAAGAACTGCTAGAGCAAGAACTTTACTATCAGCTCAAAGAAGATTTAGAACTCCTGGAAGGCGTTGGCTCAGAACTGGATCTAGACCTCGTTCACAATGGCACCATGACGCCCGTGTTTTTTGGTAGCGCCATGACCAACTTTGGGGTGGAGTTATTTTTGGATGCGTTTCTCGACTACGCCCTCAAACCCGGTTCCAGGCAAAGCAGTAATGGTGCAATTCCACCCACTTACCCAGAATTCACGGGTTTTGTCTTCAAGCTGCAAGCCAATATGGACCCGAAGCACCGCGACAGGATAGCATTTGTTCGGGTCTGTACCGGCAAGTTTGAAAAAGACATGACGGTAAATCATGCCCGTACTGGCAAAACCGTTCGCTTGTCTCGTCCTCAGAAACTATTTGCCCAAGATAGAGAATCGATTGAAGAAGCGTATCCCGGCGATGTTATTGGATTGAACAATCCTGGCGTCTTCGCAATTGGCGATACGATTTATACGGGTCAGAAGCTAGAGTACGAAGGTATTCCCTGCTTCTCTCCGGAATTGTTTGCTTATCTGAAAAACCCCAACCCTTCTAAGTTCAAGCAATTCCACAAGGGCGTCTCGGAATTGCGGGAAGAAGGTGCAGTGCAAATCATGTACTCAGTGGATGAAGGCAAACGCGACCCAATCCTAGCAGCGGTGGGACAATTGCAATTTGAGGTAGTGCAATTTCGCTTGCAGAATGAATACGGTGTTGAAACTCACACAGAATTATTGCCTTATAGTGTGGCTCGTTGGGTAGCCGGTGGCTGGGAGGCTCTGCAAAAAGTAGGGCGTCTTTTCAACACCGTGACGGTGAAGGATAGCTGGGGGCGTCCGGTGCTGTTGTTCCGAAACGAATGGAATTGTCAGCAGGTGCAAGCGGATCATCCAGAGTTGAAGTTAAATTCTGTAGCGCCTGTAGCGGCGGGGCAACAACCAGTAGATTTTTGACCTAAGCGCTTGGTAAAAGCCAATACCTCACTGGTTTCCTGGGTCATGATTGATGGAACCCAGGCTGTTTCAGGCTGGGTTCCACTATCCCGTCGGAGCCGGATATCAAAAAAGGTGGACACTTGCCCACCTTACCTACCCTCATCTTCCGTTTTATCTAGAAAGGGCGGGGTTTCCCCGCCCCTACTATTAGGCGTTCGTGTTAATACTCAGCAGCACCTCACCTTTGATCATCCGTTGGGCGGCATCAAGGAGCGCTTCTTCCAGATAAGGCTTGGTAAAGTAGCCCTTGGCTCCCAACTGAGCTGCCATTTGCTGGTGCTTGCTAGCGCCACGAGAAGTTAGCATGGCTACTGGCAGATGGTTGAGGCTGGGGTCTTTCTGAATCCGTGAGAGCAACTCAAGTCCGTCCATGCGAGGCATTTCAATGTCGCAGAAGACAATCTCGCAAGGCAGACCCGACCGAAGTTTATCCCAAGCTTCCTGACCGTCACGGGCTTGTTCCACTCGGTATCCTGCCTTGTTAAAGGTCATAGAGAGAAGTTCGCGCACCGTAATTGAGTCATCTACAATCAAGACCATCGGATCGGTCTTCACTGCTGGAGCCTCTACAGGAAGGGAAACACCCGCCTTATCCCACAGAGAAACGTTACGGTCTTTGCCAATCCGACCCGTCGCTAAGTCAATCAGCTCTAGAACGTCAGCAATGGGCATGATCCGACCATCCCCTAAGACAGTAGCACCTGCGACGCCTAGGGGCTTGGGCACAGGGCCTTCCAGTTGCTTAATCACAATTTCTTGTTCTCCCAGCACCTGATCTACTTGGACGGCGATAAAATTGCCAGCACTGCGTAGCACGACAACCGAAATCATGTCATCTTCCCTGTTTCCACCATAAACGGTGCCTCGACTGAGGTGACGCTGGTAGGTCAGTAGTTCCTCTAGAGGTTGGAAGGGCATGAGAGAGTCGCGCCAAGAGATACAGGTCTCACCTTCTGAGTTCGTTTGAATGCGGTCTTGGGGCACATCCAACATATCTTCCACCCCATCCATCGGGAAGGCAATGCGAGCTTTGTCACTCAGGCAACAAAGTGCTTTGCAGATACTTAAGGTAAGGGGCAGACGAACGGTAAAGGTAGTGCCCTTGCCTAGGGTGGAGTCTGTTGTGATTACACCGCGAATTTCGTTCAAACTGGTGCAAACCACATCCATCCCGACGCCGCGACCTGAGAAGTCATCGGCTTTGTCTTTGGTACTAAAACCAGGATGGAAGAGCAGATCGTAGACTTCCAGACGGGTCATGGACTTGGCTTCAGATGCGGTAATCAGCCCTTTTTCGACTGCCTTTGCCTTTACCCGTTCTGAATCAATGCCTGCGCCATCATCCGAGACGGAGATAACGGTTTGGTTGCCTTGATGGAAGGCTCGGATGGTAATCCGACCTACGGGAGGCTTTCCGGCGGCTATACGCACTTCTGGCGGTTCAATGCCGTGAGTGATGGCATTGTTCACCAGGTGCGTCATCGGATCGTAGAGGTGTTCCAGGATCACTTTATCGATCAAGGTTTCCCGACCCTCAATCTGTAGCTCGGCTTGTTTGCCGCACTTGAGAGAAATCTCGCGGACGGCACGGGGCAAGCGGTCGGCAGTTTGGGCAAAAGGCACCATGCGCGATCGCGTCAATCCCTCTTGCAACTGAGTCGTCACCTGCCGCAGCATCCGGGCGACTTGGTCGGTTTCATCAACGAGGAATTCAATGTCAGCCGCCGACTCTCGGACGCGGACAATTAGCTCAATGATTTCTTGGGAAAGGCTGTGGAAAGGCGTAAACAGATCGAGTTCCAATTCACCCAAACCAAAACGGCTGTTGGCGGGAGCCTCCTGCGCTGCCGACGTATGGTCAGGTCGGGCGTTGAACCGATTGCTTTGACGACTGGCGAGTAGAGAGCTTTCTAGGAGCGATCGCTCATACCGATCCTGCATCCTCGCTCCCACGTCACTGAGTTGCTGTACCTGGTGCAGCAAGTTATCCAGAAATTGTCGCAGGCGTTCTTGATCCTGTTCCAAAGTGTTCCGGTTCACCACTAATTCCCCCACCAGGTTGCTGAGGTTGTCTAGGTGCTTAACCGGCACCCGCATGGTCTGTTCAAACACTTTAACCGGACGGGGACGATTAACCGGGCGAACTTGGCCTGGGCTTGTTTTCACACTACGTGGCCCACCCATCGTCTCCTCAGCCTGTCCCAACAGTTCCTCCAAATCCCCAAATCCATCGTCAAGGGCGTCTGCGGATGTAGCTGTTTCAGCTATCGGCTTCGTAGGAGAACGCTGCGATTGAGCAAATTGAGGAACAAGCTGAGGTTCATCATCCCCCAAGAGAGCTTCCAAGTCAGCAAACTCATTCATGTCTTCTGCATCAAAAGCCGCTGGCACGGATTCCTCTTCGCCTAGCAGTGCTTCCAACTCGTCAAACTCATCGTTACTTGCCAAGTTAGATGCTGGTTCTGCGAACACTTCCTCACCCAACATTGCCTCTAATTCGTCAAACTCATCGTTTTCCACTAATGAGATGGCTAAGTCTTGGTCTTGTTCTCCAACTGTCTCTAGCAAAGACAACTCATCTAAAACAGCAGCCTCTGAAGGATTTGCAATCTCTTGTTGTTCTGTCACTAAGTCCCAGAGATCGTCAACTTCCTTCAACTCATCTGCGTCGGACGCTTGGTTTTCTGAAGGAATTTCTCCAATTAACAGATTCTCTTCAAAATCCAATCCATCCCCAAACTCTACTGGTTCGCTACCTAAGAGATCCTCTAACTCGGAAGCTGCCTCTTGAGACACCGCTGCTGAGTCGATTCCCCACTCGGCATCGTCCATGTCGCTGCTAAATAGGTCTAAATCTGCTAATTCCAGCGCTTCTGGAGTCGATGCAGATGATGCTTCTTCTCCAAACATCGCTTCCAGATTCTCTGACTCCACTGGCACCGCAGCTAAGTCGATTCCCCACTCAGCTTCCGTATCGTTACTGCCAAATAGGTCTAGGTCTGAATCTGCTAATTCCAGCGCTTCTGGAGTTGGTGCTTCTTGTTCCCCAAACATCGCTTCCAGATTCTCTGACTCCACCGGCACCGCGGCTAAGTCGATTCCCCACTCAGCTTCCGTTTCGCTGCTAAATAGGTCTGAATCTGCTAATTCCAGCGCTTCTGGAGTCGGTGCAGATGATGCTTCTTCTCCAAACATTGCTTCCAAATTCTCTGGGGCTTCCGCAGGCACTGCTGCTAAGTCGATTCCCCACTCGGCATCGTCCATGTCGCTGCTAAATAGGTCTGAATCTGCTAATTCCAGCGCTTCTGGAGTTGGTGCAGGTGCTTCTCCAAACATTGCTTCCAGATTCTCTGACTCTACCGGCACCGCGGCTAAGTCGATTCCCCACTCGGCTTCCGTTTCGCTCGTTTCGCTGCCAAATAAGTCTGAATCTGCTAATTCCAGCGCTTCTGGAGTCGGTGCAGATGATGCTTCTTCTCCAAACATTGCTTCCAAATTGTCTGACTCCACCGGCATCGCGGCTAAGTCGATTCCCCACTCAGCTTCCGTTTCGCTGCCAAATAAGTCTGAATCTGATAATTCCAGCGCTTCTGGAGTCGATGCAGATGATGCTTCTTCTCCAAACATTGCTTCCAAATTCTCTGGGGCTTCCGTAGGCACTGCTGCTAAGTCGATTCCCCACTCAGCTTCCGTTTCGCTGCCAAATAAGTCTGAATCTGATAATTCCAGCGCTTCTGGAGTCGATGCAGATGATGCTTCTTCTCCAAACATTGCTTCCAAATTCTCTGGGGCTTCCGTAGGCACTGCTGCTAAGTCGATTCCCCACTCAGCTTCCGTTTCGCTGCCAAATAAGTCTGAATCTGCTAATTCCAGCGCTTCTGGAGTCGGTGCAGATGATGCTTCTTCTCCAAACATTGCTTCCAAATTGTCTGACTCCACCGGCACCGCCGCCAAGTCGATTCCCCACTCAGCATCGTCCATGTCGCTGCCAAATAGGTCTGAATCTGCTAATTCCAGCGCTTCTGGAGTTGGTGCAGGTGCTTCTCCAAACATTGCTTCCAGATTCTCTGGGGCTTCCGCAGGCAACGAGGAATCTAAGAGATCCTCATCAAGCTCGAAAGCTGCGTCGACAGGTACTGCTGCTGAGTCGATTCCCCACTCAGCGTCGAATTCAGTAGCTAACAGATTTTCTTCATTCAAATCCAGCGCATCCAGCGCATCGGTACTGGAAGATGGCTCATCGCCTAACATTGTTTCTAGATTTTCTGCGGCATCCAGAGATTCTTGAGATGTTTCCTCTGACGGCAGCTCTAAAAACGCATCGGTTGTAGCGAAGAAATCATCGGAGGCGTCTGCCGAAACAAGGGACTCTTCCTGACTAGGATCAAACAAACTGGATAACGGCTCGCCTAGGCTAGCATCAAAAGCATCTGTATTTCCATTGGATAGGCTCATGCTGGCAAAGTCCAGAGAACTATCCCACTCAGTTGTTGCAGTTGCTTCTGGCTCTGCCTCAAAGAAGTTATCTAATGCGTCAAGTTGGGGCACTTCATGGCTTTCCCCATTCATGTCAAGAGATTCATCTAAAGATGCGAATTCTGTTGTTTCTAGCTCTGCTGCTTGCGACCCAAAGAAATCACCTAACTCATCTACCGAGACAGTTTCGGTAAGATTAGGAACAGAGTTTAGCGCCCCATTCGCATCTGCATTTTCTTGTAGCGCTAGGTTCTCGATCTCGCTACCAGTGCTTTCCGCTTCACTTTCCCAATCCAGGCTAAAGGGACTGGTTTGTGGATTGTCCAACTCCAACAAGTCCAGTGCTTCTTCGTTCCTTGCGTCTGAGGCGCTTGTATCCAGTGCAAATGCATCTGGAGACGCCCAATTGCTGGGAATATCTAAATCGTCTAAAGCTGAGAATGGCTCTTCAACCAAAGTTTCATTGAACTCCAGTTGGTTTTCCCAATCTTCTAGGTCTTCTCGTGCCGTTCCTGGCATTTGAGCTGCTGTTACTTCTGAGAAGCCCGCGGGTTGGATTGTCTCGTCCCACGCCAAGTCTGTTGCTGACCAATCCTCTAGGAAAGCTCTGTCAACGCTGCTTGTACTGGCATCGATATCTTCCACACCTGGTATGGCAGGCCAATTAAAGTCGAGGTTAACATCTCCTACCGCATCCGCTTCGATTTCGGGTGCGATCGCTTTTGACTCAAAAGGAGTTCCTATCGCTGCACTCAAGTCCAGCAGGTCGTTTGTCTCGTTTCTTGGCATCGTTTCTTCAAGCCACAGATCTGTGTTGTCATCCAACATCAGTTCATCGAGAACATCGCCATTGTCTGCTCTGGCGTGTGGGGTTTCAAACAGATCCAAGTTGCTAAAGTCAGGTTCTTCTTCCCAACCTGCTGCCGTTAAATCAACTTCATCTTCCAACAGGCTACCCATCTCCAAATCGCCTGTCAAAGCTGTACTCGTACTCTGCTCATCTTCAAACACAAAATCTGGCAAATCGTTACCAGTCGTGGCGATTGGCTCGGCGGCAGAAACACTATCGAGTACCTGCAAATCCTCGCTCGACCAATCTGTAGTCCAGTCCGACCCTTCTGTAGACATGATCGATGGAGTTTCTAACTCTTCTGAAACTTCCTGGTTGCTGTTCTCGGCTGCTTCGCCAAACAGCGTTCCTGTTGTCATCAATTCCCAGTCTGACGACGCCTGACTCGCTGCTGCCTCGATCGAGTCATTTTCGTTAGTATCTATACCCGCAGCACCAAACAGATCTTCATCCGAATCCGACTCTAACGCTTCAGATTCTGTCGCCAAGAGTGCCAAGTCTAAATTCTCAGAGGTAAGAATGCCTAATAAATCTTCATCTGTAGCAGCCGCAAGCGACTCGCTTAAAGGGTTGGCATTCTCCTGTTGCTCAAAGCTTTCATCTTCTAAGAAACTGTCACTCCAGAGATTGGCTAAATTCTCTGATGGGGTTGATTCTGAAGCTGCGCTTGGGGCATCTGCCGCAAACAGCAGGTCAGAAAAATCATCATCTCCATTTCCATCTCCATCTAACACGCTACCTGCGAACAATTGTGTAGCATCTTCCCGTTCGCTTTCGGCTGAAGGCGTTTCGCCTTCCTCTACTAAGTCTTCTCCAAATCCAAATAAAGTTAAATCATCTTCCTCGGTTGCTGAAGTGGCAGATTTTCCTAACCCATCTGTATCACCACCCAGTAAGTCAGAAAAGTCGTTTTCTTGTTCAAGATTCAACCATTCCTGACGCTCTGTGCCCATATTCTCTGCCCCATCGCCAATGACTTGTTCTTCTTGCCAGGTTTCATCCAGATCCGGGGCTTCCCCTTCAAACAAATCAGCAAGGCTATTGAGTTCTGCCATGCCGACTTCCGGCCCGTTGGGATCGGCTGGATGATTGGCAGATTCCTTACCCCGAGATGATTTGATACTCGGTTGAGAGAACGTCGTATCTGAATTCGCGGAGGTGAAGGAGGGTTCTTTCAAACCAGCCCCCGATTCACCAGCCGCAAACCGTTCTTCTTGGATAAACGTCTCTGAGTAGTTGAAACGGTCGGTTGCTTTTGGTCGGCTTTGACGGGTTCCGGCTTCTGCTGGGGTCATAGAATGCTGCGATTGTACAGACGCGATTCGGGTCTGTAAATCGGCAGTCGTTGCTCCAGCTAGTTCTTGGGCTGAATAGATGAGCGCGGGTTCGGCATCCAGTTGCTCCAAAAGCGATGGAGTGGCGGAGGATGGTAGGAGTGCCTTGAGCTGGGAACTCGGCTCAATTGAGCTAGCGCGACCTGCTAGCACCAGCTCTTGGGCTTGTTTAATTTCTTTAATAACGACAGTAGCCAGAGTGCGATAGGAATTTTCTGGATTTGCGATCGCGCTTGCCGAAGCCTGAATCAGTTCTGACCACTTCGGGCATTCATATTGTTCGCCCATCCGTTCCAAAGAGCCGCAGATTTCCTGAAGCTGTTGTCTGCATCTGGGTTGGTCGGTTTGTTTAAATAGCTGCAACATTTCGCGCAGCTGGTTGAGTACGTCGCTTTGAAAGCGTTTTTGGGCTTGCCCATCTCGAAGGTAGCCGCCTGCCGCCGTTGCCGCCCCTGTCTCTTGAGCGCCGCTAGCCGCCTCTAAGGAGACATTCCCGCCAGCCCCATTCACTAGGAATGCCATATGCTGGTTCAGTTCCTCAAACACTGGCTCGACGCCTGACATGATACCGTTAGCAATTTCCTCAGTCAGACCAAATGGGCCACTGAGTTGTTCTATCAGTTCCTTGAGGGTATCGGAAACCTTCAAAAAGAGGGACTCTAGTTTTTGGTCAATCTTCACCGGACACTCTTTGAGGACTTTGAAGCAGTCTTCTAAGCGGTGGGAGGTTCTCTGAATACTGTTGATTCCCAGCATTGCCGCCCCGCCTTTGACCGAATGGGCGGCGCGGAAAACTTCATTCACCATTTCAGAATCTTCAATGGTGCTTTGCAGATTCACCAATCCCTGTTCAATGGTATTGAGGTGGTCTTTCGCCTCCTCAATGAAGTAGCCCATGATTCGCTGTTGTTGCTCCGGCTGCATAGCAGTATCCTTCGAGAGTGCTGAGTGCTATTGACGCCCATACGGCGGCTTCCCGTAGGGAGTGCTGAGTAGGAGAAAGAAGATTTTTTCTCCACTAGATTGCTTTTAATGTACCCAATCTATACAGAATCGACATCATTGATTTTTGCCCGATTTGTAGAAACCCGATTAATCGCGTTTCCAGGGTGATTTTCAGTCGTTTTTGCCCCACAATTTCTGATTTCTCAATTTATTTCCCCTCCGTAGCTTCGATGCGGAAGCGTTCGACGGAAGTTAGCAGGTCTCGTGCCACTCCGACCAAGTTTTGCAGCGCAGTGGATACCCGTTGCGCTTCCTGGGAAGTTTCTTGTGCGGTCAGTTCCACCGATTGCATCACCTGGGCAACAGCAGAAGAAGTTTCTGTCTGTTCCACTGTGTCAGCAGTAATCGAGCGAACCAGGGCGTCGATCCGATTTGACACCTGAATGATGTCTTCCAAACTCCGCTTTGCCTGTTCTGCTCGCTTCGTTCCATCAATTACCTGTTGAGTGCCTTCCTCCATTGCCATCATCACCGAACCCGTTTCGCTCTGGATTTGCAGCACAATCTGTTCAATTTCCTTCAAAGCTTTCGCAGCTCGGTCTGCAAGTTGTCGCACTTCATCTGCCACCACAGCAAAGCCCCGACCCGCCTCACCGGCGCGTGCTGCTTCAATACTGGCATTGAGTGCTAGGAGGTTGGTTCGGGAAGCGATCCCTGAAATTAACGCGACAATCTTAGAAATTTCCTGAGAAGATTCAGCAAGACGCTTGACTTTTCGAGTCGTTTCTGCGACGGTTTCCCGAATTTGCAGAATTCCTGCCACCGTTCGTTCTACGGATTCACCACCCTTCAAGGCTGTGGCAGAGGCGGCGCGGGCGACTTCTTCTGCTTCTCTCGCATTTTCAGCAACCCGCTGAATCGAGCCAGTCATCACCTGAACCGAGTTGAGAGTCACCGCCAGCTCTTCTGCCTGTCGCAGCGCATCGGAAGACAAACCGCGAGCAAATACTTCACTGTCAGTCGCTCCTCTACTGACTTGTCGAGCCGCCATCTTCACCTGTTGAACGATTTCCCGCAGGTTTTGAATGGTCAGGTTAAAGGAGTCGGCAACGGCTCCCAAAACGTCTGCGGTGACTTCTGCCTGCACGGTCAGATCCCCACGGGCAGCACCTTCTACATCATCCAGCAGTCGAATCACTTGACGTTGCAAGTCTTCTTTTGCTTGTTCTTGCTCTTCAGCTTTGCGTTGAGCTTCGGATGTAGTGGTCAGGATGACGCGAGCCATTTGGTTGAACCCAGCGGCAAGGGAACCGAATTCGTCTTCTGAGTAAACGGTTGCCTGGGCATTAAAGTTGCCACCAGAGACAGACTCAAACTGGGCTTGGAGGTCTTCGGTGGTTTTTTTGATTTGCCGAGTCGTGATTCGTCCTAAAGCCAGGGTAGTCCCAAAGGTGGCGGCACCCGCTGCCAGACTCATCACCCAGCTGGTGTTACGGAGATGGGAGATTGTAGTGTTTTTGCTGTCTTGGGGAGCAGCACTCGCGGAGATGAAGCTGACAAGTGCAACGACAACGGCGGAGACAATTCCGGCAGCGGCGGCAGAGATCAGCGGCTTTTTACTCAGAGGGGCGTTTTCAAAGGCAGCCAAAGGGCCTTGTTCGATAGTGACGTTTGGCTCTGTTTTGGAGCCTTCTGGAGTAAAGGAAATCGTTCCGGGGCTTTGTTCGGAGGTTCCGGTGATGCTGAATTCATCATCGTGAACGCCCAAGCTTGAACTTCCGGAGGATTCGGTAAAAGTTCGCGTCTCTACTTTCCGCTTGGAATCTCCAGATGCCCGTCTTGAAGAGGTTCCCAAGTCAGAAATTCCTGCGGAGAATCCTTGGCTATTGCCTTCTGAATGGGACAGATCGAAATCCGGAATGCTCCCTAAATCGTCTCCAAAATCACCAAATTCGTCTAAGAAGTCGCTGCTACTTTCATTGAGCCGGTTGCGCTGTTGATTTTCTGAGGAAAACGAGTCATAGCCAATGGCATCGTCAAAGGCTTCAAAGTCAAATTGGTCATTTCGGGTATTCCCGTTTTGCTCGGAGTGGGCGACATAAGTAGCATCGTCTTCGTAGGGATGAGTCTCAAACGGGCGGTGACGGGATCGGGTGGGATCGTTGCT
Source organism: Trichocoleus sp. ST-U2 (assembly GCF_039961875.1). Classification (NCBI taxonomy): domain Bacteria; kingdom Bacillati; phylum Cyanobacteriota; class Cyanophyceae; order Leptolyngbyales; family Trichocoleusaceae; genus Trichocoleus; species Trichocoleus sp. ST-U2. Next base: position 190,575 of record NZ_JAMPJY010000006.1, on the reverse strand, counting down.
ACTGGTATAAGGTTCGGTATCGCCTAAGGCATCCTGACTGTCATATCCGAAACTTTCCTCCTCTGTTCTTCTGGATTCCAGCTCTCCGGATCTCATTAACAGTGTTTCGTCTTCCAGAGGAAAGTAATTGAAATTGGGTTCTTCTAAAGTGTCGGAAGAATTGGGAATTTCAAATGTCGAATTGTCATTCTCGAAGTTGCCCGATGGCATTTGAAATTCACGATCCGCCGTTTGATCGAAGTCAGTAAAGGCGTCGAGCGGAAATGCCTCTGCATCAAAATCTGTATTGGTTGCGGGCGCTCCAGCCTCGTCATCCAGAGAACTGGGCGACCATGATTGTGCAAAGGGGTCGTGATAGGCTTCTGGTGTTTGTGCTGTTGCACTATCTGTATAGTCCGAGCTGACAAACGGATTCGCCGCTGAGTAAGACTCTATATCCTGAAAATCTCCGGAGTCGAAATCATCTAGAGAAGAGATGTCCTGAGTTGCCATCTCTGGTTCTTCTAGGGATGGCCATGCTGCGTTGGCTTCTGGAATCGCATAATCATCATGGTTGAGTGCAAATTCGTCTGGTTCCAACTCGCCACCAACGGGATCGGAAGTTGCACCAACCGATTCGGAGTAGTTTTGGCAAGAGAGGGCGTATTCTATTCCGTTGTTGGCACAATCGATAAACTCTTGGTCGTCGGTGAGCTGAGGCACCAACTCGTATTGTTCTTGCGCGATCGCGTACTGCTGTAATCCATAACAGTAAATATGACCCCGTAGAATCCGAGCATTTGGGTCATTGGGAAAATTTTCGACTAACCGATCGATGATGGCAGCTGCCTCTTCGTAGTTGCCCAGCGTGTAGGCCGAAAATGCGTGTTGATATTCTTGTGTGTAATCTGTACTTGATTTCATTTGCTTCCCCAAAACAAGTAAAAATTAAAAATTAAAAATTAAAAAATTCATTTTGCCTTTTTGCTTTTTAATTTTTAATTGATTTCATGCTGCCCATCGCGCTGAGCGAACAATTGCGACTTGGTCTAATAGTCGGAGAAACTGATTTTTCTCTTTGTCTAATAACCACTCACCCTTAAGAAAAGGTGCCATACTGTCTGGAACGTTAGTAAGCATCTGTACCTGATCGATATCGAGCCAGTCCATGCCGACAATACGCTCAACGGCTAAGCCTAACATGGTGTCCTGGTCTTCAACGGCAATCACTGGAATCTCAGGTTTATCTGTGTTCAGGGCAGATGAATCCCCTAAAAACTGCCCGAGGTCTGCGACCCAAATCACTTGCCCGCGCCAGTTCAGCGTTCCTAACAGGAGGGGAGAAGCGTTGGGAATTGGAGTAATCCTGTCTGGTGATGGAGAAACCACTTCACGGATTCCACTGGCTCCTAGGGCAAATTCGTTACCGGATGGAACGTAAAACCGCAGGTGTAATTCACCTTCAGGACTCTCCAGTTCCTGAAATCCGGGTGAGTGATCTTGACCGCTGCCTGTTAAAAAGTCCGGATTGCCGACCATTCTATCTCCTTAGCTGTTAACTGTTAGCTGTTAGCTTTTGTTACTTCTCGAAACCTAAAAGCTACTAGAACTTTGGAGGTTAGTAGTTTTGGGCTAATGGCTAATGGCTTGTTAGCCTCGTAGCAGCTGTTTGACCGTCCCTATTAGCTCGGTTGGCTGAAAGGGTTTGGCTATGTAAGCGTCTGCACCTTGTTTCATCCCCCAGTAGCGGTCAAATTCTTCTCCTTTCGACGAACACATTACCACAGGAACATTCTGGGTTTTTGGGTCGGCTTTGAGCCGACGACATACCTCATAACCGTTCATTCGGGGCATGACAATATCCAATACCACTAAGTCGGGACAAGACTTGAGAATTTGTTCCAAGGCTTCGACACCATCAGTGGCAATCGTTACGGTTAACCCACTTCCCTTGAGGAGGTCTGAGATCATTGCCCGTTGTGCGGGACTGTCTTCTACAACCAGAACTACACTCATAACTCCCTACCTACCTGTCTGCCGGTTCAAACATGAACGCTCGTAAGCCACGATTGGTTCACCCCTCAACCATGTCATGACTTAAGTATCCCATCTAACTTTAGACTCCTGTACGGGCGCTGTTTACGAGATATCTCCCCTGCTTTGGAGAGTTGCTGGTAAACCATTGCCCCCACGACTTGCTCAGTATCTGTAGTCGGTAGCCCGTCGTTGATAGTCCCTAGTCCATAGTCTATTCCTAATTTCATCATTGAATGAAGCCCCGCCTTATCGGTGGGGCAATTTTACCCGACTCGTACATCCGTTTCTTCTATCTCTCGATTTAACTCTGTAGGGTCTAAAGGTTCTGATATCGTTGATTCCTTTTCACCAGGGCCAATATATCTCTCTAGTAGCATTAATAACTCACTTTCTCCAAAAGGCTTGGTTAGGTAGTCGGTTGCGCCTACCATCCTGGCTCTGACTCGATCGATAAATCCATCTTTGCCAGTCAGCATGATGATGGGGGTCTGTCGAAAAGCGGTTGATTTCCGGAGCATGGCACAAATCTCATAGCCTTCGAGGTCGGGCATTGCAATATCACAAAGAATCAAGTCGGGTTTGAGTTGGAAGACGAGACTGAGTGCTTTGAGAGGATTGCTAATCGCGGTTGCCTCATAACCTTGTGGTTTTAGGATATATTCGACGGTTTTACCGATGGCAACGTCATCATCGATACACACAACGCGAGGAATTTTGTTGGCTGGGGTCGAATCGGATTCTATGCTAATTCCGACTCGGCGACTGGCTGCTGTTTCGTCGCTGGTACAACTTTGCAGTTGTACCCAACCTTGTTGTACATAGGGATAAATGGCTCTTGCCACAGTTAAAATTTCACGATTTAGATATCGGGCTAGCTGCCGTAGGGAGGTTTTTCCATCTAGCTGGCGATCTAGGGTTTTAAAAGCATTTTCTGGCAGGGCAGCGCGTAAAGAAACTGCGTCGGCAATGACTGGGCAGTGATTGGGAGATTGAATGTGGGGATGAAATTGTTTCCACTCCTGCACCTGCTTCATGATCTTGGCGACGAGGGGGGCAATTTCTAGGGTGGTAAGTTGTGGTGCTAGCGCTGGGCCAATGTCGAAGATGAAGGAGCCTTGATGAAGGCTGAGGAGGTCGAATAAGGTTTCATGCACCATACTGCGGATGATGCTGCGCCCTTGAGCGGGGGTCAAAATATGATTTTCCAACAGTGCCCACAAGTAGCCGTATTCGGGCGCATTAATCGCATCAATTAAGGGGACTTCCAGAGTTTTGAGGGAGGTTTCGGCTCGATAACGGCGTAGGTAGTCGCGCAAACGCAACAAACTGCCGGTTCCATCGCTAGCATAGGCGATTTGTCCGTTGAGGAAGAAGACAAACCAGAACGGCCCTGGTTCTTTGAGTTTTGCGTCTCGGTAGGGGATGCTGGTACGTCGCGCCCCTACATGCTCACCCGTTCCTTGAACAGGTGAGCTGTATGCCTCCACGAATAATTCACCTGTTCGCTGACCTAATTCGATCAGTTGCAGGATGCTGCGTATATCAATTTCATTTAACGTTCCCTGCATGTAATGAAAATGCGCTCCTAATAACCGTTTGAATCTGAGTTAATGTTGCATTTGTCAAGTTTTACGCGGTGCCTGCTATAAAAATCTTTACAATTAGGTAGTTTTTCTTTGAGTAAAGGATGGAGCCAGATAATACAGTACCAGGGAAAGAGATTCTGGCGAAGGCACAATCTTTACTGACAAAAGTCAAACCTATGCAAGTTATTTGTCTGGTTGCTTTTGCCGGGTTCAATTAGAAATGGAACTAGCCGAGAATTGTCTGTGGCAGGATTGCCTAGGATTCAAGTTAAATATTAAATAAGAAAGAAATCGAAACATATTTAGTTTAATTTAAGACTTGACGTGGCTGCCAACACGGGCTAAATTACGGAGTCTTCAGGGAGAAACTGACCAAAAGGCGATCGCGTTTTAGATCGGGGTGTGAATTCAAAGGTGGAAGCGCCTCGTGGGTCGGCACTTCCACAACAAGGTCTGAAAAGGTTAGGATCGTTCTGGTTATGAAGCCTGGGCGAGAATTATGGCGGCATGGCTCTGGTGGGACCAGAGATCGGTCAACAAGCGGGCACAAGATACATCAAGAGGACCATCAGCGTGCTGTATCTAGCAGAAGTACAAAAAAAGAGTGGCGGTGTTTTTGGTGGTGGCAAGGCCGAACTAAAACTGCTGGCTTGTCAGCAGAATGACCAGAGTTGGCGTGCTGCGTCTGATGAAGTGATTCCCGCTCCTGAAGAAGCCAATAATTTTAATGGTGGCGTCTTGGTGCTGGTTGAGCTAAGCGGGAATCGGCAAGTGCAGCGTCCGCCGACAGAGGCGGGGCGTCAGTTGGTGAATATCTTGCAGAATTTCTCTCGCCAACTGGAAAAGTCGAAAACTCAGGAAGAAGAAATTGAACAGTGGAAGCAGTCGCTGACTTATCAGAGTCAGGAGTTAAACCGGCGCGAAATGGAAATGGAAGCGCGGGTGGAACAGCTGCAACAGTTGGAGGAAGACTTTGAACGGTTGGAGGCGCAACGTCAAGAAATTGACAGTTCGCGGGAGGAAATTGAGCGACTGCGGGAAGAGTGCGATCGCAACCGCATCGAGATGGAGGGAGCGTGGGAACACTTGCGGGGCGAGCAGCGACGCTTGGAGGAACGACAGGCGGAGTTCCAACAGGGAACCGTATTAGATGAGGAGCAAGGTCAAAAGATTCGGGAATTACTAGATCGTTTAGCTTCGGCGATCCCTCCTACGGAAGCAGTGCGAGAACAACTGAATCTGGCTTTTGAAATTGTCAACGGGCAGCAGGGAACCCTAGACCAGCACTGGCAAAATCTGGAGCAACAACGCAACAATGCCCAACAGAAGCAAGCGGAAGTAGACCAGCAAACTCAAGAACTGCAAAGGCGCACGGAGGAGTTAAAGCAGGCTCAAGAGGCTCTGGAAAAAGTGCGTTTAGAGCGGATGGTGCTTCAAAACTCCCTGGAGATCAAGCAGGAGTATGCTCAGATGCAGAGTCTCCAGTTGCGAAATCAGGAGGAGCTGTACGAGCAACTTCACCGTCTGGCAACAACTTCAACGGGTGTCAAAATTAGCCAAAAGGTCGATCTGGAAGCGCTGGAGAAAATGCCCCTAGGCGAGCTGCAAGAAACCGTGCAAAATCTTCAGCAAGATTTGGAAAAAGTGATGCGCTTTGTCAATGACCAAGAAGAAGAGTTGACCTTGCAGCGTCAAACGGTTGAGGAATTGCAGACGAAGATCGAGCAAGCCAGCGAGTATGACCGCCTCAGTTTGGAAAATGAGCTAGCAGAGGAGCAGGATTGCTACCAAATGCTGGATGAGACGCTGGTGGGCCAACGCATCTACCTGCGGGAGCGAGAAGAAGTTTTAAATCAACACTTGCGGGTGCTGCGGCGACGGCAAGGGATTGTGGACAATGAAGGGCAGGACAATCAAAAGATTGACTTGGGTCCGGTTCTGAGTCAATTGGAGGGACAACGACAACAACAGGCAGAGGAACTACAAAAGCTGGAAAGCCAGATTGAGCAGGTGCGGATGAGCATTCAGCAAGCTCAAGGCATGATTGACCATCAAGCTGGCGAACAGGAGCAAGAGCGCCAGCAGATTAAGCAGCTAGAGCAGAAATTGCAGGAAATGAGGGCGGCGGCGGCGGAACTCGTGGGCAAGGTAAATACCTATCAGGAAACGCTACAGCCAATGCAGGATCGCCTGAATGAGATGCGGCAGAAGTTGGAGGCAATCGTAGGGACGTTGGCTCAGGTTCAGGAAACGGGTGACTATCAGCTGCAATCAATTACTGAGATGCGGCAAGTTCTCCTCACCTTGATCGGTGGTTAGTTGAATGCGGCATGAGAATTAAAAATTAAGAATCCAAAATTTAAAATGAGTCGTTCTGAATTTTTAATTTTGGATTTTTAATTTTTAATTGAAATCCAAACTCCATCTACTTGTGCGATCGCGCCCCCAGGAAAGGGATCGGTTTGAGAGCGGTTGGGGGCTGTAATTAAGGCAGTCAGTTTTTCGATTTGCTCGAAGCTGGGAGTGATGGTTAGAACTGAGGCGAGAAAGTGTCGCATGACGCGACGTTGCAGGGCTAGGGGGGCTTGACGCAATACGAGGCGATTGAGTCTTGGGTCACGTCTGTAGTCAGTGCTCAGTGCTGTAGGAGCGGGGTTTTCCTGCTTATGCTCAGGGCTGAGTGGCGAGTCTTCGTTTTCTAGGGCTTGTTGCAGCAGCTTCTGAGCGGCTTCTTCAAGATATTGCACATCTGCCCGTAACAGTTCCGCTGTCTTCGCCAGTGTTTGCTCAACTTGGGGGTTGAAGTGAGTTTGTAAGTATGGCAGTAACTCCTGGCGGATACGGTTACGGGCATACTTGAAATCTTGATTCGTAGAATCTTCCCAAACGGGAATCTGAAATTCTTGGCAAAATTGAGCGGTTTGTGCCCTAGTAACTTCTAGAAGAGGGCGCACCAGTTGCAGTGTTGGATGCAGTGTTGGAGTCAGCGGACGCTGCCAGGTTAGGGCTTGTAATCCATCGGCACCACTGCCGCGCATCAGGTTATAAAGGAGGGTTTCGGCGCGATCGCTCGCTGTATGACCTGTGACAATGTATGGGAAGTTGTTGGTTTGGGCGATCGCACTCAAGGCTTGATAACGCCACTGCCGCGCCGCTGCCTCTGAGGTGATAGATGGCGTTTCTGGGGCGGTTTCCAAGTAATAGGAGACTTGCCAGGTTCTCGCCAACTGTTCCACATGGTTGGCATTTGCTTGGGAATCCGGACGCCAGCGGTGATCGCAGTGAGCAATTCCTAGATGCCATCCCCACTTTGGCTGCAAATCTAGCAGTAATTTGATTAAGCAGAGAGAATCTTGTCCCCCGGAGACTGCAACTAATAGGGGCTGGTTTCGCGGTAAGAGATGGCGATCGCGTAAAATTCGATGCAATTGGGCATGGAGAGGCGTCCAAATGGGGCGGTTTGGCATTTATCTTCAGTTTCGCACTTGGAATGCACCAGCTCTTTTCTAGTCCCTCTTAAAAAAGGGAATTGGGGGGATCTCCATCTGTGCGATCGCTCGGTCGATAAACGTCACCGGGAGAGTGGTCGGGATTAATCTCAACCACCAAGTCTACCGTCCTAGGATTTCTCGTCAGCGGTTTGATAAATAACTCTGGGTGGAGCGATTTCCAGAAATACTTGACAAATTCATCAATTTCCGAATCTGTCATGCCAGATTTACCAGCAGCAATCATGTCGTGTTCTGCCTGCCGTCGCCACTGCACAGACAGACGATAATCAACGGGATACAGCATCATCAGCCGATCTAACCGTTCCCACAAAGGTACATAGTCCTGCAATCGGGCATTCATGTCACGGGCAAACGTTCGCTCAGCAGCGGTTACAATCGGCGGTGGCGCATTGTCAAAGGTAGCGGGGTCTATGGGACGGACGCCGACAAACCACCCTTCAAACAGGATGATATCGATGTTTTGGACAATTTCTGGCTGCGTCCTATCACCGGCACCTTCCCAGGCAGATTTATCAAAGCGGGGGACTGGAATCGGTTGCCCGGATGGCTGAAGCAGACAGTCCAAAACGTCTAAACCCAATTGAATATCGTGGGTTCCGGGTGGCCCGCGCCAGATTAAGCGGGGGTCTTGCTTTCTTAAGGCAAGGCGATCGCGATAGGTTTTGTAAAGGTCATCCAAGGATAGGCTGAGTGTCGAGTTCCCTAGGTGTTTGAGAATTAAGGTAAGGACGGCTCCCAGAGTCGTTTTGCCAGTTCCCTGTCCCCCTAAAATCCCCTGGATGAGGGGGCGTCCTAACTGTTGCCGATCCTGCGCTAGTTTTGTGGCTAAGGGAAGCCAGAGGTTCCAGAGCGTTTCTAAACTAAGGACTAGGAACTGCGGGCTAAGGACTGAGGAAAGATGGGGATAGGTTAAGAGGAACAAATGCGATCGCTTGCGGATGACTTCCTCCACATTGGCGGGTGCGATCCCAAAAGCTTTCGCCCGGAAGTCATCTGCTAGCGCCTGTGCTGCCAAATGTTCCAACTGTGCTGAAGTCGGCGTTTTTCTAGCGATCCAATCGTTAAAAATTTGGCGAAGAGAGTCCATCACGAACCAAGTTTAAAGGCTTCAATAAATAAACTGTAAGTCAGACCAATTTTCAGCGCATTCAACATTTCTGTCACTAATAAGCGGTTGGGAACGCCTTCACCTGTTGGCACAACTCGCCGGTTTCTGCCGTAAACGAACCGATTCACGGTTTCGGTGAAAAAAATTAAAAATCCAGCGGCAATCACATCCCAGTTAGCGGTTTGTCCCGCTGTTGTGGGAATAGCGGTTCCTAGAAACACGCCCACTAATAGGCTCATCACCACCAGCGATATCCGTCGCCAGGGATTGCGAAACCATCGCCTCAGCTGTTGGCTGACAACATCAAAGAGATTGTTGAGACGAGTCCTTTGCATCGTTGAGGCTGACTCCGAAGTAATGTCCTGCTTTCCAAAAGCTTTTTTTAATTATCTGATGCTCCTACCACTTCCTCGATTGGGAAGTTTTTAAAGCTAGAGACGGCGATCGCGCTAAGCGCCGCCTTAATAAAGATTTGTGTTTGTAATATAGAGATTTATTTAGAATCAAAAAATTTCTTAAAAGTAAGGGCATTCTCAATACAGATGAGATGATGTGTCCGTGCCTTCTCCTATGCCAACCAGCATACAGGTAGCCCTGGCAACGGTAATCAGGAGACAACTTAGGATTGGAGCGATCGCGCTGCGGCAATGGGGTAGCGATCGCTCCATTTTACATATCCAGCGTAGGTTTGCACTTCGTCCAAATTCATTTTCTAATCGTGAGTAACTTATAAAACGCAATAACCAAAACCCAACACCTCTCATACGCTCTATAAGATTTAAAAATTGAATTCGGAGTTTATAGAAAAAAGGTATAAATTCAATTTGTGTCAATTTTGCGACAACTTATGCCGGAGAAATTTCTCGAAAGAAGTCTCCTCTCCTAGAATCTATTAATATCACACATCAATACTATACTTATCTAACTTCCAAAAATTAGCATCAACTTAACGGGTTATCAGCTTTCTCCTTTGCCCCTTCATGAAGGAGCCAAAACGGTTATTTATCAGGGTAATAGAGAGGCTGAACAAACCTCTGTGAGTGTAAAAGCCCTTAAAGCCGAATATCCCGCTCTTGAAGAAATTTTTCGATTGAGACATGAATATAAAATTTTACTTCCTTTGGATATAGAAGAGGTTGTTAAATCACTGGCATTAGAAAACTATAACAACGGTCTAGCGTTAGTATTAGAATATTTTGACGGAGAATCTCTAGAAAAAGTTATCAAATCTCCCCTAAGAACTGATTTAAACCAGTTTATTCCGATTCCTATTCAGCTAGCAGATACCCTTGCCGCCTTGCATCAAAACCAGATTATTCATAAAGATATTAAACCACACAATATCCTGATGAATTCTAAAACTGGTCAAGTTAAGATTATAGATTTCAGCATTTCATCGCGTCTTTCTAGAGAAACTCAGACACAAGGTAATCCCACTTTACTAGAAGGCACCCTTGCCTATATGTCGCCCGAACAAACAGGGAGAATGAATCGGTCGATTGACTACCGTACCGACTTTTACTCGTTAGGCGTCACCTTTTATCAAATGCTGACGGGAAATTTACCTTTCTCTTCTACTGATCCGCTGGAACTCGTTCATTTTCACATTGCTAAACAACCTGCTTCTCCCGACCAAATCAATCCAAACATCCCGGCATCAATTTCAGCGATTGTAATAAAATTATTAGCTAAAAACGCTGAAGCTCGATATCAAAGCGCCCAAGGATTAAAGGTAGATTTAGAGGAATGCCTCGTTCAATTGCAAAGAAATGGCAAAATTGAATACTTCCTTCCAGGTCAGCGAGATAAATCTGGGCAATTGCTTATCCCCCAAAAACTGTATGGTCGTGAAACTGAAGTATCCACCCTAATGGATGCCTTTGACCGAGTCAGTGCTGGAACTACCGATACTCCTTAGCGGGACTTAGACAGATTTCAAGCCCAAATAAAGCCCAAAGCCGCTTTATAAGATGAGAATACGTCCTGATTCTGATTCAGCCACTGCACAAAACGGAAAGACATGGCTGTCCGAAACGCCTCTAATGCTTCAGGAAAGGTGTTTAAAGGTTTCGACGCCCAACGCCTTCTTAATCCTCCAGTTTTGGTGTGCCATAAAATAAATGTATAGGCGCAAAACACAAGAATGAAATGTCTTATCAGGCTTCTATAATCTCTGACTTGATATTCAGATAGTCCTAACCATCCTTTAGCTTCCCGATAGAAAACTTCTACCACTATCCTTTGAGAGTAGGTAGTTACTATCCACTCGGCTGTGGCTTTTGTTGATTCAACATTAGTAATAAAATAGTCAACGTCACTAGAAGAGTCGAAGGTTGAGGCATTCATGACGATAGCAATTTTTCTCGTTCCTTCTAGCTGTGATAGTTCAACTTCAACAGAAGCTACCCAAACAATTTTCGGTTTATCTAGGTTGAGTTGAACAGGGGTGAAATCCTCTACGGATAAAAATTCCGATAACTTATCTAGGCGAATCTCTTCTCGTTGACTTGTCCCTATTTGGATTATCACCTTACGGTTTTTGGCTAATCCTCCTAGATACTTGAGTTTCCTTTTTTCCAGCTCCAGCAAAAACGTTGTGTTATTTCCATACCCAGCATCAATTAATACGATACCCGGTCGATATCCTCTCTGTAAGCTGCGGCCAATTAACCCTAAAGCTAGCTCTGGCTTTTTCTTGAATTCAAGGTCTTTATCTTTTTTTCCCTCAGGTAAAGAACTCGCGTGTTGATATAACTCTATATCTAACGGTAGGCTTTTTTTGCCATCATATAGATGAGTTGTTACCACTACTATCCCGTTATCGGTTTTCCCTATTTCTCCAATGTACTGCCGTCCCACTCCGGCTGTGAAATTGCCGCTTTTTCTATGCCCGGAGTCATCAACGATTAACGTGCATCCTCTACTGATTCGGGTTTGGCTGCACTGATTCATCACCAGCAATCGGCGCTCGTTTACCTCTTGGGATGACCAGGGCGCTTCCGTCAAAAAATGATGTAATCGATGGTAAGTCACTCCCACCGCGTTATCCGCCATTTGAGACAGGTTTTTTCGTTCACTTTCCCCCAATAATCCGCCTATATAGTTCCTAAATTCCCGTTTTTGGGCTTGATGCGTCCAGATATCATCAAAGCGTTTACACCATCTCTCAAAACAAGCAGGCATGGCGGCAGGAGTTGTCTCTTTCATGGCTCAATCTTTAACGTGGAATACTTGCCATGTCTGGATTATATCTTTATTGTTTCTGAATTTTAGTTTAAATACCGATAGCGTTAAATTTTCAAGGCAAAGCTGCGGATAAATTTCTATTGATTGGTGAAAGCTTTAATGAAGCCGAAACCTTGCCCCAGTTAATTGAATTGAAAGGGGGCACTGGCTTATTTGTTGCCTATGTTGCTAAGACAATTCTTCTGTATCAATTTAAAGATTACGAGGGCGCGATCGCAAGCGCAGCTTTAGCCGCAGAGCAAGCTGGTTCTGCATTTGGTTTTATGCAGGTTGCCGTACTGAATTTCTACCATTCCTTGGCTCTTTTGGCTCATTATCCCCAAGTTAACGATACTGAGAAACAACAATACCTAAATACAGGAAATGCCAATCAAGAAAATATGAAACATTGGGCGTACCATGCGCCACTGAATTATCAACATAAGTACGATTTAGTAGAGGCAGAGAAGGCGCGGATATTAAAACAAACTTCTAGCGCGATGGAGTTGTATGACATCAGCATTCAAAGAGCCAGACAGCAAGGATATATCCAAGAAGGAGCACTGGCTAATGAACTAGCGGCAGAGTTTTATTTCTCGCTTGGTAGAGAGAAGTTAGCTCAGTTTTATTTAACTGAAGCATACTATACTTTTATTCGGTGGGGAGCAACGGCAAAATCCAAAGATTTAGAAGCAAAATATTCTGATTTCTTCTCCCGGCTACTTGTTAGAGAAACGATTAGCATTGAGAGAAATTTGACAACAACTTCCACAACAGGAACAGGTTCTGCTGCACTAGATTTAGCAGCAATTGTAAAGGCGTCAATTGCGATTTAATCAGAACTTGTTCTCGAACAATTGCTGGAGAAGTTGATCCATATCTTGGTTGAGACAGCCAGAGCGAGAAAAGGAATTCTTCTGTTAAAAAAAAGCAAATCAATGGTTGCTAGTTGCTAAAAAACTTTTGGGCAAACAAAGTTGTTTGGCTTTACCTTTAATTTCCCTTAAAAGTTGCGATGATCTACCGATTTCTTTAATCCAATACATCGAAAGAACTAAAGAAACGGTGGTTTTAGACTCCGCAACTACAGAAGGACTCTTTATCAATGACCCATACATTCTGAAAAACCAACCCAAGCCCATCTTAGGGTTGCCTATCTTTCACAAAAGACAGTTGACGGGGATTTTTTACTTGGAAAATGGCTTGGCTCAAGGAGTTTTTACTTCAGAACGCTTAGAAGTTTTAAAAGTATTGACATCCCAAGTCGCCATTTCAATAGAGAATGCCCAAATTTACAAAAACTTGCAAATTTACTCTCACGAACTGGAAATTAAGAATAGCACTTTATCGGAAAAAACTCAGGAACTAGAACAAGCCCTTCACCAGTTACAACAAACTCAGACTCAATTAGTTCAAACCGAAAAAATATCTAGCCTGGGACAACTGGTGGCGGGGGTAGCCCATGAAGTAAATAATCCTGTTGGGTTCATTTCCGGTAATCTGCATCATGCTTCTGGGTATGTACATGATTTACTTAACTTAGTTAATCTTTATCAGTAACATTTTCCCAATCCACCTGCCGAAATTGAAGAGGAAGCTGAGACAATCGAGCTGGATTATCTGATGGAAGATTTGCCCAAATTGCTCACTTCGATGCAAGTAGGGACTGACCGAATTCGAGAGATCATGCAGTCTTTACGCAACTTCTCGCGGGTTGACGAAGCAATCGGAAAGCCTGCGGACATTCATGCTGGGTTAGAAAGCACGTTGATGATTCTACATCATCGTCTAAAAGCGAGCGTGGAGCGTCCGGCAATTGAGCTGGTGAAAGAGTATGGTGAGTTGCCGTTAGTGGAATGTTACACCGGACAACTTAACCAGGTGTTTATGAATATTATGGCGAATGCAATTGATGCAATCGATGAGGTAATGAGTAAGAAGATACGGGGAATCGATAATCGACCCGAAAGTGCGAATTACCCCTTGCCAAAGATTCAGATTCACACGGAAGTAATTAATGGTGAGAAAGTAGCGATTCAGATTGCTGACAACGGACCGGGAATGCCGGAAAAAGTTCGGCAACGTCTGTTTGAACCCTTCTTTACAACGAAGCCGGTAGGCAAGGGGATGGGGCTAGGTTTATCCATTAGCTATCAGATTGTCGTAGATAAACATGGTGGGCAATTGAGCTGTATCTCAGCGCCAGGAGAAGGGACGAAGTTTATGATTGAGATTCCGCTCAGGACAGCCCTTTCAAAAGTGTTATAGGGGCGGGAAACATCCAAAGCTTGAGTGTCTAGAAGCCTCACCCAAGATTCTTGTTTTGTGGCGTAGATGAAAAATGGCGATGGGCGCGATCGCTCACGCGAGGAGTCCATCTTTGGCGGAGCTTTTTGCCATTAAGGACGGTAAACTCCTGAAAGACTATCCAAAAGCTTATGATTTTAAAGGTTTACCCTGGGTTTCTGATTGCTGTGCTTTTAGGACTCATCGGGTTAGGACTGGGACTGCTTCAGGAGCGGGTGGAACTCAATTGGGCAAAGTTAGATGCTTCGTTGCTCTCAAAAACGAATGCTTCACTGCGGGAAAATCCTCCCGGCGCGGGAAAGTTGCCGAACTCTACACCAGTTGCCTCACCCACAGACGATCGACCAATACCGCTAATTGCGGTTCGTCAAGGGCCTTTACGGGTGACGAATCAAACGGAGTATCCGCTACGGCTGGCGTTGCTGACTTATCAGCCACCAACGACATCTTATGGGGAGCCAGCACACTGGGATTTTGCTCCAGGAGAAGGGGGGAGTCAGGGCGTGACTTTATCGCTGCCTGGAGGGGATTTGCAGCTAAAAAAGGGGGATATTCTGGTGGCATTTGCCCAAGATGGTTCCCGCCGGTATTGGGGACCGTATGTTGTGGGTGAGACGCCTCTGCCTGTCTGGAATGCTCAGGTGTCGGAATGGCAACTGGTTTTGCAATCTTAGGTCGTAGATAGTCGGGGGTCATTCGTTTATAGTCAGCAGTTAGAAGTCAGTTGTTTTTTCTTCTCTACGGACGAATTACCCATGACTTCTTATCAATTACCCATTCACCAATGACAATTTAGGGAACTCATAGGTTTTGCCAGAGTCAGGAAGTGCTGCTGGGTAGGTGGGAGTCATGACATCTTGCAATGAGTGCGCTGGCGTCGCATTTCCAGCTAGATTAAGGTCTGGGAAAATGCCTTTTGAGGTTGCCCATTACTGACGGACGGTTCGGGGGTTCATGAAATTTAGGGTTGAGCGAACGGTTAGAAGTTGGTGGAAATCTTGGGAGAAGCATCCCAGCGTGCTGGTGAGTCTATCGATTCTGTGGGTGCTAGTGGTTTGCTGGCTGGCTTTTGTGTGGAATTTAGGGAATATCGGTCTGGTTGATGAAACTGAGCCGCTGTTTGCTGAAGCTGCCCGCCAGATGACGGTAACGGGAGATTGGATTACACCGTATTTTAACGGGGAGACGCGCTTTGATAAGCCGCCGTTAGTTTACTGGCTGATGGCGATCGCTTATAAACTGATTGGCGTCAATGAATGGGCGGTGCGATTGCCTTCGGCGCTGTCTGCGATCGCTGTGACGGGATTAGGCTTCTATACGTTGCGCTACTATGGGCTTCCTTCTCCGAGTGCGGTGACGGGGCAAGCTAGGGATGGGATGATAACGCAGCGTCAGTTGTGGCTATCGGCTTTACTAGGTGCGGCTGCGATCGCTCTAAATCCAGAAATGATTGTCTGGGGACGCACAGGCGTCTCTGATATGCTGCTAACCGGCTGCGTGGGTTGTGCGCTACTTTCTTTTTTTCTTGGCTATGTCAACACCAACCAACCCGCGATCCAAACTCGTTGGTATCTCGCTTTCTACGTGCTAGTTGCCTTGGCAATCTTGACGAAAGGGCCGGTCGGCATTGTCTTACCCGTTCTGATTATTGGGGCTTTTCTACTTTACCTGGGCAAGGCTCAGGAAGTGTTGCGGGAGATGTTTCCGATTCGGGGCTTGGCACTGGTGTTGGTTTTGGCAGTGCCTTGGTATGTTTTGGTGATTTTGCGGAACGGCGAAAACTACGTTAATAAGTTTTTTGGTTATCACAACTTGGAACGCTTCACAGGCGTTGTTAATCACCACTGGGCACCCTGGTATTTTTACTTCCTAGTGGTGCTGCTGGGTTTTGCGCCTTGGTCGATTTATTTGCCGGTAGCGATCGCCCGTCTCCGCTTTTGGCAGCGCAGCAAATGGCGGAACTCCCCCCGTTCCACTCATTTAGGTTTATTTGCTCTATTTTGGTTTGCCGGGATCTTTGGCTTCTTCACCGTTGCGGTGACAAAACTCCCCAGCTATGTGCTGCCTTTAATGCCAGCAGCAGGAATTTTGGTGGCACTTTTGTTCAGCGACCAATTGAGGACTGGGGTGAAAGGACTGAGAACTGAGGAAGAAGTCGGTAGTTCAGAATTAGCAGTTAACCAGCCGGAAGGAGAATTCCCCACTCAGTCCTCAGTCCTCAGTCCTCAGCCCTCATTCCTCCGTCCTTTGTTTTGGAGTGGCGTTGTCAATGTGGTGTTTTTATCAGTTCTGGCAGGTGCGCTTCTATACAGCCCAAACTTCTTAGGATATGACCCTGCCGTGCCCGATCTGCGCCAAATGGTTCAACGATCTGGTTTGACGGTGTGGGGAGGCATCATCTGGGGGGCAACCGCTATTTGGACAGGGCTGTTGCTGCTGAAACGACGGCGGTGGCGTTGGCTGTGGACTTCAAATCTAATCGGATTTATGGCTTTTATCATCTTTGTGGTAACGCCTGCCTACTTCATGATGGATCGAGCACGTCAGATGCCGCTGCGGGAATTATCGGCACGGATCGCCCAAGTCCAGCAGCCAGGGGAAGCCATATTAATGATTGGTTTCAAAAAACCGAGTGTCGTATTTTACACGCAGCGCCCGGTGAATTACTTTGCCAAAGTTAGCTCGGCAATGGAATACATTGAAGCGATCGCGGCGACTCAACCCAAGCCACCTTCGGTATTGATTTTGACTGAGCCTAAATATTTAGAGAACACAAAAATACAGCCCAAGGAGTACCAAAATTTAGGCAAAGCCGGTGCTTATCAACTCATTCGGTTGTCAAAACAAATCGTCGCCAGTGTCCAGCATCGACACTCTAGCTAAATGCTAAATTGTTAAACTGCCGCAGCTTGCAGTCATATCAAGCCTGGATAATTGGGCGTGATTAGAACACCTCACGCCCAATCCCTCTGTCTTTTCGCTTAGGGGTTGGGGGTGGAGAGGGCAGGAAATGCAGTGGTTCGGCAATGCTTGTTCGGCAAGCCGACTGGAATATTAGGTGAATAAAATTTCTGGTGGCATCATGATGAAATTCGGCGTTTTGGCACGACTGAGTTTGAAAGGATGAAAGCACCATTTTCAGGAAAAAGGAAAAATTTTTGGCATCAGTGCCGATTGCCGGTTGTTTGTTGCCTAATTTTCCTTTGGCTTTTGCTAGCAATGCCGGTGCTCGCTGAAGATTTACCATCGCCGTCACCCGTCACAATAGAAACGCTGCGACAGATGCAGCAACAACTAGATCGGCAGCGGTCTAATTATTCTAAAGAACGCGATCGCTTATCAAAACTCCAAAAAGCCGCGAAGGGACAACTCAGTGGCTTGCAGCAAAACCTGGAATTAACAGGTACCCAGCTTAATGACTACCAGTACCAATTACAAAGAGCCACTCAGGAATTAAAGACGTTACAAGAGGATCTGGCGATCGCGGAACGCTCTTATCAACAAAAGCAAGCCGCCACAGTTGCCCGTTTGCGTTTCCTGCAACGCCAGCAACTCTCTCACCAAGGATGGGGAATCCTGCTTTCTAGCCAAAATCTCAGTCAATTTTCCGACCGGCGTCGCCAGATCAAATTGGTGTTTCAAGCCGACCAACAAATCTTGAAAAACTTGAAGGCGGAAGCTGACCAAATCGATCGCCAAAAAACCGAGATCGAACAGCAGAAAAACCAAATTGCTCTGATTACCCAGCAATTGCTGGCACAAAAAGCCGACTTTGAAGTTCAGACACAGGCTCAGCAGCAGCTCATTCAACGCTTGAATACTAACCGGCAAGCCTTAGAAGCCGCCGAGAACGTTTTAGCAGAGGATTCCGCAGGGATTAGCACTCTCATTCAAAAACGAGTTGCAGAAGCGAAGGCAAAAAGAGAAAGAGAAGCGGCAGCGAGCAAAGCCATTCTTCGCGGGAGGGACATTATTCGCGGATCGGGTATTTTCAGCTACCCCAGCGATGCGGGAATTACAAGCAATTTTGGTTGGCGAGTCCACCCGATTCTGGGCTACCGCCGTTTCCATTCTGGTCTTGACTTTGGGGGAAGTTATGGCAGCACGATCCGCGCCGCCAACAGCGGAGAGGTAATTTTTGCCGGATGGTATGGAGGTTACGGGAAGGCGGTAATTATCGACCACGGCAATGGCATTACTACCTTATATGGTCACGCCAGCGAAATCTATGTTTCGGAAGGACAATCTGTAAACCGAGCCGATGCGATCGCGGCGGTTGGTTCTACTGGCTTTTCTACGGGACCCCATCTCCACTTTGAAGTCCGTAAAAATGGTACACCCGTAGACCCGATTACCTTCCTTTAGACCTTCCTTTAGGCTTATGGAAACAGACTCGTATCAGCCCTAAAATGGACAATTATTCGGGAATTTAACGGCAAACAATCAGATATTCTTAGTTTTATTGCGCGAGTAGTCTATTTCAACCAAACAAGTGTCAATCTCTTTCTCCAATCCTTCTAAAATCAACAATTTTCAGAAAACACTGAATGTCATCGTCGTCGCCATGCCTGTGGTGGGATTTATTGCTGCGACCCTGGCTATCATCTTCTGGGAACGTGGGGTCCAGCCGCTGGATCTCAGTCTACTCGTAGGAATGTATGCCCTGACTTTCTTTGGCATCACTGTGGGGTATCACAGGTTTTTCACCCATCGTGCCTTTCAGGCTGGGGCATTTGTGCGTGCCTTTTTAGCGATCGCTGGCTGCATGGCAGGTCAAGGCCCAGTCGCCAGCTGGGTGAGCCACCATCGCTGTCATCACCTCTACTCAGATACTCAACAAGACTTCCACTCACCAAATATTCACGGAGAAGGGTTTTGGGGAGTTGTTCAAGGCTTTTGGCACGCCCATACTGGCTGGCTGCTAAACGTCGATTGGACGCCCCCATACCCCTATGTCTCGGATCTCAATCGTGACAAAGTTGTCCAAAAAATCGACCAGCTCTACATCCTTTGGGTGCTACTTTCTCTGTTAATTCCGACGCTTCTGGGTGGAGTCTTAACCGGGTCGTGGTCGGGAGCATTGAGAGGCTTAATCTGGGGCGGAGGTATCCGGATTTTCCTCTTGCATCAATTTACTTTTAGCGTCAACTCAGTCTGCCACCTTTGGGGAAAACGCCAATTTCCCACAGAAGATCAAAGTAAGAACAATCTTTTCGTCGCCATCATGACCCTCGGTGAAGGATGGCACAATAACCACCATGCTTTCCAGCACTCGGCAAGGTTTGGACTCAGATGGTGGCAACTTGATTTCGGTTGGTTGGGTATCCTCGCCCTCAATCGCTTAGGGCTTGTCTGGAATGTCAAAGTTCCATCCTCAAGCGAAATCGAACTGAAAAGCATCACTTCTTCAGTTGGATAGTAGGTGAATTTGACCCATTAGCCGCTGAAAGCATCTCATTTTGATATAAAACGCCTGGACTAACTCAAAAATGTTGTTAGGCGTTATTAGAAAGCGTTACACCCTGATATCCGAAAATTTCCTAGGGGCACGGCATTGCCGTGCCCCTACTTTTAGTGGAGATTACCTGCCTCTACAAATTAGGTTTATAGGGGTTTTCACTCTTAGTGCAATATAAAGAACCTCACCCGCAACCCCTCTCCGTTCACGGAGAGGGAATATTGAATCCCTCCCGGAAAAGCGGGCAGGAGTTGGGGTGGGGTTAAACCATACTGTATCCGATAGAGAATTGCTAGATTTTCTACCGCCATGTTTATGCAACTTTGGCGAATCTGCGATCGCGCAGTCGTCTCGCCTGCGATTAGACAGGTGTAGAAAAATTTCACGCGCTGTTAGTGATTAATGGTTATTCCTTTGTAGATATGAATGGTGCTGAGTTGAAAACTCATCATTAGTACCATTTCGGCGTTGTTGCTCTACATCGTCAGGCTAAGGTTGCCTCACCGTTTGGTGAGAGCAAATCCAAAATCCCCAATTGCTACTGACACATAACCATTAACACGCTAAATCAACTATGTCATATTCTTCTGTTCCTACCGGCATCCGAGATATCTTGAGCGAACGGTTTTCTCTACTGCCTCTGAAATTCTGCATCGATTGCTGGGGGACAGACAAGATAATGACCAATGAAACTTTTGATGACTCGCTTCCTCAACTCACTTTGCAGATTCATCATCCCGGAGTCATCCGGACGCTAATTCTGAGTCAAGATCCTTTGGTTCTAGCGGAAGCTTACCTTCGGGGCTTTTTAGACTTTACAGGTAACATCGACGATCTGATGCTCTTAGAAGCGCTTTCCTTTTCCCAATGCGATCGCAGCAAAGCAATCAAAGCTTGGATGGAAGCACTGAGTCTACCCCAATTGCCTTTATCGCAGCCAGAGAAATCACCTTGGCAGAAATTGATCGCTCATAGTCGCGATCGCGACTTGGCAGTTGTTCAATATCACTATGATGTTGGCAATGATTTTTACCGTCTTTGGCTCGATCCTTTACTCGTCTATTCTTGTGCCTATTTTGAACATCCTCAGATGAGCCTGCAAGAAGCTCAGCAGGCAAAGCTTGATTTGATCTGCCGTAAACTCCAATTAAAACCCGATGAATATTTATTAGATATTGGCTGTGGCTGGGGAGCTTTGCTACGCTGGGCTGTAACTCATTACGGAGTGAAGGGATATGGCATTACTCTGAGTAAAGAGCAACTGGCTTTTAACCAACAAGCGATCGCGAAAGAAGGTTTGGACACCCAGCTAAAAGTCGAGCTTCTCGACTATCGAAACTTACCCCAAACGCCAACCTTTGACAAAATTGTTTCAGTTGGGATGGTTGAACACGTAGGAATTAAAAACTACCCGATTTATTTTCAGAGTGCCTTCTCTACCTTGAAGCCTGAGGGTTTGTTTCTTAATCACGGCATTACCGCGTCAGAAAAATGGGACGGTTCCAGCCTCAACGAACGCTTTGTTCAACGTTATATCTTCCCAGACGGAGAGCTGTCCAGGCTGTCCGATTCTTTAGCTGTCGCTGAAGAGAGGGGATGGGAGATTGTCGATGTTGATGCTTGGCGGATGCACTACGCTAAAACAATGCGCTGTTGGGCAGCTAATTTGGATGCAGTGATGGAGAAAGCGATCGCCCTCAGCAGCGAACGTAAAGTCCGATTATGGCGGCTCTATCTCATTGGTTTCGCTCTTGCCTTTGAGCAGAACCACATGGGGCTTTATCAAGTCCTATTGCGGCGACGAGCAGATAAAGCGTGGAAATTGCCGTTTACCCGTAAAGATTGGTTATATTAAGAGTTTTAATATTGCTTGTTTCTACTACAGAGTGATGCCACAGCCGTCACTCTGTACAATCAGAATACTCACCGCCTTAGTAGACCACTATGCCCAGAAAACAGCAAAGCTGGATTGTTTTTCAGGCATCAAGAGCAGAATCAGCAATTCTGACGCTGTGTTGCCAGCAGATTGAACATTTAAATACAGAAGTTCTTACACTGATTCCCCGTTTAAATTTAGTCTGCGTCATTACTTTTCTGGCTAACCTTATACCAAAGATAGGCTGACAGCAACATTTGTAGCCAGATTATCAACTCCGCACTTTGGCGGACGATTACTGTATAAATACCCTGGCATATTCCTGACCAGTCGAACACTGTATTTGACTCTAGTTACCAGTTGAGACACAAACCAAATTATGCTAAAAATTCCAGGTTATACAATCACATCAAAAATTTACGAGGGAACAAAAACCGTTGTTTATCGAGGATATCGCCATCATGATGAGCAACCTGTTATTGTTAAGAGTCTTTGGCAAGAGTATCCAGCTCTCACGGAAATTGCCAAGCTTAAACATCAATATGAAATTGCTTATAACTTACCTATCCCAGGAATTGTTAAACCTTTAGAACTAGAAAAATATAATCAATATTTGTTTTTAATCTTGGAAGATTTTGGAGGAGATTCGCTACAGGATTTTCTCTTGAAAAACAAAATTGATTTAAAAAGAATTATTCAAATAATTATTAATGTTTCAGAAACAATTAGTCAACTCCATCAAAATAACATTATTCATAAGGATATTAAGCCTCAAAATATACTTATTAATCCGGAAACGGGATTGGTAAAAATTACCGATTTTAGCATTGCCTCGCGTCTGTCCAGAGAAAACCAGATGATTGGCAACCCCAATTTGCTAGAAGGCACCCTTGCATACATATCACCAGAGCAAACGGGGAGAATGAATCGCTCAATTGATTATCGTACCGACTTTTATTCCTTAGGTGTCACCTTTTACGAAATGCTAACTGGAAGGGTGCCTTTTCAATCTAACGATCCGATGGAGTTAGTTCACTGCCATATTGCCAGCCTTCCAATTCCACCCAACCATCTGAATCCAAACATTCCACCAGCGGTGTCTGACATCGTGATGAAGTTATTATCTAAAAACGCTGAAGATCGCTATCAAAGTGCCTTTGGACTCAAAGCCGATCTAGAGACTTGTCTAACTCATCTAGAAAGTACGGGGAAAATTGGCGATTTCCCACTCGGTAGACACGATATCTCTGATAAATTTCAAATCCCCCAAAAACTTTATGGTCGAGACTCTGAAATTGCTTCTCTAATGGCAGCTTTTGAAAGAGTCAGCCTTGGCTCGACTGAAATGATGCTAGTTTCAGGATTCTCTGGAATTGGTAAATCAGCTTTAGTTAATGAAATTCATAAACCAATTGTACGGCAAAGAGGCTATTTTATTTCCGGCAAGTTTGACCAATTTAAACGGAATATTCCCTATGCTTCCTTAATTCAAGCTTTTCAAGAATTAGTTCGACAACTTTTAACAGAAATCCAAGAAAAAATAGACTTTTGGAAAACACAACTATTAGAATCTCTAGGTTGCAACGGTCAAGTCATTATTGATGTAATTCCAGAAGTGGAACTCATTATCGGCAAACAGCCACCAGTTCCAGAACTTGCTCCGACAGAAGCCCAAAATCGATTGAATTTAGTTTTTCAAAAGTTTCTCAGTGTTTTTACGACAAAAGACCATCCCCTAGTCTTATTTCTAGATGACTTACAATGGGCCGATTCAGCCTCATTAAAATTAATTTATCTGCTAATGACCGATCCGGATAGTAAATACTTACTCATGATTGGGGCTTACCGAAATAATGAAGTGAGTGCAACTCATCCTTTAATGCTGACATTGGACGAACTGAAAAAGAGCGATATTGCAGTAAATAATATCTCTCTTAACTCTTTAGTTATTAACAATATTAATTCACTGATTGCCGACACATTTAAATCTGAATCAACAAAAACGAATTCTTTGGCAGAGTTAGTTTTTAATAAAACTAATGGTAATCCCTTCTTTTTAACTCAGTTTTTAAAATCTCTTTATGAAGAAAATTTGTTTAACTTTAACTTAAAACAGGGATGTTGGCAGTGGGATCTGAAAAAAATTCGAGGAATGCAAATCACGGATAATGTAGTTGAGTTAATGGTGATAAAAGTTAAAAAGCTGTCTGAGTCTACTCAGAAATCCCTAAAACTTGCAGCTTGTATTGGCAACGAATTCAATTTAAAAGTTTTATCGATTGTTAATGAAAAGTCTCAGGTAGAAACTTCTGTTGAACTTAGGGAAGCCCTTAAGGAAGGGCTGATTCTACCCATTGGGAATGCATATAAATACGTTCAAAATTATACAGAAGATACTTTAAATGTTTCTCTCAATAATGATTTAGCTGTTGCCTACAAATTTCTGCATGACCGCGTACAGCAGGCAGTTTATTCCTTAATCCCAGAAACTGATAAACAACAGGTTCATCTCAAAGTAGGTCAGCTATTACTTAAAAATACAGATCGAGAAGAACTAGAAGATAAAATTTTTGATATAGTTAATCAGCTTAATTGCGGCAAAGATATCATAACTAATCAAGAGGCAAAATATGAACTAGCAAATTTAAATCTAACGGCTGGTAAAAAAGCAAAGCTATCTACAGCTTTTGAACCGGCATTAAAATATATAACTGCTGGAATGGAACTGCTTTGCGAGAAAGACTGGGAATTCCAGTATCCGTTAATACTATCTCTTTATAAAGAACGCGCAGAATGCGAATACCTGAACGGAAACATTGATGAATGTGAAAAGTTTTTTGAAATTATTTTAAATAAAGCCGCGTCTAATTTAGAAAAAGCAAGTGTATATATTATGAAAATAATTATATATACAACTAACTTGATGAAAACTAAAGAAGCGATTGAAATTGGTAAAGCAGGATTGAGGTTATTTGGTATCTCCCTCCCGGATGGTGAAAAGGAACTAACAAAACTAATAGAATCTGAGACCCAAAAGGTTAAAGCTAATCTGGCAGGGAGAGAGGTTAAAGATTTGATTGATGCGCCAGATATGACCGATTTGGAGAAAGTAGCTGCTACAAAGATTCTTATAAATATGACTCCACCTGCCCGATTTATTGGGAAGCATATATTTGATTCAATAATGTTAAAAATGGTGAATATATCTTTAAAATATGGCAATTCAAATGTCACTTCTTTTGCCTATATGTCCTATGGATGGACTCTGGCAGGAAGAGATGAGTTTGAATCAGCTTATCAATATGGTGAATTAGCTTTAAAAGTGAATGAAAAATTTAATAATATAACTTTTAAATGTAAGCTTAACATGATTTTTGGTTCGTATATTAGTCATTGGAAAAATCATTTGAGGATAGAGTGTGAGGGATATCTAAAAAATGGTTTTCAGGACGGAATTGAAATTGGCGATTTTCAATGGGCTACTTATTCAGCTTACTACCGATCTGTTAAATTAACATTTAAAGGAGATAATTTGGATGAAGTATATCAAGAAGCCCAAAAATGTTTAGAATTTACATCAAAAAAGAAAATACGCTCTTTTATTGATATGTTTTTAGTTATCCAGAAGTTTGTTTTAAGTTTAAAAGGAGAAACAGAACAAAAAACAAGTTTTAACGATAATAATTTTAAAGAAGAAGAGCATTGGGATGAATTGAAAAAAGTTCCAGCTCTTTATGTTACTTATTGTATTTTAAAGGCTCAACTACTTTATTTATACGAAGAATATGATGATGCGATGAAAGCGATCGCAGAAGGGGAAACACTGATCTCGATTCCCTTTGCGACCATCATGATACCGGAACATTATTTTTATTCTACTTTAATTCAAACAGCTCTTTATCCTACTTTGCTGGAAGCAGAGAAAGAGCAGGCAATGGAAAATCTATTGATAAATCTAGAAAAGATGAGGAAGTGGTCTGAAGCTTGCCCAGACAACTTTTTGCACAAATATTTACTAATGTCCGCTGAAATAGCGCGAATTACCGGCAAAGAGGGGGAGGCTTTGGATTTATATGAAAAGTCAATTAACTCAGCTAGAGAAAATGATTATATCCAGAACGAAGCGATAGCCAATGAACTAGCGGCAAAGTTCTTTCTCGGTAAAGAATACACTGTGCTAGCAAAAGCCCATATTCTGGAAGCTCACTATGGCTATCTTAAATGGGGCGCGATCGCTAAAGTGAATCATGTGGAAGAAAAATATCCGCAGTTCTTTTCCGGAGTATCTGTAACCGGCAAAGCTGGGGGTGTGAGCAACATAATTTCTTCTAGTACTGGCAGCGATTCGGGATTGTTGGATGTAACGACAGTCGTGAAAGCCAGCCAAACCTTAGCGAGTGAGATCGTTTTAGACAAGTTGTTAGAAAAGTTGATGAAAATTGTGATTGAGAATGCTGGAGCGCAGAAAGGCTTTCTCATTCTGGAAGAATCAGGCAACTTAGCGATCGCTGCTGAGGGAGAAGTTGATCGGGCTGAGGTAACTGTTCTCCAATTTATTCCCGTAGAATCCAGTCAGAAGGTTTCTCCTGCTATTGTCAATTATGTAAAAAGAACGAAGAATAATTTAGTTTTAAACGATGCCACTAACCAAGGCTTATTTAAATCAGATTCTTACGTTTTACAATATCAGCCTAAATCTATATTATGTCTTCCCATTATTAAGCAAACGCATCTAATTGGTCTGCTTTATCTTGAAAACAATCTGACGACTAATGCTTTTACACCTGACCGATTGAAAGTTTTGGAAATGCTGTCTTCTCAAATTGCTATCTCTCTAGAGAATGCCAAACTCTATGATGAGATGACAGCATTAAATGCTGACCTCAAGCAAGAAATTGACGAGCGCAAGCAGGCAGAAAATCGCTTACGCGAAAGCGAAGAGCGATTTCGATTGATTGCCGAAACTACTCCGGTTCCTCTACTGATAAGTCGTGTATCTGACAGCCAAATTCTGTATGCGAATATGGCGTGTAGCTCAACTTTGGGTCTATCCACGCAAGAATTGATAGATCGTCAGGCACAAGAATTTCATTACGATCCTGAGGCTCGAAAAGAGTTGCTGAAGATACTGGCTAAAAATGGGTACGTCCGCAACTACGAATTTCAGGCGAAAAAGGTAGATGGAACGCCATTTTGGATTAATTTATCCATTCAGCCAATCGCATTCAACGGCGAGCAAGCAATGCTGAGTGGATTCCAAGACATTACCGAACGCAAACGGATGGAGGAGTTAAAAGACGAGTTTCTGGCAAATACCTCCCACGAACTCCGCACCCCGCTTAATGGCATCATTGGCATTACCGAATCTTTGATAGATGGTGTAACGGGGCATTTGCCTGAGAAGACAATTTATAATCTATCGATGGTAGTATCGAGCGCTCACCGGCTATCCAATTTGATCAACGATATCCTTGATTTTTCTAAACTGAAACATGGAAATCTACCACTTAAAATCAAGCCGGTGGGAATGAGAGAAATTACCAACGTAGTGCTGACTCTCAGCCAGCCTCTAATTGGTAAGAAATCTTTGCAACTGCTCAATAAAATTTCTCCCAATACACCGTCTGTTAATGCTGATGAAGATCGGGTGCAACAAATTCTCTACAACCTGGTCGGAAATGCTATTAAATTTACTGATTCTGGTGTAGTAGAAGTGTCGGCATCTGTGGTCGAGGAGGAGCAGAAGGAAGATTCTTCTAACGCTGAATATTTACCTTATCTAGCGATTACCGTTGCCGATACGGGAATTGGTATTCCCCCAGAGAAATTTGGCAAAATCTTTGAATCTTTTGAACAAGCTGATGGCTCAACAGCAAGAATTTATGGAGGGACTGGTCTTGGTCTGGCGATTACTAAAAAGCTAGTGGAATTGCACAATGGGGAAATTTGCGTAGAATCTCAAATGGGTGTTGGTTCCCAATTTACGTTTACCCTACCCCTCTCGAAAGAGGTGAAGGTTGAAGAATTGAAGGTTGAAGAAAGGTTTAAGTTTAAAGAATTGAAACCTCGACTTGGAAACCTGCAACCTGCTAAACAGCAATTTGCAACCCAAAGTGGCGACATCAAGATTTTGATAGTGGATGATGAGCCAGTTAACGTGCAGGTGCTGGTCAACTATCTATCGGAGCAAAACTATTCCTTAACTCAAGCCTTTAATGGCATAGAAGCATTGGCAGCGATCGCGCAGGGGCTAAGACCTGACATCATTTTATTGGATGTAATGATGCCGCGCATGACTGGCTATGAAGTTTGCAAGAAAATTCGCGAACAGTATTCGCTGAACGAACTTCCCATTTTGATGTTAACTGCCAAAAATCAAGTATCAGACCTGGTAGAAGGATTTAAGTCTGGTGCCAACGACTATCTCATTAAACCAATCTCGAAAAATGAACTTCTAGCACGCATCAACCTTCATCTTCAGCTATCTAATCTGGAGGCGCTGCGGCAAGCAGAAGCGCGAGAACGAGAGAAAGCACAACAGCTAGAACTCACTTTAAGCGCATTGCAACGCACCCAAGCCCAGCTGATTCAGGCAGAAAAAATGTCTAGTATTGGGCAACTGGTGGCAGGAGTAGCCCATGAAATTAACAACCCAGTAAATTTTATTTACGGCAATCTTGCCCCTACAAATGACTATGCGCGAGACTTGCTCAATCTTATACAGATGTATGAGCAGTTTTACCCCGATCCAGTTCCAGAAATTCAGCGGGAGATTGAGACAATTGAATTGGAATATTTGAAAGAAGACTTCCCGAAAATCTTATCTTCTATGCAGGTAGGAGCCGAACGTATCCAATCTATTGTGCTGTCATTGAGAAACTTCTCGCGCTTGGATGAAGCAGAAATGAAGCCAGTAGATATTCATTCAGGCATTGAATCTACCTTGTTAATTTTGCAGCATCGGCTCAAACCCCAGAAAAACCGATTGGGGATTGAGGTGGTTAAAGAATTTGCTCGCCTGCCTAAAGTGGCCTGTTATGCGGGTCAGTTGAATCAGGTATTTATGAATATTCTCAGTAATGCAATCGATGCCTTAGAAGAGGTTTGTGGTTTATCGTTCACGGGTCATGACCATGAACAATCAACCATGAATAATGAACAATCGCCTACGATTTGGATTCGCACCTCTGTTGTAGAGGAGGATCGGGTTGCAATCCGGATTGGGAATAATGGGCCTAGCATGACAGAGGAAGTGCAAAAGAAGATATTTGACCCCTTCTTTACGACGAAGCCGGTGGGAGCTGGCACTGGCTTGGGATTGTCTATCAGCTACTCGATTGTGGTGGAGCGTCACGGGGGACAGATTCGCTGTATTTCATCACCCTTACAGGGCGTAGAGTTTATTATTGAGATTCCGATTCAGCAGCAAAAAAAAGGCTGATATAGACCAGGAGCAATCAAAATGAAGGCTTCTGGCGTCAGGTGCAAAGCGAATCATTTTCTTTGAGAGGCATCGCCCAACCGCTGACCAATTTACCGTAAAGTAACAGCATCTGGAATGCCCGAATTGCTAAATCCCAAAAAATGTTATACTATTCAAGTTATTAGGGCATGTAGCTCAGTGGATAGAGCATCAGATTCCGGTTCTGAGGGTCGGGGGTTCGAATCCCTCCATGCTCGTTGAAAGCTCTAAAAAGAAGAGGCGCGATCGCGTCTCTTCTTTAGCCTTTAAACTTTAACCTTTCGAGTAAACGCAATAACCACTCGCCAAAATCCCTTTTAAAAATTTGGAAGGATTCACTTCCCGCTCGATATCTGGCGAAGCAGAAATATCAACTCCCCTCAGTTGTTCTGGTAGCAGGGCAGATTTATGGGGTTTTATCGTGTATTGGGGGCATTTTTGCGAGAGTTGGGAATTTTTCAGCAGCCAGTTGATTTCCCGCAACGAGTATTGCTTTAAATCGGCTAAATTGAGTCCGGATTTCCTGACTTTCCTCAAAACGTTATCCAGAATATTTGCCGGACAGTATCGGTTGTAAAATAAATCCTCAAAAATAAAGACTCCCCCTGGCTTGATGACACGAGCAATTTCTGCCAGGTTCTTGCTGAGTTGTTGTTTTTCTAGGTGAAGAAAAACACTACTTGAGATTACAAATTCTATTGAATTGTCCTCAAAGGGCAACTGACCCATTGGCATACAAATCAAAGAAAAATCCGATGAAGAGAATAAATTGTATGCCTTATGAAAGGTCAACATCCGACGCAGCATATTTTCGGAAATATCTATTCCGTAATACTGATTGCAGGTAATTTTTTTTTGTTTTGAAAGATAGGCAGCATGTCTGCCATATCCACAACCCAGATCCAAAATCGAATCAAAATGTTTGCCTGTCGGAATATTCTCCCAAATTTCTTTAGGAGTTTTTTGAGAAAGGGTAGTTTGTTCCCATTGCAGTGAAGCTTTCTCCCAGATTTGCTTCAGATTCAATCTGGAATCAGCTTCATAGTTTTTCGGGAAAAATATCTCATTGAGCAGTTGAAAATTGTTTAACTGAAGTTGAGATTTTTTTAAGGTCGGCATTTGACTCAATCTCCTCCCCTAGGCTGTGGTTGGATGAAAGCGACTATTTTGTATTCTTCAGTACCCCAGCCTTAAAGATTCGGGTAACTCCGTAAATATCCGGACTGATGTTCTTTATATTTAATCTTTCCTTCAAAAATATTGCTATGGCTGAGAGCTTATCTTTACTTAAGCTTTAAATAAAAAGAGAGCTGACCGCAGAAGTATAAAGTTTCTGTAAAGAAGACTGAAATTCTCAAGACAATAAATTCTGGATTTTCTCGTAAAATCAAGGCTTCTAGGCGATTTAACCGTTTTCAATCTGTTTCCAAATTAGGAAAAATGACCGCACTCCGGGTTGTGGGTGAGAAAATGCTTATATCCGTATATCTTCGGATATAAGCCTAAAGATAGAGTCGTTACCGATTCCAGATGCTGAAAGCAGTATTAGATTTCTGTATCGTCAGTGTTTTCCCTCATCCCTCTGACAATTCGGGAGAGTTCGCTCTTTTCATCAACCGCAATCCGAGTAGGAGAACCACTGATAATTCGTTCGTAATTCCGGAACGAATCCTTAATTTCAGCTCCTGCATCACTAATCGTGTACTCGCGGATGCCTTTTTCATGCCACGAACCCCGCATTTTAAAGACATTGATAGCGCGGGACATTTCACCGCGAATTTCCACATATTGCAGCATCAAAATCGTGTCTGTAATGGTGGAAATATGGGAATCCGTAATCGAGTGGGAACCCATAAAGTGGTCTGTGGTATTGGTAAAAAAGCCAGTGATTTCCTCTTGCTTGGCATAACCTGTAACACCAATCACAAACTGCCGGAAGGCGTTGTTGCTGACGCCTCGAGCTAATGCCGAAAGCGAATCAATGGCAATGCGAGACGGCTTGAATTCAGCAATTTCCGACTTAATCATCTGCAAGTGGTCTTCTAACCCAGCCGACTCTGGATAGGTGCAAAGGATTCTCAGCAATCCTTTTTGTTCCATCTCCTCAAAATCAATGCCCCAAGAGTAGGCATTGCGAGACAGTTGGGCACGAGATTCTTCGTAGGCAAACAAAATGGCACGTTCGTTGTTCGTACAGGCAACTTGCAAAAATTTGCTGACTAAAAGCGTTTTGCCAGTACCCGTGGCACCCGTTGTCAGAATGATAGAATCTTTAAAAAATCCACCTCCACACATTTCGTCAAGGGTTTTAACACCCGAAGACACCCGGACATTAGAAGAACGCTGGGTGAGCCGCATCGCTCCTAGCGGGAAAATATTGATGCCATTATTGGTCATGGTGAAAGGGTATTCCCCTTTCATGTGAGTGGTGCCACGAAGTTTAAGAATTTCAATCGTGCGACGACGGCGTTCTCCTTCCAAAACGTTGCGGACAATTGCCACGTTATCGGAAACAAACTCTTCTACTCCGAACCGCGCCACGGGGCCATATTCTTCGAGCCGTTCCGTCGTCATCACCGTAGTGACGCCAATTTGTTTGAGGCGAGCTACTAAGCGAAAAATTTCTCTTCGTACCACAGAAGCAGCATCATATTGCTGAAAAACAGCGGTGACAGAATCGATAGAAACCCGCTTAGCTTTGTATTTACGAATGGCGTACTGAATGCGCTCAATTAGGGCGGAAAGGTCAAAGTTCCCGACGACTTCCTGCCCTTCTGGATCGGGTGAAGCATCCAGAATAAATAACTTTCCTTCATCAATTAAACGTTGCAGATCCCAACCAAAACTGGAGGCATTTTTGATGATATCGGTAGGAGATTCTTCAAAGGTAACAAATACCCCAGGCTCATCAAAATAGGCAATTCCATGATAAAGAAATTGAACGGCAAATAGTGTCTTGCCAGTTCCAGAAGTACCACTGAATAAGGTAGTTCTCCCTAAAGGTAAGCCTCCATGACTAATATCATCGAAGCCTTCAATCATCGTCCGGATTTTTTGTACTCCCACCGGAGCCAATTCGGCTTGTGGCTCAATCGGATTAGTTTTACTCATCGCTCTTCCGTCGCAAAAATTGGCTCTACTTGCAGAAACGGGCTAGGAAACCTACAACAGTTTAAAGTCTAAAGTCTCCAGTCCGAATTAAAGTTTATAAATCCGCTTCGGCTTCAGCAAGTTCTTCATAGAGAATATCTAGCCCTACCAAGACTTTTTCCCGATCAGAAAGATCCCCAATGATTTTGCGGACTGGAGGCGGTAATACTTTTGCTAAGGTGGGTGTGGCTAATATTTTATCTTCCTCTGCCAGTTGCGGATTTTTGAGAACATCGATCACTTTGAGAGCGTAGACACCTTGAAACTCGTGTTCGAGGATATTTTTGAGTGTTGTCAAAGCTCGTACAGAATTGCTAGTATTTCCAGCAACGTAGAGCTTGAGAACATAAGTTTTCTTTAGCGCACTCATAGCTTAGGGATTAGGGTAAGAGTTTTGGAGTGGGAAATCGGGATTGTCTAAAGTCTAAGGTTTTTTGGAGTCTGCTTTAAATGAATCGCTTAAAGCGCAAACTCATGACTCTCTAGGAATGGAACGGCGATACATTTCGCACAGGTGAGCAATGACATCAATTAAAGTCAATCGATAGTCCAGTAATACTTCTTCACTCCGCCCCTCTAATTTCAATTTTTTGGAAAAATCATCCATTAATTCCATGTGAATTTCAACAATTTGAGAAACAGAGAGATCGGCAAAAAAAGCCGTTGTCACAAATTGGTCGATTATTTGATTCAGTGTACTCTCTGTGGAAAAGTAACTGAGAACAATTTTGCGGTATTCTGCTCGGAGTTGTTGTAAAAGTTCTTGCTTCTCGGTTCGGGATAGATAGCGGAAAAAAGACTGTGGATTTCGCTTATAGTACACACCCAAGTATCCTAATCGCTCCTTAAGTTTTTCAGACAGCCGTCGCTGCTGTAGCATGAGAAAATTTTGAGTATGCAACTCGGTGATGGGATCGACGGTGATGGAGCGATCTGGCAGGAGACAGGTGGGAGCAAGAGTAAGAAACTGAGCGATCGCCTGTTCAATCAACCGCGCGATCTTGTCCGCTTCGGTTGCAGCTACATAAACTTCCCCAGGGTGGTAGATGTAAGTCTCCAAGGCTTGGGTAGAATTCGGGGCGGTACGGGGGGGATTTTGCCCCTCTAGGGTGGTCGATCCCTGACTGGCTTCGTCTGCTACCCCAGATAAAATCACAACTGGCAGCAGTATGCCTTGTTCGTACAAACGATTGACGAGGGGGCGCAACGATGAGTCTTCTTGTAAAACCAAACAATCAATTTGTTGCTTGTACTGCTCAACCCAGTCAAACAACTCCGGTAAGGACGATATCTGGTTTAGAAGATAGCGATGTTCTACGGCGATCGCTTCTTTGGGGGATTCGCTGCACAATGAATCGCGTAAGGACTGTGCCAGCGACTCCGAGCGCACAAAAGTACAAATAGACAGCGGATGATGCAAAACTTTAACTATTCTAGAGTAGAAATTAAATTACTGTTTGTCTGGAGACATCGCTCAGGAGGAGGATCTCTCCCCGGCATTCTTCATTAACTACTTAATATTAATTTAATCATTAATCCAATTGTTATTAATTGTAATTAGTAGGCTCAAGAAGCCCCCTCGACCGAGGCATAATTGAGCAGTACCTTGTTTTTGCTTTTTTAAAACTAGCTCTACGAAATTCAACCTTTGTCAACTCCTTTTTAAATACCTATAGGCTGTAGGCAGGGAAAAACCCAAGCGCTCTCCGCACCTACTGAGCCTCAGCGATGAATTCGAGCGGCGACGTACTGCGTGCGTTCTTGTTGCACTTTCCCCTAGCCAGGTTGGTCATGTCCATATCCACTCCCAGTTTAAAGGAATTTATCGAGCCAGTTCCCGTTTGCGAACAAACAGTGGCATTGGTGAGGGTGCTGGAGATTTTTAGCTCTGGTAGTTGCGATCGCCTGGTGGTGGTCAGCGAACAACAACATCCACTGGGAGTCATCAATCTGCGGGCAATGATGCCTCATCTTCTAGTAACAAATTCGTTCAGCCAAAAAAATTATTTAGTTGCTCCTTTGACGCTGGATTTACAGCAACCCCTGTGTCATCTAAATTTTCCGCTGATTGAACGGTTGACAACGTTACCGAGTCAGCTGTCTCTGAAGGAATTTCGCCTGTATTTGCGCTCATGCAATTCCCAAACACCGCAACATTGGGCTGTGGTCGATCCCACTCATCAATTCTTGGGTTTGTTAGATAGCCAGCGGATCTTGAAATTCATGGCAACCGCCGAAGGCAGCGAGGAATGGGGCATCGGCAGTAGTCAGAAGAGAGCTTCCCAAGCCTATACCCGTGGAGAACTCCAAGAAGACGCGATCGCTTTGCGGGAAGCAACCCCGCTCCGAGAAGCCGCCCTCCAGGCATCCGGACATCTACGCAAACCGCCCTTCCCTTGGTCAGTCGCAACAAACACAGTTCAACGCCCTGCTGCGGAGAAGCCGACAGGGGGACAAGTGGGGCAATCGCACGGCGGGCACAGAACCTTAGTGCAACTGTTGGAACAACTGCCATTGCCTTTAAGGTTGCAAACAAGTTCTGGACAAGCGATCGCCCAGAACCTAACTTGGCGTCAGCAGATTGGGGAAAGCTTTAACCCACCCGTAGTACAGCAAGAGGCACCTGCCAGATTAGATTCCTTGCCCTCGGTGTGGAGCGAGATATTCGTCGGAAGTTCTAGCGCCCAGGAAATTCAACCTGCTCGGCGATGGGAGCCTTCAAAGCAAAGCAACCGAATCGATGTAGGTGCAGCTGAAGCTGTTAGCAGTGATTCTGCCAGCGTGATGTCAGCGACAGAAGCCACCCTGACTCTAAATAACCCTCTCGATAATTCCTCAGCAACCCAACCTTCTAGAACCTGGAAAAAGAGCAACGAGCGCATTTGGCAGTTTGTCAAAATTCCCCTGTGGCAGAACGGGGCTGAGTTAGAACTTCTCGAAACCTTAGGCAAAACCCCAGTACAGGAGTTCCGAGGAAATTCTTATCTTCCCGCTTCTTCCTCTTCACTGAATCCTGACCCGCAATCTTCAGCACTCGGCACTGACTTATGGCTGGTGATGGCGACTGATATCACGGAACAGCAGCAGGTTGCCAAGGAACTAACGGCTAAAAATGCGGATTTGGTGCAACTCAACCGGATGAAAGATGAGTTTTTAGCCTGTATCAGCCACGAACTGAAGACTCCCCTAACTTCCGTGCTGGGTTTATCCAGCTTGCTCAAGGATCGGGTACTGGGACAGCTGAACGAGCGTCAGGAACGCTATGCAAAGCTGATTCATCAGAGTGGGCGTCAGTTGATGACGGTGGTCAACGATATTTTAGATTTGACTCGGATGGAGACGGGGCAGCTGGAACTGTCGCCAGAACCCGTAAATCTTCTGACAGTGTGCGATCGCGCCTTATCTCAAGCGAGACAACTCCAGACCTTGAAAGACCAACCGGCGACGGGGCATGAACCAGTCAGCAACGCCAAAGAGGAACTGGGTTTTACACTCAGTATCGAACCTGGATTAGAAACGATTGTGGCGGACGATTTGCGTCTGCGCCAGATGCTCACGCACCTGCTTTCCAACGCCCTCAAATTTACCGAAGCGGGCGGCGAAATTGGACTGAAAGTTAGTCGGTGGGAAGGCTGGATTGCTTTTACTGTTTGGGACACTGGCATTGGTATCCCAGAGGCAAAACAACATCTAATTTTTCAAAAATTTCAACAGCTAGAAGACCCGATGACCCGCCGCTTTGACGGGACGGGGTTGGGGCTGGTTTTAACCCAAGGTTTGGCTCGTCTGCACGGTGGGGATGTTTCCTTTATCTCCAAACCCGGTGAGGGAAGCCAGTTTACCCTGCTACTTCCTCCGATTCCCCCGACGCGCCAGGAGGAAGGAAGCCGGATGAAGGCTCAAAAAAATCGGGATGCATCCTTCACTCCCCATCGTTCATCCTTGAACCGCAATCGGTTGATTTTGATCGTTGAAGCCGCACCCCAGTACATCGACCATCTCACTCAGCAACTCACCAGTTTAGGCTATCGAGCTGCGATCGCTCGTTCCGGGACAGAAGCCCTCGAAAAAGCACGGCGATTTCAGCCACAAGCCATACTGCTCAACCCGTGCTTGCCCCTGCTTTCCGGCTGGGACGTGCTGACTCTGCTCAAATCAGACGACCAAACCTGCCACATTCCAGTCATCGTGACAGCCGCTAACGCCGAAAAAGAGCAAGCCGCCTCCAACCGAGCAGATGGCTTTTTAACGCTGCCAGTCCAGGCGGAAACTTTACGCCACAGCCTGACTTGTTTAACCAAGCCAAAGCAATGCACCAACGTCAGCCTGACGATTTTACATCTCACTTCTCTTGAGCAAGCCGCGATAGAATTTTCGCCCACCGCATTGGGACTCTCGCCAAATCACCGGGTTCTAGAAGCCGACGATCTAGAGCAGGCAGAACTTCTGGCTCGCGTTTGGCAGCCGGATGTCGTTATCCTCGATGGTGGGGGTCTAGAAGATCCGCTTGCCTATCTCCAACAACTTGCCTCACAGACGACCCTAGCTTCTCTACCTTTAGTAACGCTAGATCGCCCGACGACTGAGGCGGCAAATCAAGTGAGCAGTCTTTGTGTCTTTCCCTGTTTGGCAGGAGATGGGAACGATCACACCGCCGCCTTATTGCAGGTGATTCAGATTGCCGTCGGGATGAGCTGTAAGCCAAGCATTTTAGTCGTCGATGCGCGATCGCTGATGGATTTGTCGGCAAGCGTCAATCGCTACCCGACCAGCGAAGCCTTCGACCCTCGATTGTTCGCTAAACCCCAGCTGGGCAGCTCGAAGGCATCGCCTCTGATTCACTACCTACAAAAAGCCGGGTTTAGAAGTATACTTTCGCGGTCTTGGACTGAAGTATTGCGGCAACTTCAACAGCAAAACGTTGATTTATTGCTGATCGATCTGGCAGACATGGAGCTAAATCCAGGCTTGATGGAGGCGCTGGCTTCCTTGAGACAGATGCCTTTTCTGCCGCCGATTTTGGTGCTTGAGCATCAAAATGATGGGGTCGATGGAGCTACCTCAGAGTTGCCGGAAATCCTCAGCGCGATCGCTACCAAAATTCTGCGCGTGCCCACCCTATCGATGGCAGAAGTGTTAGACCAAATTCACCAAACCCTTACCCAATCAACCTACTAACTCTCATCCCCACCTCACCTTCTCGTTCCCCGGTGCAGGGGTACGGCATTGCCGTGCCTGCTGAAATGTTGGCATGGGCGACTACCTGCTCAGGCCATCTATAAGCAGTAACTTTTTATACACCCCTCCCCCAGCGTATTTTCCCTTGACAATGCCATAAATCCTTGAGTATATTGCACTAGAAGTAGAACATTTGTTCTATTTAAAGGCTGTGTTCCTGGTTAGATTGCGACACTCTGCTGTAGGAAATTTACCTACAACCGAGTAACTTTTTTATGGAGAAAAAGCATGAATAAAGTGGCATCCAAAGACAGCAAAGAACAGATTCTGGAAGCCTTCAAACAACTAATTGCAGACAAGAAAAAAATCGAGTCAAAAATCGCGACCAAGGAACAAGAAGCAGAAAAAGAAAAGAACAAAGAAATTCTTCAAGCTGCTTCCACCTATACGATTGATAGTATTGTCAAAGGTCTAGCCAATCTGCAATTAGAGTTTGGCGGAATTGTTTTTGGACTCTCCGCAAAATTAACGGGTGAAACTTCAAAGTTAGACGAACTAAAACGGGCGCTAGACATTGAAACGCAGCATTTGCAAGAACTTCAGCAAATCAGAGTAGTAGCAGATGCGCTGCACATCTTAACGCAAGGACACCAAGAAAACCTAAAATCCCTTGAACAAAAAATAGCCAGCGAACGGGAAGCACTGGAAAAACAACAGTCTACCATCCGCAAATCTTGGCAAAAAGAACAGGAAGAATTTGAAACGACACTCCCAGAACAAAATGCTCTATTAACTGCCGAACGCCAGCGGGAAGTTGAAGAATATCAATACGATTTAGAACGTACTCGGAAAATAGAGACAGATGAGTACGAAGAAATTAAGCGAAACCTGGAACGGGAATTGCAACAATCTGAAAACGAGAAAGAAAAACAGTGGTCAGAGCGAGAAAACAGTCTGACAAAGCGTCAAGCAGAATTTACGGAGCATCAAAAGAAAATAGAAGGATTTCCTAAAGAATTGGAGGACGCTGTTAAAAAAGCCAGAGAAGAGGCAATTAAAGACGTTCACCAAGACGCTAAAGTGCAAGCTGATTTGTATGAAAAAGAGTGGGAAGCGACTAAACAAGCGAATGAATTTAAAATTCAATCCCTAGAGCAGACAATTCAAAAACAATCTGAACAAATAACAGAAATGACTGCTCAACTTCAAGCTGCCTTGAAGCAAGCACAAGATATTGCCATGAGAGCCTTTGACAACTCCTCCGCTAAATTAACAGGCACGGAAAAGAGAAATTAGAAATTCGCTTTTATCTGGCTCCATAAATAGCGGTTCTCAAAAATAGGAGATTATCAATGGCAAGAAAACCCAACGACAAAAACACCAAGGCTGAAATCTTAGCGGCGTATGAGGAATTAAGTAAAGAGAAAGCAGCGTTAGACTCGCAACTGAAGCAACTGAATCAAAGTAAACCACCAGCGATTAAAGAGAAACAACCATTGGAATCGAGGATAACAATGAATCAGGCTGCTGCGGATCAACAAAAAATGGAGCGGGTAATTGAAAGTCTGGCAAAGCTGCAATTAGGATTCGGGAGTGCTGTCAGCGAGTTGTCAGAGAAACTGACATTAGAAGCTTCTAAGCTACAAGAACTCAGGGGTTCAGTCGCCACAGAAGTTAAACAATTAGAAGAACTACATAATTTAGAAATCGCAGAAGGAATGTTGGATACGCTCATCCAACAGTATGAAGAAAGTTCCAAAACTTTTGAAGAGGAACTTAGCCAAAGACGTGAAAATTTAGAACAAGAAACACTAGAGCAAAAAAACGCTTGGTTCAAAGAGCAAGAAGAACGTAAACGCTCGATAAAGGAGCGCAATGAAACGCAAGCTAAAACGCGACAGCGGGATGCTAAAGAGTATAAGTACGATCTAGAACTCCAACGCAACATCAACCAGGACGAGTACGATCAAACCAAGAAAGGTTTGTATAAGCATCTGGAAGAATTCCAACAAGAAAAGGAAAAACAGTGGGATGAGCGGGAGAAAGCGATCGCTGAAGGAGAAAAACAATATGATGAGGCGAAAGCTAAAGTAGAAGTATTTCCTAAGGAACTGGAAGCGGCTATCAAAAAAGCCAAGGAAGAAGGTAAAGGGATTGCCCATTACCAAACCAAAATTAAGTCTGATTTGTATGCTAAAGATGTGGAAATGCAAAAGCGTTTGCACGAACAGAGAATTCAGTCGTTAGAGGAGACGATTCGCAATCAGGATGCGCGAATTCTCAGTCTCTCGAAACAACTCGATTCAGCCCTCAAGCAGGTTCAGGATCTGGCTGTTAAAGCGATTGAAGGGGCATCAAATGCTAGTTCCTATCAGTCATTGAAAGAAATCACGCTGGAGCAAGCGAAAACCCTCCAGAAAAACAAATAAGATGATTCGTTCGGTTGCATAGATTGTAGAGACGCGAAGCGGTGCTGCTTCGCGTCTCTCGCGTCTCTATAGAGGGAAAATTCTCGCGTCTTTTTACTAACCGAACTATTTATCTGCTGCTTCTACGGCGCAGCTAGCATGCCTCCTCCAAGACCCGCATCGTGCAACCTTTGGGCACCAATATTGCGGCTGAGTACCGCTAGTCCCGCCAAATGCGCTTGCAAACCGGCTGTACTGGCGCAGCAATCAGTCAGTACAAGTGGTTCAATGCCGATATCGAACAGATCCATTGCAATCTTCAACACGCACATATCGGTATCGATACCGACAACAGAAATCCGCTCAATCGAATTTTCGCGCAGGTAGTTCACCAGTTCTTCTGGCATTCCGCACAGTCCCGACTTTGAGAACACAAGTTCTGGTTTGGCAAAGGATTCGAGTTCCGAGACAAGGCTTGTTTCTGCGTCGCTATCGCAGCCGTGCCAGTTCAGAAAGCGATAGTACGGTCCGTCGGACACATTGATAAAGCGTGTAAACAGAATTGGCGCGTACTCGTGACGCTGGAGAAGGCGGACAACACGCTCCGG
Organism: Trichocoleus sp. ST-U2; assembly: GCF_039961875.1. NCBI lineage: Bacteria > Bacillati > Cyanobacteriota > Cyanophyceae > Leptolyngbyales > Trichocoleusaceae > Trichocoleus > Trichocoleus sp. ST-U2. Next base: position 150,681 of record NZ_JAMPJY010000006.1, on the reverse strand, counting down.
GATATGATGCGTGAATTCGTTGATAAAACCAGATTGCACATCGACGATGAGTAATGGCTCGGACATCTAAACGCTTCCCTTCAACAGCCTTGCTTTCTACTATGAGCCGATTATCTCGTAACCGCCCCCTGTAGCCGCATCGTACATTAGAGCGATCGCGTCATCATCTTTTGACTGCACAGCTTTTGACTGCACAGAGTCAATCAATACAATTGCACCCAAATAATCGGGCAATTCCAGCGAGTCAAGCAATTCTTGTTCGCATACCGTGCTATCAATTGCCGCACAATTTCGGGAATGCGACAATTTTGTTTTTTTAATCCACAGTTTTCCTAGCGGAATATAGTATATTTGGTGAAACCTCTTCAACGCATCCCCGCAACCAGCGTTCGGCAACTGTAATTGCGATCGCTCTGGATTTTCGTAGCTGTTTTAAAATTGGATGACTATCCATGACTGCTTCCCCGTTTTTATTACCTAGCTCTGCTCACCTGAAGCGACGTACATTTTCTCGGCGCTCTCTATTACCCTTAGAGCAGAATTATCTCTGGCAAATTGAGACTGGGGTAGTTCGCACCGTAACCTGGCTCGAAGACGGCACAACCATCACGCTCGGTTTATGGGGACCAGGAGATATTGTTGGCAGAGTGCTATCCAAGGCTAACCCTTATCAAATTGAATGCCTAACGCTGGTAGAGGTAAAAGTTCTGCCGGTTAGCAAGTGTCACGAAGCCACCGAGTCTATGATTCTGCATATTCAGCAATTTCAAGAATTCATAGAGATTCTGCATTGCAAATCGGTGGATGCTTCCCTCCTGCGACTGTTAACTTGGCTGGCGAAAAGGTTTGGGCGTGAAATCGAGCAAGGAAAACAGATCGATTTGCGCTTGACACACCAGGAAATTGCCGAACTCATCGGTGCTACCAGAGTCACGGTGACGCGGCTGCTCAATGAATTTGAGAAGCGGGGAATTATTCAGCGCCTACCTCACCGCTTCATTGTGCTGCAAGAGCAACAACCGTTCTGGCACTACGAAATTTAATCCGATTAAACTACATCCCTTTCAGGGGTACAGAGTGCGAACGGTGAGCGATACAAAAAGTAAAGGGCGGTAGAATTCATCGCGGGTGCGCGATCGCTTGGCAAACGAGCGCACCTATCTGGGGTGGATGCGGACAGCGATCGCTTTGATGGGTTTTGGCGTCGTCATCGTCCGCCTTCGCAACTTCTTTCCGCCCCAGGCGCACCGTCCAAGCAATGGCTGGAAGTTGGGTTTAGTCTTCTCTCTAGTGGGTCTGGTAACGGTGCTACTTTGTACTTGAGTCATTGCAGCACCTAACAGTAACGTTGTTTCTACTTAATTGCTCAATTTAAAGAGTATGCGGGGAAGGTCTTGGCGTGTTGGGGTTTGACATAAACTAGCTGCTGGGGTTGCAGTTGCAACTGGTTTAAGCGATCGCGCGTAATATAAGCTGTGACTTCCTGACCATCCTTAAAACGCAACTCAATTTGAACTTCCCAACCTAGATGCACGATGCGGTTGACCTTGGCTGGGGCAGCATTTTCTTCAGGCACCGTATGGATCGCGACATCGTGGGGACGCAAAAACACATGAGAAGTTGGCGACTCCAAGTTCGACAAGCGAAAAATACCAGCAGAACTTGGTAGAACATTCACTGGACCAACGAAACTCATCACAAACGGGGTTGCTGGATGGTCATAAATCTCTGCGGCAGTCCCGACCTGTTCCACCCGACCTTTGTTAAACACCACAATTTGATCGGCAAGTTCCATTGCTTCTTCTTGGTCGTGGGTAACAAACACAGTGGTGACATTCACTCGTTCGTGTAACTGTCGCAACGAAGCTCGCAATTCTTTCCGCACTTTCGCATCCAACGCTCCAAACGGCTCATCCAACAGCAAGACTTCAGGATCGACAGCCAAAGTTCTCGCCAAAGCCACCCGTTGCCGCTGTCCCCCAGAAAGCTGAGAGGGGTAGCGATCGCCAAAGCCATTGAGCTGCACCAAGTCTAAAAGTTCCTCTACTCGGTGTCGAATCCTGACTTTGGGCGCTTTGCGTAACTCTAGACTAAAGGCAATGTTTTGGCGAACAGTCATGTGTTTAAACAGCGCATAGTGTTGAAACACAAAGCCGATGCCGCGCGATCGCACGCTTTGCTGGGTCACATCCCGATCGGCAATTCTGATTCTGCCGCTGTCTGGAGCCTCTAAGCCAGCAATCAGCCGCAATAAAGTGGATTTCCCCGAGCCAGAAGGTCCCAATAGTGCTACTAAAGAGCCACTTTTTATGTCTAAATTCACCCCTGAAACCGCCTGAAAAGAGCCAAATCGTTTTGATACGTCTTCAATCAAAATACTCATAGCGACTGTTTCCCAATTTTCTTAAAGTGCGGGTTTCCTTGACAAAAAACCGAATTAGGTTAGATGAATTTCCCTAATCTACGGTTTATCGCTCAACTTACTGTACATTTAATATCATAAAACTGAGAACACTTCTACCTGAAGGATGAGGGTGGCTGGTTCGATGAGGAACTCCGTCGGGAAGATCGCTCACGAGAACGTCGCTCACGCTTTAATTTCAAGGCACTGAGGGGCGAGGAGATGCCATACACACGCACTCTTTTCTAATTCCTAAGTGCTGTAAGATTAGGCAATTCAATCTACAGTTTACGGATCAAGATTCCTTAATTTGCGGTCAAAATCTCTTCTAATTCATCTTTTCTAGGCTGGCTAAACAAACTCAGCTAAGTGCGATGAACAAGGGAAAATCGCATCCTGACGTACCCGTAGAGATAATCAAAAGCCCAGACTACAAGAATCGCATCGCTTCACATCGAAGCCGCGCCATATCTGACCAATGTAGGCGGCAGGACGCCGGAATCTACTGCAACTGAATTTACTTTCACCCCTCGCTCTTAAAAGTCCTAAAAGCGAAGTTATTACTTCGCTGCATCTTGATTCGATGCAGCGTCTTTTTCCGGTGTTTTCGTCCGATTGTCATCGTGAAGACGAATCAAGGGAGACTTCTTGAGTTTCTTCACTCCACTAAGAACCACCAATGCAAATAGCGTTCCAATCAGACTCATTCGCCATAATCCACAGCCTGCGGCTGCTCCCAATCCAGCCGCCAACCAAATAGTTGCGGCGGAAGTTAGCCCCTTGACTTCGGCTTTTCTAAGTGTTTGATGAGATTGTTGCAGAATCATTCCCGCACCCAGGAACCCAACTCCCGTAGCAACGCCTTGGATGGTGCGACTCAGAGCATTGGAAGAAGAAAAGGTATTGTCACCATCCACCTGCAAAGGAATCATTACAAATGCGGCAGCGCCTAAGCTAACTATCATGAAAGTTCTCAAGCCAGCAGGTCTACCAGGCTGCTGGCGGTTCATGCCAATGGCACCACCAACCAGTAGTGCAGTGGTAAGTCTAAAAGTTACACTCTGCCAATCGCTTGGGCTAAAAAACATCGAACTCATTGCTGGAACTCCCAGAACAACTAGAATACCGATCCCTCAGTCCCCCAACGTACTGATTGAAAACTGGGCTATGGTACTCCAGTTACTTGTGACTGGCTAGGCGATATCTTCCCTATTTCACAGTAAATACGGTAATCCGCCCGATTTACTGTACTTTAAAAATCAATTTAGGTTAAGAATCGGTTAAAAGCAACCATAAAACTAAACTGGCGATCGCTTTCTCCGTTTGCAGAGAATGTTGGGGCACCTCTGGTGGGTGCCCTGCCTAGAGTGATGTCAGCTACCAGAGGTGCCATGAATGTTTTACTGCGCGATCGCAAATAAAATAAATGCGATCGCGTCTTGCATCAAAGTATTAGCACTAAGTATTAGCACTAATGCACTGATACAACGACTCCAACCGTTGGTTTAAACCAGAACTGGATAATCCTGAATTTCCGGTTCTCGAAATAACGGTGTACTCAGATAACGTTCGCCAAAACTGGGTTGCACCATAACAATCAAACGACCTGCATTCTCTTCACGTTTAGCAATCCGAATTGCAGCGCCTAAAGCCGCTCCCGCAGAGATACCCGACAACAACCCTTCTTCCCGACCCAAGCGGCGACCGTAATAAATCGACTCCTCATCCGTAATCGCAATCACTTCATCGATCAGCTCTGTTCGGAGAACTTCTGGGATGAATCCAGCACCAATCCCTTGAATTTTATGCGCTCCCGCCTGACCTCCAGAGAGAACTGGACTGCTAACTGGTTCTACAGCGATCGCTTTAAAACTCGGTTTTCGTGCCTTGATGACCTCAGCCACTCCAGTCAGCGTGCCACCTGTCCCAATTCCCGCAACCAAGAAATCTACTTCACCGTCAGTATCAGCCCAAATTTCCTCGGCTGTCGTTTCCCGATGGATTTGGGGATTGGCTGGGTTGCGAAACTGTTGCGGTACAAAAGCATTCGGAGTTGTCGCCGCAATTTGTTCGGCTCTAGCGATCGCTCCCTTCATGCCTTCAGCGCCAGGAGTCAGTTCCAGCTGGGCACCATAAGCTTTGAGCATCGCCTGCCGTTCTTGGCTCATCGTCTCTGGCATCGTCAAAATCAAGGCGTAGCCTTTCGCTGCCGCTACCATCGCCAGCGCAATGCCAGTGTTTCCAGAAGTAGGCTCAATGATAATCGTTTTTCCCGGCTGAATGCGACCCGCCTCCTCAGCAGCTTGAATCATGCTGACACCAATGCGGTCTTTTACTGAAGCGGTCGGGTTCATCCCCTCCAACTTCGCAACAATTCGCGCTACACAGCCTTCAGATTGCGGAATCCGATTCAGCTCAACCAGAGGCGTATGACCAACTAATTCCGTGACATTATGAGCAATTCGCATCTTTACTACTCCGCCAAAGTTAGATGTAAAACATGGACTCAACTGTTGACTCTCATCCCATTTCGAGAGCAGATCCTGTAACGTCTCGCACTGCAAGACGGCGTGAAGCGATCGCCCGTGGCGAATCCTATCTGTCGGTGCTTCCTGTCAAATTTCCTTAATCGCAAAGTCTTCAAGGGTTTGCGAAGCAGAAGCAGTTAGACTCAAGGGTTCCAGTTTCTCTGTCCCCTCTAAACAAGCCAGCACCTGTCACACCGTAATTCGCTGGGGTTCCTCCGCCAACAAATAACCTGATGAAAGCGCCTGGTTGACTGAGGACTAAACCGCAGCGCCACAACGTCATCAACACCTGCGCTAAATAGCGGTCTGGTATTTGTTGACCGGCAGCGATGTGGTCTATTTGCAGGAAGTCTCGCGGCTTGTGGTGGCTAGCTAGTTCTAGGAGAGCCAGGAAAGCGTACCTCACCTTACAGGACAGTTCCTATCGCATGGGATTCTCTCAAGCCAAGAACGTTTTCCAATATACTACGGTTCGTCGGTAGGAATTATGCAGTTTTAGGATTGTTTTTGTAGATAGGCTATGGCATACTCCTACTTAGGAGCAAAATTACGGTATCCCTACCAAATTACGGGTGATCTAATTTGCTTGCTATCCATCTCACACTTGAAGGGAGAAGCGCCTCTTGCTGAAAACTGCGATCGCTGATTTCCAAATAATTTTTCAGCGCGACCCAGCGGCACGCAATTGGCTGGAGGTGCTGTTCTGCTATCCAGGCTTACAGGCACTTTTCTTTCATCGGGTGGCGCACTGGCTTTATTGCCTTGGGTTTCCCTTCATTCCTCGCTTGATTTCCCACTTGGCTCGTTTCTTCACGGGAATTGAAATTCATCCGGGAGCTAAAATTGGCAAAGGCGTTTTCATCGATCACGGCATTGGCGTTGTGATTGGAGAAACTGCAATTGTGGGAGACAACGCCCTAATTTACCAAGGCGTAACGCTCGGTGGTACTGGCAAAGAAATAGGCAAACGCCACCCAACCTTAGGAGAAAATGTCGTAGTGGGAGCGGGTGCGAAGGTATTAGGAAATATTCACATTGGAAATAGCGTCCGTATCGGTGCCGGTTCCGTTGTTTTACGGGATATTCCGTCTCATTCCACGGTAGTTGGCGTTCCGGGTCGAATTGTCCGCCGCAAAGATAATTTGGATGCTTCCGTTAACAATGAAAGCCTGCAAGATCCAGAAGCAGAAGTGATACGGGCTTTGTTTGACCGGATTCAATTTTTAGAGGAGGAAATTGAATCGTTAAAAATTCAAAGAAAGGTACCCGTTGCCATGCACGCTAGCCTTCAGAAGGCGATCATTTCAAATGCTTCTAATCGGCTGATTACGGAGTTCCTCGACGGGGCAGGCATTTAGATAATTTTAGATAATTTAAAACTTCAACACTGTTTCTTAGTAAGGCAGGATGGGGTTATTCCCAAAGTACTGAACCAACGCTTAAATTTACAATTCACTCAGGTTGTCTCGAAGCGATCGCTCTTGTTTTTTAACTGCTGCCAAAAGTTCGGCATTTTGGAGGATGACTCCAGCTTGATTATTAAAAATTTGCATATATTTTTGATCGCTGTCATCAAAACTAGCCCTAAAATATTCCGGAGCTTCCTCTTGTAGAAATGCCAACTGATCGGGACTGTCATATTCTGGAAAGTCTCCTTGCTTTCTTTTATTCACTAATTGAGTCACGCCAATCAAATCACCATCGGGGCTAAAAACTGGCATACATAGTAAGCTACAAGTGCGATAACCTGTCTGAAGATCGGTTTTTTTGGCTGTCTCCGAATCTGGGCGAGAATATAAATCAAAAGGAATATTCAAAGGCTCTCCAGATTCGGCAACTTTGCCAGCATAACCTTGTCCTACTTTCACCCGCAATTCTTTTACCGAGGCATCGTCAAAGGGAATCTGCGTCCACAATTCACCAGGCTTTTGATCTAAAATCCACAAAGTACTGCGGTCGGCATTCATCAGTTTCTTAGCTGCTTCCATCACCCGTTTGAGAATTTCTTGAAGATCCAAACTGCTTTGATTCACTGAACGAGCTGCTGCCATTAATGCGGCTGCCACTCGTTGCCCTCTAGCCGTTTTATGATAAGAGCGGAAGCTTTCTAAAATCATTTGAACCATTGGGGCATTTTCCGCAAATCGTTCTTCATCTGCTTTGGTAAAGCCCTGTCGATCGATTCTTTCTGCTAAGGATGCAGTCCGATCGCCAAATCGCTTTAATTTGTTGAGTAACTGAATAACTGCGACTAAATTTCCCTGCTCATTTAAGAGTGGCAACGCCAACATTGTATAAGTGCGATAGCCGTTTTTTTTGTCTTGCTCTTTTGCTGCATCAGAGCGAGGATCGTCATAGAAATCGAAGGGAATATTGATAACTTCTTTGCGGGCTGCCACTTCGCCCACAATTCCTTTATTAGCAGGTATCCGAATTTCTAAAGAACCATCTCCATCGGCTTCGGCGATAATTGACCAAAATTCATGTTTATCTTCATCTAATAAAAAGATACTCGTGCGGTCGGCACTCAAAGATTTACCCATTTTTAGAGTAATCGAACGCAAGGTGCTATCTAAAATATCATCAAAACCCTGGTTATCCATGACACTATTGAGCATCGCCAGAGTTTGACTGACCACATTTTTTTGTTGAGATTCTGCCTCTTGTTTGACGCTGGCAAATTTCTGGGCATTTTGCAGAGCCACCCCCGCTTGAGAGTTAAAAATCTGCATATATTTTTCACTATTCCCATCAAAACTAGCCTTGAAGCATTCGGGGGCTTCGGGCCAATGATCTGGGTTATATTCTGGAAAAACACCCGGTTTCTTTTTATTCACTAATTGGGTAACACCCAGTAATTCACCATCAGGGCTGAAAACGGGCATACACAGTAAACTACAAGTTCGATAACCCGTCTTCTGATCTGTTTTCTTCGCTGTCTCCGAATCAGGATGCTCGTACAGATCGAAGGGAATATTTAAAGTTTCTCCCGATGCAGCCACTTTGCCAGCGAAACCTTGCCCTACTTTGACTCGCAAGTCTCGAACAGAACCGTCCTCAAAAGGAATCTTTGTCCATAGTTCATTTGCCTCTCGATCTATTAGCCAAAGCGTGCTGCGATCGGCATTCATCAGTTTTTTTGCCGCATCCATGACGCGACCCAAGACTTCTTCAGAATCGAGGCTGCTTTGAGAGAGCGATCGCGTTGCTTCTGTCAGTGCTTCTGAGGCTTGTAGTCTTTGGGTTAATTTGTAACAATACTGACATCTTTCTAGAATTCGTCGAATTGCCGGAGCATAGTCAGCAAACTGTTTTTGATCGGCTTCTGTGAAACCGTATTTATCAATTCTTTCTGAATAGCGAGCTTGTGGATTATTCGGCTGCTTTAACTTATTCAGTAATTGAACAACAGCAACTAAATCTCCCTGCTCATTTAATATTGGTAAAATCAACTCGTTGTAGGTGCGATATCCCTTATTTGTATCTGATTCCTCCGCTTCCAACTCAGCGGGATCGTCGCAAAAACTAAAGGGAGTGCTGACAAATTTTTTGAAATAAGTTAATCGTCCTTTAGTTTCTTTATTTGACAAAATCTGAAGTTCGGGATGATTTCCGTCTTCATGCCTAGCAATAATTGACCAAAGTTCACTTTTTTCTTCATCTATAAAGAAAACTGTTGTGCGATCTACACTCAGTAGTTCGCCCATTTTTAAAGTAATAGAACCTAATATTTCTGAAAGAATATCATCAAATGTTTTGCCTTCCATCACGCTAAGCATCGATAGAAGTTTTTGTTCTTGGGTAGCAACAACTTGCATGAAGTCGGCGTGCATATCCGCTAACGCCTTGTTTACCCACCTCTCGTTAAATACAGAGGCATAAATGCGGTTACATACCTTTAACTTCCCTTGCCGCTTGACAATTACTCCTGATAGTAGTAAATCGATTTGTTCGGGACTTTCGTCAAATGCTAATTCATCTTGTTGCAAAATTAACTGATAGAGATCCAGTAGCGTACGGCTGCGCTGTCCAATTCGGAGAATGCGATCGCGTATCGTCTTTAGATGCGGTGGTTCATCCATCGCTTCCCAACTCTCAATAATCCGCGATCGCACTAATTTCTCAACCCATTCTGGGATTTCGTTAATGGGTAATAAGTTTTTCTCTGCTTGTTGAAGGACTAATTTACAAAGTTTTTGGGTAAGAAACGGCTGTCCTCCCGTCCAATCTAATACCGCTTTTAGCACTTCTTGAGGATTGCTAATTTTCCCGGCTAACCCCCCCGCTAAAAGCTGCGCTTCGTGTAATTGAAAGCCATATAATTCAACCGCCCGACCGATATTAAAAGGAGTCCGGTTTTTGTCTTGCATCAAATCAGAGGGACTCGCTACTCCTAGCAAGGCAAAAGTCAGACGTTCGTATTCATTGCAAGCACGAATAAACGCAAAAAAGTCATCAGTCTTAAAATTTAAGCTAAGGACGTTATCAATTTCGTCGATAAAAATAACAATTTTCTGGCTGACTGATGTTAGCAGCTCTTGTTCGATAAATTCACTCAAGCGCTGCACCGGAGGTAAAAAAGCGCGATCGCGCAACCAACTCTGTAAGTTAATCTTGTCTGAAAGCTGGAAACTCGTCACCAACCGCCGCATCACTCCGGCATACCACTGATCCGGCGTAATATCTTGGCTACCAATTTTCGTCAAGTCTATCGCTGCACAGGCAAATCCTTCCGCTTGCAACTTGTGCATCGTTCGCACCCGCAAGCTAGTTTTCCCCATCTGCCGAGAATTTAACACATAACAAAACTCTCCTGCCTTCAACCCTTCGTAAAGGTCAAAATCTGCCTGTCGCACTACATAAGTAGGAGCATCAAGAGGCAAATGTCCACCGACTTTATAGTTATAGCCTGGGTTTGGCTGTTGACTCATAAGGGCTTCTGATTGGGTAGAAAACACCATGCTTCTGACAAATGAGTTTTTTGTGAGTAATGAATAACTGCTCTATACTTTTAGCTAACAGTTATCTAAAATTTGCCTAAGAGATAGCTCAACTATTAACTCAACTAATCCCTATTAATTTTTAGTTTTTAATTGACAAGCGATCGCTAAAATATTGCCGATATAAATCGAAGCGCGGCGTGACATAATTGCCCTGCAACTGTACCAGCCCCATACTATGCAATTTAAATGCTGGCACCGACTCTAATTCGATGGGTGTGTCCGCCATCACTACTTTAGCGAAAGCATCTGCTAACTCTGGATGTTGTTGCAGATTCCATAAATGTCTTCGCAAATGGTCATCGTAAAGTCCCGCCTCTGTGGGTGCAGTTTCTAACAGTTGATCCAGCGTAATCGTTTGCTGCGCGATATGATAAAGCGCCAATCGGACTAAATAAGGATGTCCACCAACTAGCCTCATTAATTGCTCAACCTGCGTTGCATTCAAATTCAGTCCATGCCGCTGAGTTAAATCTTGCACCTGTTCCGGGCTAAAGTCCGGTAACTCAATCGGCAACCCGACATTAAACGGGGATTGATTGACATTGAGGGGGATATAAACTTCCGTTGAGTGTACCACCACCAGCCGGAGTTGTTGCCAGCGATCGCTATCGCCATTCCCATAGCCAGCTTCCTCATACCAAGCCCGCAACAACCCAAAAAAATCGTCGGCAATTTTGGGATATTGAAAAACTCGATCCACTTCATCTAACCCTAATACTAACGGACTGTCAGATGCTGACAGCAAACAATCCTCAAAATAAATCGTGCAATTATCTTTACTACCAAAAGTATCCGTCCAATAATCATCTAATTGATGAGGAAGGCGCAGCTTTCGAGAAATTCGGGCACAAAACCACCGCAAAAGTTGATTTAAATCTGTAAAAACTGCCGTATCCGCGTGCTGAAAACTCAACGGTACCGTCCGATAACCTTGCTCGTTTGCTCGATAAAGAATCCTCGCCATCAACGAAGTTTTCCCCATCTGTCTCGGTGCCTTGATTCGAATCAAAGCGCCTGGTTGCAAAATCTCCTTGTAACACTGCGTTTCATAAGGAACTCGCTCTACATAAAACGCAGAAGCCAGACGCACCTGACCATTGGGTAACTCTGGTTCTGCCACTGGCAGGGGTGCATCTGAAGAATGCAGGATGACGGATGTCCCTTCATCCTCCTGGGAAATTAAAGGAGTTAGGCGTTCAGGCTTCTCTAGAGATGAATCGATTGATTCCTCAGGTATCCCCACGGATATCCTAGTTAAATCTGCCTCTACAACGCCGGACTCCACGCTTCTTGCCAGTAAACTCAGAATTTTTTGCACAATACTTGGAGTGTCAGCAGGCGAGTTCCACTCAAATTGTTCATTTCCATCAAGATAGCTGCGTAAATCGTGATTTAGCGGAGTATTCGAGGGACAATTAACGCGAATTGTTAGCACGGCTGGCTTATTCTGAATAGAGCGCAATTCCTTCGCTCGTCGCAACTCTTCGATCGCCATTTCACTTACCGCCGTTTGGGGAGAAATTAGCAGCAAAAAGTAGTCGCATTGCTGTAACTCTGTATCAATTTGAGAAAGAAGAGGCGGCGCTGACCATCCGATTTTTTCTGAGGAATGTCTCTGACCCTCGCCTTTCTGGACATCCCTTGTCGGTGCGCTTACACTCGCCATAAAGGCTATGTATCCAGAAGCATTCAGGGTTTCGTAAAATTGAGTCGCTAGTCCCCTATCTGGCTCCTGTGCGCGGTGCGAGATAAAGATTCTCTTCGTAAATCCCTCTACTTCTTTTTGGGAATGGTTCTGGTCCTTCAGGGGTGGCACTTCTGCTGAGTGCGACTCCTGCTTTTGAGCGCGTTCTATGGCTCCTTTAAAATTTTTTTTGCTAACTCTTTCCTCCAAAACTACCGAAAGCTTCTTCCATAATTTATAGCCAACATCTTTTTCTACATATTGAGGATTCAAAGGATAAATATCTTCATAAGTTTTTCCTTCCCAAGATCCTAGAAATATTTCCCTTTCCAGATCGTTTAAGTGCTTTCCTGTTTTAACAAAAATTAAATCGTCTATAAATCTTAATGCTTCGTTAATTTCCATGCTTGCTTGAAAGGGCTATTTAATAACAACTTTAGGTGTTCAGAAACTTCTTTTTTATCGTTTTCTTTTGCTCTAGCGAAGAAAGTGTATAGCTCAATTAAGGCTAGTGCGTCTTTCGCGGTTTCTTAAAAACAGATTAAAAATCGAGCAAATTTGCTATATTTAACATTTAATGAATTTTGCAACCTGATTCACATAGGAAGGTTCATTTTAAGAGATCGATCGATTAAGTTTACATAGCGTTCTCACCTCTTGCCAATAAAAATCTTGATAAGTCTTTATCTGAAAATAGAAACTGATGGAATCAAGGGCCTATTTAAAATTGCACCTTGCGTATATTTGATAACTTTTTATAAGTGCAACCAAACAGTAAGCCTAGGATTACTTCCTATTATAAAAATGTAGCTGCCACAGCCCGTCGATGGCAATAAAGCGGACAAAACTCCCCTGAGCCAGGGACTCCTTCTTTCTAAGCTCTAAGGGAATCCTGATGGCTGAGTCTAAAGCGTGACGGTCTCCTGCTATTAATCTTCTTACACCTATTAGAGAATGTCTGAAAAGTCCTAATTGAGACGCTTAAACGGTAGAGATATCCCTTGCATCCCCGCGAAGCAGCGCGGATGCGCGATCGCGCATCCCTTTCCCACATCCGCGCCGCTTCGCGAACGCTAACGCTAGAAAAAAGGGCAACTTTTGACACTTCTCAGAGATTTTATTAGCTTTACTGGCACTATACTGGCGATTTTCTCTTTCTCCTTCTTGTTACTAGAGTAGCGGCGCTCCCATCGCAGCAATTCGTCGGCTGTGTTGCAGGCAATTACTGAAATGGTATTACACCACCTTAAGAAACCCTGGGAAGGTGCAAGCAAAAACAATCTCCTATAGGAGATAACAGAGGAAAGACTGGAGATTTCCTGAACTTTCCTGGGGTTTCCTGAATTAATTAGGTCTGATGTGTAACAGGGGTTAGCCAAACTGAATGCTCTCGCGTCTTCAGTTTGGCTGTAGCCTGAAAAACACTCAGAACTTCTGAGCTTTCCTGGTTGCGGTCTGCATAAAGGTAAGTGAAACTACTGATAGAAGTAGCAAGTAAGCGTGTTTTAATTTAGAAAATGAATAAAATTAAACGCCCTAGAAGAGTAGTTTTAGGCCAATCAGTAAACGCTTCAAAATTTTAATCAATTTATAACAATTGATTTTCTTTAATTGAATTTTCTAAATGCGCTCTCAATTTTATCAGGGGACTAGAGATGTTTAATCCCACAATGGTGATGATCGATACCTTCGTTGAACGCCTGCGAGCTGCCTATTGCCGTACTTACGGCGGTCTTAAACCAGACTACCCTGATATCATCGTCTGGGCTGGAAACATGGCTCTGGAAAATATTGCTAACAGCGACGCCCTTTATCACAATGTCGAACACACCATCTTTGTCACCTTAGTGGGACAAGCAATTCTGCGGGGCAAACATATCCGCTTTGGGGGAGTTTATTGCGAAGATTGGTTGCACTGTATCATTTCTTTGTTGTGCCATGATATTGGCTACGTGAAAGGAGTTTGCCTGCAAGATAGACCCAGTGAAAGGGTGTATGCCACAGGTATTGACAACTTGCTCATTTCGCTGCCAACCGGATTAACCGATGCCAGCCTTACACCTTATCATGTAGATCGCGGAAAACTGTTTATTGAGGAGCGTTTTGGCGGTCACAAACTGATAGATACAGAAACAATCAAGAACAATATCGAGTTAACTCGTTTTCCTGTGCCAGCAGATGCAGATCATCAAGATACTAATAACTTTCCAGGCTTAATTCGTGCCGCTGATTTAATTGGTCAACTTAGCGATCCGCGCTACTTGCAAAAAATTAGTGGATTGTTCTACGAATTTGAAGAAACCGGGGTGAATAAAACATTGGGTTACAAAACTCCCGGAGATTTACGAAGAAACTACCCGAAGTTTTACTGGAATGTCGTATATCCTTACATCCAGGATGGATTACGCTACTTAGAGATGACGCAAGAGGGAAAGCAAATATTAGCAAACCTCTATGCCAATATATTTGTGGTAGAACACGAATAGAGTTCATGCTCAAAATTCATGTTCAAAGTTTAGCGTTGCTGACAATTGAAATTGTGTAGGGGTACCTCTTGTGGATGTCCCTACAAAATTGTCTTCGTTTCTAGGCTACTCTGCTTGTAAGGGAGAGAGGATGCGATCGCATCCTCTCTCCCTTGCCCTTAGCGCCTACCCCTCAACCCAACTGATTCTTGATATATTAATGACTGACACGGCGACCTTGTACTCATAAACTCAAACAAGTCTCGGAAAACAAGCATCTACGCACCACTGGTTAGCGACAACGCGGCTGTTGAATGATAAGTAGCAATGCTCAGCCTGCGTCTTGTAACGAGAAGTTAACACGTTTGAGTCGCCCAAAAGTATTCAAAAAGGGTCGCAGTGCGTCAGAATCATCATTGATATGACAGAATTTTGCACCAGTTACTCAGGCTGCGACAAAAAGTAACCATCCTCGAAGGATAAAGCTATGCCCACTGCACCGGCAACCCCCGATACCGATAATCTCGATGCCAAACAGCTCCTGAGAACGCTCGTAGCTGTTAAAAAAGGTGACTTTTCTGTCCGGATGCCGATTGACCAGACTGGCATGGCGGGGAAAATTGCCGATACGCTCAACGACATCATTGAGATGAATCAGAGGATGGCGACTGAGCTAGAACGGATCAGCACGGTTGTTGGGAAAGAAGGAAAAATCGCCCAGCGTGCTTCGATTGGAACGGCAGGAGGTTCTTGGTCAGCAAGTGTAGATTCTGTCAATACCCTAATTACAGATTTAGTTCAACCGACCGCTGAAACTGCTCGCGTGATCCGGGCAGTTGCCAATGGCGACCTATCTCAGAGAATTGCACCGGAGATTGAAGGTAGAGCCTTGCAAGGGGAATTCCTCCAAACCGCGCAGGTCGTCAACACGATGGTGGATCAGCTTTCCTCCTTTGCTTCAGAAGTAACGCGGGTTGCCCGTGAAGTGGGTACGGAAGGCAAGCTGGGCGTGCAAGCAGAAGTGAAGGGCGTCGCAGGCACCTGGAAAGATTTGACCGATAACGTCAACTTGATGGCAGGAAATTTGACTGCCCAAGTCCGGAACATCGCTGAAGTGACCACAGCAGTTGCCAATGGCGACCTTTCTAAGAAAATTACCGTCGATGTCAAAGGCGAAATTTTAGAGCTAAAAAACACCGTCAACGTCATGGTGGATCAGCTCAACTCCTTTGCCTCAGAAGTCACGCGGGTAGCCCGCGAAGTGGGTACGGAAGGGAAACTGGGCGGTCAAGCAGAAGTTCGCGGCGTTGCCGGAACCTGGAAGGATCTCACCGATTCGGTGAACTTGATGGCAGGAAACTTGACAGCGCAGGTACGGAACATTGCAGAAGTAACGACGGCAGTAGCAAATGGCGACCTTTCTAAGAAAATCACGGTTGATGTCAAAGGCGAAATTTTAGATTTGAAGGACACCATCAACGTGATGGTGGATCAGCTCAACTCCTTTGCCTCGGAAGTAACGCGGGTGGCGCGGGAGGTCGGCGCAGATGGGAAGTTGGGCGGTCAGGCAGAAGTGAAGGGGGTCGCAGGAACTTGGAAGGATCTCACTGATTCGGTGAACTTCATGGCGGGAAGTTTAACCTCCCAGGTGCGGAACATTGCAGAAGTGACGACGGCGGTGGCAAATGGCGACTTGTCGAAGAAAATTACCGTCGATGTGCGCGGGGAAATTTTAGAACTAAAAAACACCGTCAACACGATGGTGGATCAGTTGAACTCCTTCGCCTCGGAAGTGACGCGGGTGGCGCGTGAGGTGGGTACGGAAGGGAAACTGGGCGTACAAGCAGAAGTTGGTGGAGTTGCCGGAACCTGGAAGGATCTCACCGATTCGGTGAACTTGATGGCGGGGAATCTAACCGCGCAGGTGCGGAACATCGCGGAAGTGACGACGGCGGTAGCAAATGGCGACTTGTCGAAGAAAATTACTGTCGATGTCAAAGGGGAAATTTTCGAGCTAAAAAACACCGTCAACATCATGGTTGATCAGCTTTCTTCCTTCGCTTCGGAAGTAACGCGGGTGGCGCGAGAGGTAGGCGCAGATGGGAAGCTGGGTGGTCAGGCGGAGGTGCGGGGCGTTGCCGGAACTTGGAAGGATCTCACCGATTCGGTGAACTTTATGGCGGGTTCTTTGACTGCACAGGTGCGAAACATCGCGGAAGTGACGACGGCGGTGGCGAATGGCGACTTGTCTAAGAAAATTACCGTCGATGTCAAGGGCGAGATTTTAGAGCTGAAAAACACCGTTAACACGATGGTGGATCAGCTCAACTCCTTCGCCTCAGAAGTGACGCGGGTAGCGCGAGAGGTGGGTACGGAAGGGAAACTGGGCGTGCAAGCAGAAGTGCGAGGCGTTGCCGGAACCTGGAAGGATCTCACCGATTCGGTGAACTCGATGGCGGGGAATCTAACCGCACAGGTGCGGAACATCGCGGAAGTGACGACGGCGGTAGCGAACGGCGACCTTTCTAAGAAAATCACGGTTGATGTCAAAGGCGAAATTTTAGAGCTGAAAAAGACGATCAACACGATGGTGGATCAGCTTTCGTCCTTCGCCTCAGAAGTAACGCGGGTGGCGCGAGAGGTGGGTTCGGAAGGGAAACTCGGCGTACAAGCAGAAGTGCGAGGCGTTGCCGGAACGTGGAAGGATCTCACCGACTCGGTGAACTCGATGGCGGGGAACCTCACCGAACAAGTGCGAAACATTGCGGAAGTGGCAACTGCGATCGCAAATGGCGACCTTTCTAAGAAAATTACCGTCCAAGTTAAAGGCGAAATTTTAGAGCTGAAAAACACGATCAATATCATGGTGGATCAGCTTTCTTCCTTTGCCTCAGAAGTCACGCGGGTAGCGCGAGAGGTGGGTTCGGAAGGGAAACTCGGCGTGCAAGCAGATGTACGAGGGGTTGCCGGAACCTGGAAGGATCTCACCGATTCAGTGAACTTCATGGCAGGAAGTTTGACCGCACAGGTGCGAAACATCGCCGCTGTGACGACGGCGGTGGCGAATGGCGACTTATCTAAAAAAATTACCGTCGATGTCAAGGGGGAAATTTTGGAGCTGAAAAACACCGTCAACACGATGGTGGATCAGCTCAACTCCTTCGCCTCGGAGGTGACGCGAGTAGCGCGAGAGGTGGGGACGGAAGGGAAACTGGGCGTACAAGCGGAGGTGCGCGGCGTTGCCGGAACCTGGAAGGATCTCACCGATTCGGTGAACTTCATGGCGGGAAGCTTGACCGCGCAGGTGCGAAACATCGCGGAAGTGACGACGGCGGTGGCGAACGGCGACTTATCTAAGAAAATTACCGTCGATGTTAAAGGCGAGATTTTAGAGCTGAAGAACACGATCAACACGATGGTGGATCAGCTCAACTCTTTTGCCTCGGAAGTGACGCGGGTGGCACGAGAGGTGGGAACGGAAGGAAAACTGGGCGTACAAGCGTATGTCCGAGGGGTTGCCGGAACTTGGAAAGATTTGACCGATAACGTCAACTTGATGGCGGGGAATCTAACCGCACAAGTGCGGAATATCGCCGAAGTGACGAAGGCGGTGGCAAATGGCGACCTTTCTAAGAAAATCACGGTTGATGTCAAAGGTGAGATTTTGGATCTCAAAGACACGATCAACGTGATGGTGGATCAGCTTTCCTCCTTCGCCTCAGAAGTCACGCGGGTGGCGCGAGAGGTGGGAACCGAAGGCAAATTGGGCGGTCAAGCGGAGGTGCGTGGCGTTGCCGGAACCTGGAAAGATTTGACCGACAACGTGAACTCAATGGCAGGGAATTTAACCGCGCAAGTGCGAGGCATCGCCAAAGTGGTGACGGCAGTTGCCAATGGGGACTTGAAGCGAAAACTAATGCTAGAGGCGAAGGGAGAAATTGAAACCTTAGCCGATACGATCAACGAGATGATCGACACGCTGGCAACCTTTGCCGATCAAGTCACGACAGTGGCGCGAGAGGTGGGAATTGAAGGGAAGCTGGGGGGACAGGCGAAGGTGCCGGGAGCTGCCGGAACCTGGAGAGCGCTGACCGACAACGTGAACGAACTGGCAGCGAATTTAACGACGCAGGTACGAGCGATCGCCGAAGTTGCGATCGCTGTAACCAGAGGCGACCTCACCCGATCGATTTCCGTCGCTGCACAAGGCGAAGTCGCCATCCTCAAAGACAACATCAACCAGATGATTGCCAACCTGCGGGAAACAACGCAGAAGAATACCGAGCAAGACTGGTTAAAAACCAACCTCGCCAAATTTACCCGGATGCTTCAGGGACAGCGAGATTTGGAAACCGTCTCCAAGCTCATTCTCTCGGAACTCGCTCCTCTGGTATCCGCGCAACACGGTGTGTTTTACCTGATGGAAAGTGGCGAGCAACATCAGGCATTCCTGAAACTCCTGAGTACCTATGCCTACCGCGAGCGCAAGCATCTCGCCAACCACTTCCATTTAGGAGAAGGCTTGGTGGGACAATGCGCCCTGGAAAAAGAACGGATTCTGCTCAGCGAGGTGCCGGACAACTATATCAAGATCAGCTCTGGCTTAGGGGAATCGACTCCGCTGAATGTTGTTGTGTTGCCCGTCCTCTTTGAAGGACAAGTGACCGCAGTGATTGAACTGGCTTCTTTCCGACGATTTAGCGAGATTCATCTCACCTTCTTCGATCAACTCACCGAAAGCATTGCCATCGTTCTGAATACGATCGCGGCTTCGATGCGTACCGAAGAATTGCTCAAGCAGTCCACCGCCCTGGCAGAAGAACTCCAAACCCAGCAAAAAGAACTCACAGAAACGAATAAGCGACTGGAACAACAAGCCAAATCACTCCAGGCATCCGAGGAACTGCTCAAGAATCAACAGGAACAGTTGCAGCAAACCAACGAAGAACTGGAAGAGCGATCGCGCTTACTCGCGATGCAAAACCGCGAAGTCGAGCGCAAGAATCGAGAAATCGAACAGGCAAGACAGTCGGTGGAGGAAAAAGCCGAGCAACTGGCACTCACCTCGAAGTACAAGTCGGAATTCTTGGCGAATATGTCCCACGAACTGCGGACGCCGCTAAATAGCTTGTTGATTTTGGCTCGTCTACTTTCTGATAATCCAGAGGGGAACCTGACGCCGAAGCAAGTCGAATACACCCGCACCATTCATTCCGCAGGCACCGATCTGTTGGGACTGATTAACGACATCTTGGATCTGGCAAAAATTGAATCGGGAACGATGTCGGTTGACATCGATCAGATGTTATTTACCGATTTGCGGAGCCAGATGGAGCGAACGTTCCAGCAAGTGGCGCACGACAAAGGACTCGCCTTTACTGTGGAATCCGACGAAAGACTGCCCAAGGGAATGTATACCGACTCGAAACGGTTACAACAAGTCCTGAAGAATCTGCTCTCGAATGCCTTTAAATTTACGGATCAGGGTGCAGTCCGATTACGAGTCGAGCTAGCGACAGGCGGCTGGAGTTCCGAGCAGGGGAGTTTAAATCGCGCCCAGACCGTCATTGCTTTTGCCGTCAGCGACACAGGGATTGGGATTGCACCAGATAAGCAGAGAATTATTTTTGAGGCTTTTCAGCAGGCGGATGGAACAACCAGCCGCAAATACGGCGGGACGGGTTTGGGCTTGTCAATCAGTCGAGAAATTGCCCGACTGCTGGGCGGAGAAATTCGTCTGGTGAGCAGTCCGGGACAGGGAAGCACGTTTACCCTCTATTTGCCGCAAGCTTATCAAGATGGGGCAGCAGGAATGAGTCCGGAAGTGCGAAGTATCCTTCCAGGAGCGAGGAGTCCCGTCGCCCCCAGTACCCTCGCACCCAGTATCCCTCAGACCCTTGATGTTCGACCGGCGATTCCATCGGCAACTCTACCAGCAACTCCACCAGCAACTCCACTGGCGACTCCACCGGCGAATCGAAACGACGGCGTTCGTTCCTCCAGTCTCGGAGAGGCAAGTGTCGCCGCGAGTCCCTACCCGCGTTCTGCACACATGGCTGACATTAGCGATGACCGGGACGATATCCAAGCGGGCGATCGCGTGTTGCTAATTGTGGAGGACGATATCAATTTTGCCCGGATCTTGTTGGATATGGCACGACAACAAGGCTTCAAAGGGCTGGTGGCGTTGCGAAGCGATACGGCTCTGGCAATGGTGCGAGAATATCAGCCGGATGCGATTACTCTAGATATCCGGTTGCCGGTGATGGATGGCTGGACGGTGTTAGACCGTTTGAAGCACGACCCAGGCACTCGTCATATCCCCGTGCATATCATCTCCGTCGAAGAAGTCCAGCAGCGCAGCTTGCAACAAGGAGCGATCGCTTATCTACAAAAACCTGTCAGCAGCGAAGCGTTAGCGCAGGCGCTATCTGACATTAAGGGATTTGTCGAGCGCCCCGTGAAGAACTTGCTGGTCGTAGAAGATGATGAAACTCAACGCCACAGCATTGTCGAACTAATCGGCAATAGCGACGTGCAGACGACGGCTGTAGGCACTGGGACAGAGGCACTCGAAGAGCTGAGAACCGGGCACTATGATTGCCTGGTACTAGATTTGGGACTGCCGGATATGACTGGATTTGAGTTGATGGAGCAAATAAAACAGGAGCCTAGCCTGACGACACTCCCGATTATTGTTTATACCGGCAGGGAATTAACCAAGCAACAAGAAACCGAACTCAAGCGCATTGCCGAGACGATTATCATCAAAGACGTGCGATCGCCAGAACGTCTTCTGGATGAAACCGCCTTGTTCCTCCACCGAGTGCAGGCAAATTTACCCCGCCCGAAACAACAAATTCTGGAACAATTGCATCAAACCGATCCGGTTCTGACTGGCAAGAAAGTTTTGATTGTTGATGACGATGTGCGGAATATCTTTGCCCTCACCAGTATGCTGGAACTCCATCAAATGGAAGTGTTGTATGCCGAAAATGGCAGAGATGGCATTGCGAAGTTGCAAGAACGCCCCGACATTGATATTGTCCTGATGGACGTGATGATGCCGGAAATGGACGGTTACGAAACCATGCAAGCCATTCGCCAACTCGATTCATTCGCAACACTACCGATGATCGCTCTCACCGCCAAAGCCATGAAAGGCGATCGCGAAAAGTGTATTGAAGCGGGTGCGTCCGACTACATCACCAAACCTGTAGATACCGAGCAATTGCTCTCCCTGCTTCGCGTCTGGCTCTATCGATAAGGCAAAAGAAAAAAGGCAAAGAAGCAGCAAAAGTTCTTGCTGTTTCTTTGTCTCTGTTTCTTTTACCTTTCTACCTTTTACTTTTTACTGTATGAACACGCCCAAAAATAGCAGCGAACTTGAAGATATTGAAATTCAGTTGCTATTGGAGGGCGTGTATCGTTACTACGGATTTGATTTCCGAAATTATGCTCCCGCTTCACTCAAGCGCCGCATCTGGAATGCGATTCGTGCGGAGCATTTAAGCAGTGTATCCGCGCTTCAGGAAAGAGTCCTCCACGATGCAAACGCGATGGAGCGATTTCTGCTCGGTCTCTCCGTCAACGTGACCGCCATGTTCCGCGATCCGACCTTTTATTTAACATTTAGAAATAAAGTTGTTCCCTTATTGCGAACATATCCATTTATTCGGATCTGGTGTGCAGGTTGTTCAACTGGAGAGGAAGTTTATTCAATCGCAATTTTGTTGCAAGAAGAAGAGCTTTATCACCGTTGCCGCATCTATGCAACCGACATGAATGAGATGGTATTAAGAAAAGCCAAAAGTGGCATTTTTCCCCTCCATTTAATGCAGGAATATACTCAGCATTATCTCAAAGCAGGCGGGATTAAGTCTTTTTCGGAGTATTATACCGCTGCTTATGATAGCGCTATTTTTCGGGCGTCACTCAAAGAAAACATTATTTTTTCTCAACATAATCTAGCTATCGATGGTTCTTTTAATGAATTTAATGTCATCTTATGTCGCAACGTCCTAATCTATTTCAATCCATTTCTTCAGGAACGGGTTCACAATCTTTTGTACGATAGCCTTTGTAGATTTGGGATTTTAGGATTAGGTCGTCAGGAATCCCTGAAAACCACTCTATACGAAAAACACTATGAGGAGTTAGAAAATCATGAAAAGATTTACCGAAAATTGGCTTAATTAAAACTTTCTAATTACAAATTACACATAAATGCAAGATTTCCCAAATCAATGGAATAAAAAGGAGGTGAACATTTTTTAGGTCAAGAGTAGTAGGTAATTGGAAATCCTTCACTACCCACCCGTTTTATTGAGTTTTGCCCATCTACTGATTCATGGTGAGTATGACTTTTGATATTGTTGTTGTCGGCACATCATTAGGTGGGTTACAAGCTTTAACCGTAATGCTCGCAGGTCTACCAAATACTTTCCCAGCGGCTGTGGTTGTCGTCCAACACCGTCACAAAGCCTCTGATAACACGCTGAGCTTCTTTCTCCAGCAGTACAGCACTTTGCCGGTGGCGGAAGCGGAAGATAAAGAAGAAATTCTGCCTCGACGGGTATACCTAGCTCCCGCTGATTATCACTTACTGGTGGAACCCCGACAGGCATGGGGACACCGCCAAGGTCGGTACGGAGGCATCGCCACATTAGCACTCTCCACTGAGGCTCCTGTATGCAATGCCCGACCGTCGATTGATGTGCTGTTTGAATCGGCGGCTGATGCTTATGCACAGAGAGTTATCGGGGTGATTTTAACCGGAGCAAGTCAGGATGGAGCGAAAGGCTTGGCAAAAATTAAAGCACGCGGCGGACGGGCTATAGTACAAGAGCCTGCAACAGCAGAAAGCCGGATTATGCCGGAAGCCGCGATCGCATCTGTAACGGTAGACTGGATTGTGCAGCTCCAAGACATTGCCCCTCTTTTAGTCAACCTTTGTCAATCGGCTGTGAGGTGAAAAAATCAGATATGTGACGCCAAAGCCCTAGTAGCTCAACAGCCGAATCTAGACACATCAAATCTTCATCTAAAAACCCTGGATTCTGGTTTCTAAAATTTGTAACTTTGGATAGTGGTATCAATAGCGAAACAGTGGCAGGCTCGACAAAGCCGCTCAAACAAGTCCCGACCTTCCAGAAAATGCAGCCCGAAGAAATAGTTAACGTCCTCCTTGTGGACGATCACCCAGAAAATTTACTGGCTTTGGAGGCGATCCTGGGCAGCCTCGGTCAAAATTTGGTCAGAGCTACATCGGGCGAACAAGCCTTGCGATGTCTGCTTGAGCGGGATTTTGCCGTGATTTTGCTTGATGTCCAGATGCCCGGTCTAGATGGATTTGAGACGGCAAAGTTGATTCGACAACGACAGCGATCGCGCCACACGCCGATTATTTTCCTAACCGCATTTAGCAGCAGCGACTCTCTGGTTTTCAAAGGTTATTCCCTGGGTGCAGTAGATTACCTGCTGAAACCGCTGGAGCCGGAAATATTAACCTCCAAGGTGGGGGTGTTTGTTGACTTGTTCAAGAAAACCGCAGAGGTGAAACGACAAGCGGCACAACTGACTGCTGTTAACTCAGAACTGAAGCAAAGTGAAGAGCGTTTTCGCTCGTTAAGTGCCTGCTCGCCCTTGGGCATTTTTATGACCGATATTGAAGGGCGCTGTACCTACGCAAATCCGCGCTGCCAAGCGATTTGTGGCTTGACGCCTGATGTAGGAACGGGAACTTTAGCCTCGCTCTATGAAGAAGGTTGGTTGCAGTCGGTACATCCAGAAGACCGCGATCGCGTCTATAGACATTGGTCTACTTGCATGAGCATCGGTCAGGAATGCTCCAACGAGTTTCGCTGCCAAACTCCGGAGGACATTGTGCGTTGGGTTTACCTGCGCTCCTCCCCGATGCTGACCGATACCGGCGAACTTATCGGTCATGTCGGCACCCTAGAAGACATCACCGAGCGCAAAGCCGCAGAGGAAGCCCGCGCTCAGATGATCCGCGAACAGGTGGCACGACAGGAAGCCGAGGCGGCAAACCGGATTAAAGATGAGTTCCTCGCCACCCTGTCTCACGAACTCCGCACTCCCCTCAACTCGATGCTGGGTTGGACTCAACTGCTCCGCAGTCGCAAGTATGATGAAAAGACGACAGCCCGTGCCCTGGAAACGATTGAGCGCAACGCCAAGTTACAGGCGCAACTGATCGAGGATATTCTCGATGTCTCGCGGATTATTCGCGGGAAGCTGCGGTTAAATATCTGTCAAGTTAATCTTGTACCCGTGATTGAGGCGGCGCTGGATGCGGTTCGTCCGGCGGCTGAGGATAAAGAAATTCAATTAGAAAGCATACTCGATCGCGCCGTGGAACTGGTTCCTGGCGATCCTAACCGCTTGCAGCAAGTTGTTTGGAATCTACTCTCCAATTCGATCAAGTTCACGTCTTCAGGGGGAAAGGTGCAGGTGCGCCTTTTCAAGGATGGCGATCGCGCTCAAATTAGCATCAGCGACACCGGCGTGGGCATCAGCCCAGATTTTCTCCCCTATATTTTCGATCGCTTCCGTCAAGCAGATAGCACCACCACCAGGCGCTATGGTGGCTTGGGACTTGGTTTAGCAATTGTCCACAACTTAGTGGAACTGCAAGGCGGCACGATTGAGGCAAGAAGTGAGGGAGAAGGGAAAGGGTCAACATTTATCGTGAAGCTGCCAGTAGTATCCGATCAGCTCAAGACTTGCGATTTGGAGTCTATCTCCTCAGGTAAAAAAGTCGCGATCGCGTCTCCTCCCTCTCTGGAAACGTTGCAGGTGTTGGTGGTGGATGACGATACGGATACCCGCGATTTTTTGAGGGCGGCGCTAGAACAATACCACGCTCAAGTGACGGCTGTGGCATCGGTTCAGGAAGCGATGCAAGCTCTAGAACACTTAAAACCCGATGTACTGGTGAGCGACATTGGAATGCCGAATGAGGACGGTTATGGTTTGATCCGTAAAGTCAGAGCTTTGGAATCTCAGCGAGGAGAAACGAGCATTCCCGCGATCGCGCTGACTGCTTATGCCAGGGGTGAGGAGCGATCGCAGGCACTCGAAGCAGGTTTCCAGGTACACCTGCCTAAACCCGTTGAGGCAATCAAATTAATTGCTTCTGTGGCAAACTTGGCGGGGCTGAGTACAAAGCTCGCAGACGTGTAGCAATCTCTAAACCAATCATTCTTTCAATCAGGTGATTTCTATAACGACATTGCTTGCTAGCCGCACGGCTGTAAGCGTTGGTTAGGCGATAGATATCCCGCGATGGGAGCAGGACTATCTGTTCGCGCCGATCGTCTTGTCGAAGAAGTCGAACGTCCGGTACAGCGCCTTGAGCGACGCTTCGCGTGTCTGCTTGTAGGTCGATCCGATGAAGCTGTGACCCATTCCCATACAAAAAAAGGCATAAAAAAAAGGAGAGCCACTTGGGCGACTCTCCCGATCATCAGGGTGCATCTACTAAACAAAATATATCACTTGGGGATGAGGGGTGTCACCCCTTATTTTGTTTTTTTCGTGAAGTTTCCTCGCTTTTATGTGAAGTGAAGACGAAGATAATTGTCAACATAAATCAGGCAAAGGGTTGTGCGGCAAATGTAGCAGATACGTATTTCTGCGAGCGATCGCCTGCACATCCGCTACATTTTCTACCAGCACCCGTTGCCTGGGCTTCAGCCTTGCGGAGTAGGTTTTGACGACTCCGCAAGGCGGTATATTTTGGCTTGTCTAACTAACTGTTCAACTTCTTAGCCATCATTTGGTTCGTGAGTTTCGGGTCAGCTTGACCTCCTGTTTGCTTCATCACCTGCCCCACAAAGAAACCCAACAGCTTAGTTTTACCGCTGCGATACTGTTCCAGCTCTTTGGGATTTGCCGCTATAACTTCATTGATGATTTTTTCCAGCTCACCCTTGTCAGAGATTTGCTTGACTCCTTTGCTCTCTACCAGTTCTTTCGCAGAACCCCCTTTAGACAGCAACTCTGGCAGAATCTCTTTAGCGATTTTGCCGCTGATAGTTCCGTCTTCAATTAAGGAGATGAGTTCCGCGAGGATCTGGGGTTTGAGGGCAATTTCAGCGATATTCAGTTTAGCGGTGTTGAGATAGGCAGAAATATCACCCATCACCCAGTTAGCCGCTTGCTTGGGATTCGCCTTGGCAGAAACCGCCGCTTCAAAATACTCCGACACCGATCTATCGTCGGTTAGGACGCGGGCATCGTAAGCAGACAAACCCAATTCACTTTCGTAACGATGACGTTTTTGCGCTGGCAGTTCCGGCAGTTCCGACTTCCACTTAGATAATTGCTCAGCGGAGACTTGTATGGGAGTTAGGTCGGGTTCTGGGAAGTAGCGGTAATCGCTAGAGCCTTCCTTCTTCCGCATACTCACTGTGCGTTGGCTACCTTCCTCCCAAAGCCTGGTTTCTTGAATAATTCGCTCGCCGGATTGGATGGCTTCAATTTGCCGGTCGATTTCGTACTCAATCGCCCGTTGGATGGCGTTGAAGGAGTTCATATTTTTGATTTCGACCTTCGTGCCAAACTCCTTCTGACCAACCGGACGCACGGAGATATTCACGTCGCAGCGCAGCGAACCTTCTTGCATATTGCCATCACTGACGCCCAGATAGCGGACAATCCGGCGCAGTTCTTGGGCATATTCAGCAGCTTCAACCCCCGAACGGATATCCGGTTCGGAGACAATTTCTACCAAGGGAATGCCGGTGCGGTTGTAGTCTACTAAAGAATAGGTAGAACCAGAGAGTCTTTCACTACCCGCATGAACCAATTTTCCAGCATCTTCTTCCATGTGCAGGCGAGTGATGCCAATCTTTTTGCGGATGGGGTTGCCATCTGCGTCAGTTAGCTCAATCTCCAGCCAACCATGTTCGGCAATGGGCAAATCGTACTGAGAAACTTGATAATTTTTGGGCAGATCGGGATAAAAATATTGCTTACGGTCAAATTTGCTATAAGGAGCGATCGCGCAGTTGAGAGCCAAACCGGCTTTAACCGCGTACTCCAGCACCTTTTGATTCAGCACCGGCAATACTCCAGGCATTCCCATACACACTGGACAGACATTCTGATTGGGCGTCGCACCAAATTCGGTGGAGCAATTACAGAAAATCTTGGTTTCGGTACTGAGTTGACAGTGAGTTTCCAGACCGATAATAGCTTCGTACTGAGTTTTAACCGGAGCAGCAGTCGTCATGAGCTTACAGAGTGCAGATAATTGCAACACTTCGGCTCTATTTTAGCTTTGTCTTAACCTCGTAGCCCTTAATTAATCAAAAACGACTTCTGGATTCATGTCTGCTGGTGATTTCCAATCGATTCCGTACTCTGCTTTTAAAATACGTTTCTTCTCAGCCCAGAATCGCTCGGCAAAGGCTGCGTCTCTTGGTTCGTTCGCCAGGTTTTCGTCTGCTTTTCGACCGGCGTCTGCAATCAGTTGTTCATATTTCGGAGCAAATTCTTTTAAATCGTGCTTGATTTCCCCTGGATTCTTCCCCAGGTTCAGCCTTATTTGAACTTCCCGAACTAGCTTAGGCAGAACAAAGGCAACATAGCGATCGCGATACTTCTCACTTTGACTGACATCATCTGGCGTTTTTTGGAGTCCTAGTCTCGCCCCGACTCCTAATAAGGTTAAACTTAATAAAATTCCTAGAATAACCTTTGAGGATTTCATCAACCAATTCTCCTAAATTAGGGAATGCCCAACATCTTAGCATCAGAACTAAAGATGTCTATCCGCTCATTTTTATCTGGATAAAGTAGAGGATGCACGCTTGCGATCGCTCGTTTCTAGTTCGGTTTAAATCTTGCAGCGAGAAATTAAAAATTGCGAACTGCCTTAATTCGGCGCTATCGGGATTACTCTCAAATAATTTAGCTTCCGCTAGATAGTCAGAAGCCGAGTTAACTTCCAAAATGGGTCTATACAAGCGAAATGATTTAACAATATAAATTTTGAAATTATTCCTAATCTAATGATTGTCGATTTTATTTTTAGGGATATAAAATTAGTCGTTGCTTCGCAAGCGACGCCAAGAAAATAAAGGAACAGAAATAGATAGAATTCACGACGGCTCTAAATCTTTTGATTATTGAAGTTAAAGAAGCGCGATCGCTGAAATTCTCTCTTTTTGCATACGCCTTTTGGCGGGTAAGTATGCTAAAAAAAACCAGCCACTCGCGGCGACTGGTCAAGCTTGCTGTGTTGGGAGGAGGAAAACCTGATGCCAAGACGAAAAAGCTATGCAATTATCCCGTAGATAGCCAACCTGCGTCTCGATACACTAAGTCGTCCCTTGTTAAGGAATGTAACACATTTTTTTCAAAAGCTGCAATATTTATTTACAAACAGTCATTTGTGCGTGTGCCAACTTGTGAATTAAATGCCGAACAAGATAATGTAAGTTCCCCAAGCCGCAGCTAAACAGGCAATAATCGTTGACCAGATAGGGTGCCGACTGAGACTGGTAATGCCGCCTTGGGTTCGTAGGGTTTCTAAGTCAATCCAGGGGGTCGCGCCTTGCCGAAACCATCCAGTTGCGGTGACTTGCCGATTTACGAAGTCGCTGGGACGAGTGGACAAGGGTAAAAGATTACCAATAGAACCCAGTTGAGAGCAATAATGTAACTTAACCAAGCCGGTGTCGGTTTGTAGGATTAAATCCTGTCCCAGCCAGTTGCTAATCCCTTGACGCCCCAAGAGTTTTCCTTGCAGACGCACCGGCTGACTATCGACAGGTAAAGCATCGATTCGAGTCGATAAATCGGATAGGTTGGGGTTCGTTTGCAGAGTGGAAGCTTTGATATCTGGAAAGAAGGGATTGATCCGCAAAAAGGTGCCAATGCTAAAACCTATCGGCAGACAACCGACAAGGATCGTCCAGTAATCGTCGAGTATCCATGCAAGTTGCCGGATTCCCAACCAGCTGCCAATCCACCCCAACAGCCAGAACAAGCACCCCAAGGCTAAACCAGACAAAATGCCAAAGAAGGGGGCACCTTGTAACCAAAGTTTTGACTTCTTAGTTTTGAGCGAAGATGCTCGAATCCGCTGTTCGGACATTTGAGTGAAGTCAAGTTCTGTCTCTAGTTTCCAGTGGCGGGCGTAGAGGCATAACAAGTACAGGCGATCGCCCATTAAAGGATGGCTGTTGTTGATGACCATCCACTGGCGATGGGGGTTGAGATAGCCCCATTGCAACAGGGATTCCCAAGGCGTCTGGGAGGGAAAGCTGCCCAAGCTGATGGCTTGCCGATATCCCACTGGCGTCAGTAAATCAAAGCCTTCCAAAAGCCAGCGGGTAGACTGGTGTTTTTGGATATCAGCAGCAATGCCACGGGTAACTTTCAATAAAGCGCGGGAGAAGGCATTTGGGTTGCCAGTGATATCTGCCGCTATGCGATCGCTATAGATAATTCGCAGCCGCGACAGCCACAAACCGATAAAGCAAACTAGCCAAAATAAGCCGTAACTCAAAGCCGAAACAACCACCGCTGGAATCTTTAGCAGGGGGCTTTGTAAGCGGTCTCCCCACTGCGCGACTTGTCGGTACAAGGTGTAAGGAATCTGGGCGATTAGCATGATGAGGGACATCACTGCCAAATTCAATCCCAACGGTAAACAAGCCAGGGCAATCCACCAACAAGTCCAAGCCCAGTCTGAGTTCCTCAACAGGCTAAAAAAGCCTCCAATCAGGAACATTATGGTTGCCATCACCAAACCGACCAACTTGTTTTGGACAATGTGCCCCAACTCGCTGGCATAGACTGTGGCGATTTCATCCTCTGCCAGTTGATCTAAGAGTCCTTGACTGACCACAATTCGGGCAGTGCGAGGCAGATTTCCATAAGTGAGTGCGACTGGGGCGCTGATGGGTAAGATCCGCAAAGTCGGCACGGGCAAACGGCGCTGTCCGCAATAGCGGGGTAGCATCTTGGCGGCTTCCGGGCTGGATTTAGACAGCGCTGACAGCGACAGCGGTTGCATCTTCTCAAATTGCTTGAGGAAGAAGTCTAGTAGCCAGGGAGACAGACACGCTAGCAGCACCAACACGGTCACGATAGGCCAAGTTGGGTCTTCGTAAAAAGCTGGGATAGGCTGCAAAAACGGCAGGTTGATGAGGAAGTTGTTCGTCGTCGTCATCAAGAACTGCACGAGAACGCGAATTACCCAGAAAAGCGCGATCGCAGTCCCTGCTTGAAGCAACCACAGACGTTCTGGTTTCACTGCTGGCATTGCTCGCCATCCTTTGGCGCGTCCTGCTTGACGCCAGCCAATAATACTGGTCGATTCTAGAATTTTCTCATCTGTTGGCGTCTCAGATGGCGTTTCAGATGGCGTCTCAGAAATGACCCCTGTGTCTGCTGCTGTATCTGGCGCAATCGGTGCTTCTGTCGGGGCGGCTACTTCTGCCTCTAGGTTGCTTTCCGCTTCTTTCCCTTTGCCCTGTACTAAGGGTGAGTTGGAGGGTGTTACCTTTTGTACTGGCTTAGTGCTGTTCGCCCTGACGCTTTTAGAGGCAGGTTGAGCGGCTTTTGCCCCCTGTGCGGGTGAAGTGGCAGGCGTTTGCAAGGGGACAAACCCGGTCGCGTCTAGAGCAGGCGACACGGATGGCTGAGGCTTTTGAGGCGGTTGGTCTAAGGGAATAAATCCGGTGACATCTGACGCAGGCGCAGCCCCTTGTGCGGGTGAAGTGGCAGGTGTTTGTAAGGGGACAAACCCGGTCGCCTCCGACGTTGGTGGAGGGGAAGGCGTTTTTTGAAGTTGAGGATAACGATTGACCAAATTAGCCAAATTCCGCTCTCCCCAGTCCTTCACCTTGGGATATTTGCTTTGACTGAGGGTTTGACAAAGCGATCGCGCTTTGTCGATTTCGCCAGTGCGTTCATAGGCAACCACCAGCCCCATCTGAGCGCGAAGGACTGTCTTTTGACTCAACTCAAACTCGCAAACGCCTTCTAGGTGGGCGATCGCATCTGGATAATTTCCCTGTTTCAGGGCTGCTAGACCAGCTTCCAGAGAGGGATTAGGAACAGAAGCCATAAAAATTCAACAGCACTCGGCTTCCTTCCAAGATACCCTCACTTCAGCGATCGCCTATCATTCAGCCAATTTTCAATTTTCAACCGCAGATGGCTATCCGTTTCAGTCGGATTCACCAATTAAAGTAAAAGCCGCCCAGTCTCTAGGGT
Organism: Trichocoleus sp. ST-U2; assembly: GCF_039961875.1. Classification (NCBI taxonomy): domain Bacteria; kingdom Bacillati; phylum Cyanobacteriota; class Cyanophyceae; order Leptolyngbyales; family Trichocoleusaceae; genus Trichocoleus; species Trichocoleus sp. ST-U2. Next base: position 119,344 of record NZ_JAMPJY010000006.1, on the reverse strand, counting down.
CGGGGTGGTGTTTCATGGTTGTTAGCATCGCTTGCCGCAATGCTTGGGAGCGATCGGGGTTGAGCTGGAGATTTTTATAAAACTCGGTCATTAAAGAGGCTGTTGGTGCATCGGGAACCGACCACAAAGAGACAATGACACTCGGAATACCCGCACTAATAAATGAACGTGATAAGCCAATCACGCCATCCCCGGTAATTTTGCCTCGTCCAGTGTCGCAAGCACTCAAAACGACTAATTCTGCATTGAGCTTCAGGTTTAAGATTTCAGCAGCCGTGAGCAAACCCTCATCTGAACCGGATGGAGCCAAAGCGATCGCACTGTTCAATCCCTGGATATCATCAAATATCCCATGTGTTGCCAGATGGATAAGTCGGGCAGAAGGCAATGCTTGCGCGATCGCTGCTTTAGTCGCTTGCTTCCCGGTAATTGCTTGAGTCTTGAGCAGTTTAGCAATCTCTTTAGCTTCCTGTTCCGCCCCCGATAAGTTCGATAACTGCTCAGCGGGTTCTCCCGGTTTCAGCACCACCTTAGGCATTGTAGGATTGCCGACTATCAACGCATTCTTGCTAGAAAAAGTCCGTGTATCCCCCAAAACCCGTTTTGTGCGCTGATGGGTTAAATCCAGCATTTGAATTGAGGGAGCCGTCAGAATGGTATGTTTTTCTATCAGGTATTTGCCAGAAGCATCTTGGAGAGCTGGAAATGGCGCGAGGAACAGCGCATCTTGTGGGATAAAAATCACGCGAGCATTTGGATCAACAGGTAGCTCTTCCGCAATGGGTTCAATCACCAGTTGATGGAGTTGCTGTAATCGTTTGGTCGGGCTTTCTTCCTCTATCAGTTCCGCTACAATACCGCCACCACGCCCCCTTACCCCTATAGATTCACGGGTGTTAGCAACAAGGTCTTGTAGAGAAAGATTCTGTTTCTGCCACAGGGGTTTGAGGTCAGATGTCCGAAACGTCACTTCACCTGTAGGCTTGATAACCCAAATATAGAGTTCTGATTCCTTTGTTTGTTCTTTACCTTGAACTTTGAAACTATCGTAAATAATCGAATATTCAACAAGAATTGCATTTTGTTCCTTGGCAATTTTTTTAATCAGTTCAATATTGGGCGGAGTAATGCTAAATTGCTCGTTCGGGTTAGGAGATAATCGAGAAGCCAGTAATTCCACAAAAGCCCGCGCTCTGCCCCGTTCGGCAATTTCCAGTGCTTCATTAGTTTTGTTCTGAACAATTAAAACTTCTTGCAGTAGGCGGTAAGTCCGAGCTTGCCTTTCAAAGATTGACACTTTATTAGCATCATCTAATTTAATTCGGAGATTTTCCCAAATCTCAACTGACTTACGTAGGTTTTGTTCTGCTTCTGTGACCTTGCCAGCTTGACGCAGAGCATTAGCAAGATTATTCAAAGCATTGGCTTCGCCTTCCTTGTCTTCCTGTTGCCGTGCTTTTTCTAAACTTGAGGAGTGTAGAGCGATCGCCTTTGCCGTGTCGCCAAGATTTAAGTAAGTATTTCCCAAACCTGTCAGGGCTTCAATTGGGTTAAATTCTTCTACTTCTTTATAATATTGAAGAGCTTTGTTATAGTCACCCAAAAACTGATAAATTCTTGCCAAATAGACTTTATCTTCTGCCACGCCAGAACTGTTTTTCTCTGCTTGGTCGATGGCTAATGCTTGCAAATAATCCTTAATTGCCTCGTCAGATTTACCTTGGGAGTTGTAAGCATTGCCTCTACCTCTGATAACTTCTGCTTTGCTTTGTTGGTCTTGGTTCTGCTCTAAGATTTTTAAGGCATCGTTGTAATACTGAATTGCTTTGTTATAGTCAGCTAAGGAATTATAAACACTGCCCAGATTTGAGAGATTTTTAACCTGGATTTTGAGGTAATTAAATTCTTTAGCGATTTCCGATGCCTGGGAGTAGGATGCGATCGCATTGGTATAGTCACTCAGGCAATAATAAGCATTGCCCAATTTTTCCAGCATTAAACTTTCATTTTCGTGGTCTGCGATTTCCCGATAGATTTTTAATGCTGTTTGCCAAGGCTGAAACGCTGCTGAACAATTGGGGGCGTAGAATTCTAAGTCTCGCAGTCTATCTGCTTCTAATTGTGGAGTCGTAGCAATTTTTAATAGCGGCTCCAAAATGGCAATTTGCTTGCCAGACAAGTTCCATATACGGGCAGTACCATCATCGGATGCGGTAACAATCAGCTTGCTATCAGGGTTAAAGTTGGCACTATTGACCCTATCTAAATGCCCTTTGAGTTCAACAAACAGCTTATCTTCTGTGTCCCATATACGGGCAGTAGCATCAAGATGCGTGGTGATTATAAACTTTCCATCCGGGCTGAAACTACTAGTCCCCCTGATAGAAGTTTCATACCCTTGAAGTTCTTTTAGTAACTTCCCTGAAGTATCCCATACTCGGGTAATACCATCAGTAGATGCAGTGACAATTAGTTGACCATCCGGGCTAAAGTTAGCATTGATAACGATGCCTTGAGCTGCTTTAAGTTCTGCTAACAGGTTGCCTGAGATATCCCACACACGAGCAGTGGCGTCATAAGAAGCAGTAACAATCAGCTTGCTGTTCGGGCTAAAGCTAGCACTTGTGACGTAATCTTGATGCCCTTGAAGTTCTGCTAGCAGCTTACCTGAGGTATCCCATACGCGAGCCGTTTTGTCATCAGATGCGGTGACAATCAGCTTACCGTCTGGACTAAATCTGGCACTGTTGACTCTGCCTTGATGCCCTTTTAGTTCAACGAACAACTCACCAGAAGTATTCCACACACGAGCTGTTCTGTCCAAAGAGGCAGTGACAATCAACTTTCCGTTTGGACTGAAACTAGCGCTATGGACTATGCTATTGTGAGCTAGAAATTGGGTGAGCAACTTACCTGATTTATCCCAGAGACGGACGATGCCGTTTTTATATGCACTGACAATCAACTTTCCGTCAGAGCTAAAGCTGGCATTGTTGACTTGGTTATTCTGATATGAAAACTCAGTCAGCACCTGACCTGACGTATCCCAAAGATTGGCAATGCCGTCATCAGATGCCGTAACAATCCGTTTCCCGTCCGAACTAAAGCTGGCGCTCCAGACTGGGCGATTATGCCTAGTAAGTTCTGCCAATAACTTACCCGACAAATCCCACACACGAGCAGTACCATCAAAAGATGCGGTGACAATACGTTGTCCATCTGGGCTGAAACGTGTCTTCCATACTTGTTTCTGATGCCCTTTGAGTTCTGCTAGCAACTTGCCAGAAATATTCCACACATGGGCAGTGCCGTCAAACGATGCAGTGACAATATGCCGTCCATCCGAGCTGAAATTAGCGCTGACAACATAGTTATGAGCTTGGAGTACTGTTAATAGTTTCCCAGAAACGTCCCATACACGAGCGGTACCATCACCGGATATCGTAATAATACGTTGACTATCTGGGCTAAAACTAGCACTTGAGAAAAGTCCAACAAAACGGTTACTGCTTACAAGAGTTTGGCTTCCTTGCAGTATCGCCAGTAGCTTCCCAGAAGCATCCCATAACCGAGTAGTACCATCCAAAGATGCAGTAACAATCAGCTTTCCGTCTGGACTAAAAGTAGCACTGTTGACAGCATCTTTATGGCCTTGGAGTAGGGTTAGTAATTTGCCAGACACATCCCATACACCAGCAGTACCATCATAAGAAGCAGTGACTACCCGCTTACCGTCTGGACTAAAATTGGCAGTTTGGACATTCTTATAATGACCTTGCAGTACAGCAAGCAGATTACCAGAAGCGCTCCAAATACGAGCAGTGCCGTCTGAAGAAGCGGTGACAATCTGTTGACCATTTGGGCTGAAATTAGCATCTTGAACAGTATCGTTATGACCTGTGAGTATTGATAGCAACTTGCCAGAGGTCTGCCATACACGAGCAATACCGTCACTTTCTACGGCAACCATCCGTTGTCCATCTGGACTGAAATTTGCAAAAAAGGAAATGGGCTTGGAAAAGCTGCGCCGAGGTTTCGCTTTATGTAAAGAAGGGGTTTGAAACAATCTCAGCAGTGATAGCTTTTTGCTAGATACATTCCACACACGAGCCGTACCTTCAGCAGATGCAGTAATAATATATTGTCCATCTGGGCTAAAACTAGAATCATTGACAGAAAACTTATGCCCTTGGAGTGCAGCTAGCAATTTGCCAGAAACGTCCCATACACGAGCAGTACTATCAACGGAGGCGGTGACGATACGCTGTCCATCTGGACTGAAACTAGCTTTCCAGACTTTTGCCTCATGCCCTTGGAGTACAGCTAGCAACTTGCCTGATACATCCCACACGCGGACAGTATAGTCATCAGATGCAGTAGCAATCAATTTTCCATCCGGGCTAAAACTGGCACTGTTAACAGAACTCTGATGCCCTTGGAGTACAGCTATCAACTTGCCCGATACATCCCACACGCGGGCGGTGAAGTCCCAAGAGATTGTCACAATTAATTTGCCATTCGGGCTAAAACTGGCACTTGTGAGATTATCCCGATGCCCTTGGAGTACAGCTAGCAACTTGCCCGATACATCCCACACGCGGGCAGTCTCATCCCAGGATGTAGTGACAATCAGTTTTCCATCCGGACTAAAACTAGCACTAGTGACATCTCTGTTATGTCCTTTAAGTTCAGTTACCAGTTTGCCGGACAAGTTCCACACACGAGCTGTTTTATCATCAGATGCGGTAACAATCAACTTACTATCTGGACTAAAACTGGCAGTTCTAACATCATCCTGATGACCTTTAAGTTCGGCTAGCAATTTGCCCGAAGTATTCCACACACGCGCTGTTTTATCATCAGATACAGTAACAATCAGTTTTCCATCTGGGCTAAAAATAGCACTGGTGACATTGCCCTGATGTCCTTTGAGTTCAGTTATCTGCTTACCGGACAAGTCCCAGACCCTAGCGGTGTCATCTTCAGATGCAGTAACAATCAGCTTACCATCAGAGCTAAAACTCCCACTCCTGAGAGTGCCTTGATGCCCTTGCAACTCAGTTAGCAAATTACTACTCGTATCCCACACTCGCGCCCTACTATCACTAGACGCCGTAACAATCAACTTGCCATCCCGGCTCCAACTGCCGGTGTTAACACTTCCCTCATGTCCTTGCTGCATGGCAAGCAACTTACCCGATACATCCCAGACACGGGCGGTTCTATCCAGAGACGTGGTAACAATTCGCTGTCCATCCGGGCTAAAACTAGCACTGTACACACTATCCCGATGCCCTTTAAGTTCCGCCAACGGCTTACCAGACAAATCCCACACTCGTGCCGTTTTGTCATCCGATGCGGTAACAATCCGCTTTCCATCGGGGCTAAAGCTGGCACTCCAGACTGTGTCAGTATGCCCTTGTAGAGACGCGATTAATCGCGTCTCTGCGCCAGACGCATCCCAGACACGGGCAGTTTTGTCAGCAGATGCGGTGACTAGACGTTTGCCATCTGGACTAAAACTCGCACTGTAGACACTGCCTGAATGTCCTTTGATTTGCAGCAGTAACTTGCCCGAAGTGTCCCACACGCGAGCAGTTTTGTCAGCACCTGCGGTGACGATACGCTCTCCATCGGGACTAAAACTGGCACTATAAACATACCCTTGATGTCCAGTCAGTTCTACTAGCTGTTTGCCCGACAAATCCCACACACGGGCAGTCCCGTCAAACGATGCGGTGACAATGCGCTGTCCATCAGGACTAAAACTGGCACTCCTGACACTCGCTGAATGCCCCCACAGTTCCACTATCTGCTTGCCAGAAGTATCCCACACCCTCGCGGTGCCGTCAGTTCCTGCGGTGACAATCAACTTCCCATCTGGACTAAAATTGGCGCTGTTGACACTTCCTTCATGCCCTTTGAGTTGAGCTTCTTGTGCGAAGTAATCAATAAAACTGTCCGATACAGCAGGTTTGGCTGCGGGATTTTGGTTTAGTTTCTGGTCATTGGGCGTTTGCGCGATCGCCTTCATATCGAATATGACTGGAAAATAGACAGGCAAGGGGGTTGAGACACCGAAGGCGAACCAGGGGAGAAAAAATAGACCAATTCTTGGGAGACGCATAAATCTCAATGAGGGCAGCGCGATCGCGATTATCTACTGGAATACTTATCTCTCACAATTTGGCACTTATGTAATTCGATCTATAGTTTTTTGCCAGAAACTGGGTTTCTCGAAGAATTGCTCCTGCAAACTGGATTGGGAAGGAAGCGATCGCCCTCTTCTCAACCAAATCTGGCGCTAGACTGGACAGTGTTACCAAGAGTCCAACCCTATGCAGTATCCAGATAAAGCCCTTACTTATCCAACTAGCCAAAAAGTCGATCAAGTTGATGACTATCACGGAACAAAGGTATCTGATCCTTACCGTTGGCTAGAAGATCCGGACTCGCATGAAACCAAAGCTTGGGTTGAGGCTCAAAATCAAGTTACTTTTAGCTATTTAAATGAAATTCCGGTTCGGGAAAAAATTAAGCAACGGCTAACCGAACTGTGGGACTACGAAAAATACAGTCTTCCGTTTAAAGAAGGCGATCGCTACTTCTATTTCAAAAACGACGGCTTGCAAAATCAAAGCGTTCTCTATACATTAACGTCCCTGGATGGCGAGCCAAAAGTTTTGCTAGATCCCAACAAACTTTCAGAAGATGGCACTATTGCTTTGTCGGGGATTTCGATTAGCGAAGATGGGAATTTGATGGCGTATGGTTTATCCACCTCTGGTTCAGATTGGCAAGAATGGAAGGTACGCGATGTTGAGACGGGCGAAGACCTTTCCGATCATCTCAAGTGGATTAAATTCTCTGGCGCGTCTTGGACGAAAGACAACCAAGGTTTTTTCTATAGCCGCTACGATGAACCGACCAAAACAAGCAAATTAGAAGATATTAACTACTATCAAAAACTTTTCTACCACCGACTGGGTAAGCCACAATCTGAGGATATCCTCGTCTACGATCGCCCTGACCAAAAAGAATGGGGTTTCAGCGGTGGCGTCACCGAGGATGGGCATTACCTAATTATTAGCGTGTGGCGAGGAAGCGATCCTAAGAATTTGGTGTTTTATAAGGATTTAACCAATCCAGATGCGCCCGTGATTGAGCTAATTAGCGAGTTTGAGGCTAGCTATAGTTTTATCGACAATGATGGCTCAATCTTCTGGTTTCGCACTGACTTAGATGCGCCTCGCGGTCGCGCGATCGCAATTGATACCTTCAATCTTCCCTCCTCTCCAGTAAGTAAGGAGGAATGGCAAGAAATCATCCCGCAGGCGGAAGAAGTCCTCGAAGGCGTGGGTCTACTCAATAATCAGTTTGTGACTGAATATCTAAAAGATGCCCGGACTCAGATTAAAATCTTTGAGCTGAACGGCTCCTTTGTGCGGGAAGTTGAGTTACCGGGAATTGGTTCGGCTGGAGGTTTTGGCGGTAAACGCTACGATACGGAAACTTTCTATAGCTTCACCAGTTTTACCACACCTGCCACTATTTACCGCTACGACATGGTTAGTGGTGAAAGTACAATTTTTCGTCAACCGAAAGTTGATTTCAACCCTGATGATTACAAGACAAAGCAGATATTTTATCGCAGCAAAGATGGCACCCATCTGCCCATGTTTATCACCTACAAAAAAGGGCTGCAACTAGATGGAAGTAACCCTACTTATCTCTATGGCTACGGCGGTTTTAACGTCTCCCTGACGCCTAGTTTCTCGGTTGGCAATCTGGTGTGGATGGAGATGGGCGGGGTCTATGCTGTCCCCAATTTGCGCGGCGGCGGCGAGTATGGAGAGGAGTGGCACCAGGGCGGCACGAAGCTAAATAAGCAAAATGTCTTTGATGATTTCATCGCGGCGGCGGAGTGGCTAATTGCTAACGGCTATACAACCCCGGAAAAACTTGCTATCGGCGGCGGCAGTAATGGGGGATTGTTGGTGGGTGCGTGTATGACTCAGCGCCCGGATTTATTCGGTGCGGCGTTGCCAGCGGTGGGAGTGATGGATATGCTGCGCTTCCATAAATTCACGATTGGCTGGGCTTGGACTTCGGATTATGGTTCTCCGGAAAACCCGGAGGAGTTCAACGCGCTTTATGCCTATTCGCCGCTGCACAACCTCAAACCTGGGACCTCTTATCCAGCCACGATGATTACAACAGCGGATCATGACGATCGGGTGGTGCCTGCCCACAGTTTCAAGTTTGCTGCCGCTTTGCAAGCAGCTCATACAGGTGTTGCACCCGTATTAATTAGAATTGAGACTAAAGCGGGACATGGGGCTGGGAAGCCAACGACTAAGATTATTGAGGAAGTTGCGGATCGGTGGGCTTTCCTGGTGCGGGAGGTGTTCGCGTAGCGGCGCGGATGCGCGAGAGCGATCGCTCAACTCAAATCGATTGCTATCTCACTCAATCATCAGTCATTATCTGCCTGGTTTGAAGAGCAAATCCAAGGAGCAATCCCCTATCAAACATCGCCAAAAAAGATAAGTTCCATGAATCTAAAATCAGCCCAGCGTTATCAGCAATCGGCGGTCATCCCCTATCGCATCAAAAACGGAAAAATCGAAGTTTTGTTGATCACTTCCTCAACAGGAAAACGCTGGGTGATTCCTAAAGGAATGATTGAGCCGTTTATGACCCCGCAAACTTCGGCAGCCAAAGAAGCCTGGGAAGAGGCGGGAATCATCGGTCAGGTGCTACCGACTTTGATGGGGACTTACGAGTATCAAAAAGGGGGAGGCACCTGCCAGGTTGAGGTATTTTTAATGCAGGTGAAAACGGTGCTGGAAGTTTGGCCCGAAGCTAGCTTTAGAAAGCGACAGTGGGTGAGTGTGAAACAAGCGGTTAAGCGCGTTGAGGAAGCCGAACTCAAACGCATTTTCATGACTTTCGCCGATACCTTATTCACTCTACAATCACCTCTCGAATAGCCTGAATCGTTGATGGGGCTAAGGTGTAGGTATTTTTCAGGAATCTTTGAAAATCGCGGCTTCTGCTAAAACTGAGTAGAGCGATCGCTCTTGTTGATGCACGCGATCGCTCTACTCCCATCGCTCAATATTTAGTCGCTAGACGAGAAGTAAGCGAAGTTATGCCAGATCGAAAACAACCCAATGGTTGCCGTAAAATGCTGCGGCGCACTTTTTTATTTTTAGTAGGTTTGGCACTTGCTCAATTTTTAACCGAATTCTTCTCAATTCCCCAAAACCGCTCCAATTTTGCTAGTCTCGTTCGTCAGTTATGGGAGAAAGCGATCGCTTTCTGGGAGTCTCAAAACGGAGTCGCTCAAAACCCTTTACCTAGCAGTACGCCAACACCAATAAGCAGCGTTTCTCCTGAGCCTTTACCTTCGCCAACTCCAAAAACCAGCGCCACGCCTAAACCATCTCAACCGTCCTCCAAAACCAAAGTAAATCCCGCTGTTGCCAAGGGAAAACCCGTGCAAGTTACCCAAAAAACAGTGGCTGGGGTGTCTTTTTATCAAACCACGATTGACCTCTCTGACCCAGAAACTTTCATCACTCTGGGCTTAGCAAATAATGCGACTTATGCCAACGGGCCAACGGTGAGCAATGGTGATGAACCTTTTGCCAAGTTGGTAGCGCGTCAGAAGGCTGCTGTGGTAGCCAATGGCACCTTTTTTGATAAAAGTAACCAGAAGTGGGTGATGGGTAACATGGTGGCGGCTGGCAGGTTTCTTAAATACAGCCGCTGGGAAAATTATGGGACTACCTTGGGGATTAAAGCAGGTAATCAATTAGAAATGATTACCGCCCGAACAGAAGGACAGCCGAATTGGGATCAACACTGGTTTTCAATTACTTGCGGACCAAGACTGATTAAACAAGGAAAAATTTCTATCTCGCCGCAATCAGAAGGCTTTGCCGATCCTCATGTTCTCGGTGTAGGATATCGGACTGCGATTGGGTTTCCAGCGAATCGAAAACAGTTATTTTTAATTTCTTTTCTTGCTAGTCTATCTTTACAACAAGAAGCCAACATTATGAAAGCGATTGGCTGTATTGAAGCAATGAATTTGGATGGTGGTGCTTCAGAAGCTTTAGCCCATAATGGAAGAATTTTACTTCCCGCAGGACGGAACCTGACGAATGTAATTGTTGTTTATGACACTAATTATCCTGCTCCTTCAGCTTTGAAAACATCTTGGCAACGCTTTCAAGCAGGCGATCGCCCCTCGATTCCTTTATAGCCGTCCCAAATGATTCGTGAAGGAGAGATTACCCGACTTCTCCAGGAAGTCGGGGATCTGAAGCACTAGCATCTCACCCCTAAAATAGGATTGCTTTATCAGCTTCCTCTTTAGATTTATCTTTTGAACAGCGTTAAGCATTCGCAGAGAGAAAAGGAATACTCTCAGCAAGCGGATCGTTAACACTTATCCCTTGTTTACTTGCCCAATACTCACTTAAAAAGTGAATTTGTCTCAAGCCAACGATTAGATTTAAACCTGGTACAAAAATCCACCAGACAACCAGTGGTTCTTTCATTCCAGCTTCGCTGTAGAGTTCGTTTACAGTTTTATAGAGTCTGAACTGCACAATGTAAATCCAGGCAATTCCCAGCAAGGAAAACCAACCAAACCCGCCAGGGACATCAGGATCGAATATACGCAACAATTGGGGAACTGCTACCCCCAAAACAAAAGGCGCTAAGCATAAAGTTCCTGACCAACCATAACCTTTGTAGCGACGTAATTCTTCTTGGATTATCCACTTATACCAACCGTAATACAGCATCAGGGTAATAATCGATAAAAGAATCACTTGCCAGAGGGGACGGGGTTTTCCTAGAGGCTCGCTAGACATATTGACGGCTGAAGTGCTAAAGTTTTGCTCTATTATTTATATTTATTAATATACAGTAAACACTTCGCTAACGCCGCATCTAATCTCACCCGTTTGTTCCACTTATCTGCAACCCTTTGGGCAATCCATAGAGAGTCTTTTTGGTTTGATCTAACCTGCTGCTACTTTTTATTAGCAGTTCATTCTCTAATTGGCGCTTATTATCAGCTTTGATTAAAGCATCCATCGCTTCATAATATAAATCATTATCGTAAGCAATCAATATCAAATCTGCTCCGGCATTCAGCGCCTTGACGGTAGCATTTCTCAAACCATCTTGACTGTTGTAAACTGCATACATACAAAAATCGTCAGTAATTAAAACCCCATTTTGTTGCCAATCATTTCTAATTATGCTAATTACTTTCTGGGAAAAGGAGACGGGATGTTCAGCATCTACCGCCATCAATTTAGCATGACCCAACATTGTAAAAGCCTGAGAATTACTCATTAATGTCCGGAAGGGTACCCAATCATCCTGCGCTAATTCATTCACAGAAGTATGCAATTCTGCACTTTCAAGATGGGTGTCGGTCTCTACTCTTCCCAATCCCGGAAAATGCTTAATCGTACATCTAACCCCATTTGCTTCTAACGTCTGACAATATAACAAAGCAAATTTTTCAACAACTTCCTTATCAGACGAAATAGCTCGCTTATAAATCTTAGAAAATTTATCGTTTGGATTTATCACTCCTTTGTTTAAATCCAACACAGGGGCAAAATTTAGATTAATTCCAATTGTAGATAGCTCACTTGCCTGAGTTTTGGCATACTTGATGACTTTCTCTTTTGCTTGTTCTATATTTGCAGACTCAGAAATAACTTTTGATAATTGAGGTAATCGGGTTAGAGGGGGAGATAATCGAGAGACTACACCCCCTTCTTGATCGGTCGCTATCCATAAAGGAGATAAACCTTGACTGCGGCGAATCTCCTGCAAAGCACTAATTTCTTGCTTGATATCTTCTTGGGTTTTATTTCTAATATTTCTAGTTGTGAAAAATATACCGCCTATGGCTTTTTTAGAAACTAGCTTCTTTACTTCATTTAAGTCTCGGTAGCCAATAATAAAGTGCTGACCCAGCTTTTCTATTTGGGATGGGTTGGCGTGGAATACACTTTGTTTTAGTAAATTGAATCTTATTTCAACTGTTAAAACTGTAAAAAGACTTAGGCAAGCAATCACTAGGATTGTTTTATTCAGGAATTTTTTTTTAAGATTCGAGGGAGTAAAGGCTTTGATTTCAGTAAAAATCAAAGCCAAATTGATTGCGATTAAACCTAAAAATAAATAAAACTTTATGCTTGGGAGGAAAGGCGCTCTTAAATTAAAGGCAAGGAATAGAAGTGCGATCGCTAAAAATACTTTAAGTATTTTAAGTAAATTAACCATTTAAACAGAAAAGAAAAACTAGACATAGTTTGACGATTATTTATCTTGATTGAGCGATCGCTCAATCAGTTCCCGAATCGCTTGGGCGGTGGCGGGTGCGAGTAAAACGCCGTTGCGATAATGACCTGTGGCGAGAAGAACATTGCTGTAACCGGGCAGAAGACCGATAACAGGGGCGGGGCGTCCTTCGGGGCGGGGACGCAATCCCGACCAAGTTTTAAGGATTGTGGCTTGGGCTAGGCTGGGGCAAAACGCGATCGCTTGCGCCATGACTGCATCCAGATGGGCGGCATTTGCCACTATCTCATCCCCATTATGGGGAAACTCCACCGTCGCACCAACCCAGTATTCTGTGTCCGTTACAGGCACAATGTGGACATCATTGCCTGTAATTGTCGGCTGGAAATCTGCACGCCCCATTGGCTGCGCTAGGCGCAAGTGCAACGCTTGTCCCAATACCGGGCGGATATCAATCGGTTGTTTTAAAGACGCTGTGAGTGGGGTGGAACCAAGCCCCGCTGCCACAATTAACCAATCAACATCAACTTGCCCTGCGGTTGTTTGAATGTGGCGAATGTCCGTATTTGTTGCTTCCTCTTCTAAAACGGTGACGCCAAATTTAAAGGTAACGCCGTTGCGTTGGGCAGCATCAACCAGCGCTAAAGTCAGAGCAACCGGGTCGAGTTGCCGATCTTGGGGAGAATAAATCGCGCCGATTATCTCATGACTCAACTGAGGACAGCGAGACTGGAGTTGGGCGGCGTCCCAAATTTCCAGGTGCCAGCCTTGAGTGTGGCGAATTTCTACCAGTTTTTCCCAACGAGGTAAATCTTCACCGGCAAAGCAGAGCATCAGAATTCCCTGGCGGTTGAAGGGGAGCTGACGGTTTAAAAGCGCTTCTAGCTCTGGAATCAGGGTTTCATAGCGCTGGATGCTAGCCTGCCGCATTTTCCAGGCATTGCCCTTAATTTTGTGACTGATCGCGCCCATCAAGACGCCCAATGCAGCGCCAGTGGCGGCTTGTGCGGGTGGTTGCTTGTCCAAGACTGTAATTGTTAGCCCTGGAATTAGACTGAGTTCATAAGCGATCGCAGCCCCAACAACGCCGCATCCAATAATTACAACCTGACTCATCTGAGAGCGCATCAGAAAGAGCGCATGAGAAATGGGTAATCGGTAACGGGGTAATCGGTAATGACGATCAGCCCTGAATTCTGAGTCAGTAGCAACGAACTCATGACAAATGACCCAGGACTAATAACTTTTTCCCAATTACCCCTTAATTGGCTATGCCTTCGGAATCAAGTTCATAAAGGCGTCGAACTCTTGCAATACAGAGCGGAAGTTTGTCACCGCTTGCTGATAATCCGCCTCTTTCGCAGCCTGATCGATTCTGACCAGATCGCTGAACAAATCTTTTGCTGCTTGACGCGCCGCCTGTTTGTCCTTAGGAGCCAAGCTATCCGCCACACGGTTCATATTCCGTCGCAAATCTCCTAGTGGCCCGTGAATAAATGTACCCACATCTACCCATCGCCGTTGTTGGATGAAGGTTTGCAATGTGTTAAGGCGATCGCGCTGTTCTTGAATTCCCGGAAGCGATTGCTGAATCTGCTCAATCTGAGCCGCCGTGTAAGTAGGAGCCGATTTCGTTGCCGCAGTTGCACTACCGCAACTAATCATAAATGTGGCTACCACTGCCAAAATTAAACCCAAAATAGACCGATAACGTGCCATCATGCTATTTTTTGAAACCATGAATCAAATTTCCCCTGTTATTTTAGAGAAAAATCGGGAAAACGCGAGAGGAGAAGAGAAAAAGAGATGATATCACCCATTATCCAATTGCCTGACGACGCAGAAACCCTTGAATCGCATCGCTGACTTTGTCCGACCAATGGTCTTGAGGATAATGCCCGACTTCTTCCATCTTCATGATTTCTGCCCTCTGGATGGAACTCGCCAGCTGTTGCGCTTGAGTGAAGGGAAGCCAGGGGTCTTTCATCCCCCAGGCAATTAAAGTTGGCTGCGTCCAGCTTTGAAAACCGGATTCTATTTCTGCCATCGACTGCTGAAGCTGGAGATTCCGCACGGTGTACAGGAGACTTCGCCCCGCATCCGAACTTTTGAGGTAGGGACGGCGGTAAACGTCTAAATCCTTATCTGGGATGACGTAACGGCTACCACCTTCTAAGGTTCTGTCCACCAAGAGCGGGTCTTGCGTCATCATATCGCCGACAAAAGGCAGACCCAGTTGTTGAATCTTCCAAGGCAGCTTGGCAGTCGTTGCCACAGGTGTATTGAGGATAACCAAGCGCTCGATTTTGTCTGGATGACGCAGGGCGTACTGGAGTCCCACAGAACCCAAAAATCCCTGAACAACCAGATAGAATCGCTCGATTTCCAGGTGTTGGATGAATTCTGCTAGTGCGTTGATGAAGGTATCGGGTGTATACGCAAAGTCCCGCCGCTCTGGTTTCGCCGAGAAGCCAAAACCAATCCAGTCAGGCGCGATCGCTCTATACCCTTTCTCTGCTAATCCGGGCATTACCCCGCTCCAGCTATAACTCTGCGACGGCAACCCGTGCAGCAGCAGAACTGGCAGGTTATCACTTCTACCAATCGGATTCTCTTCCCGGTAAAACCATTCCAAGGAACCGATCTTGATTAATTGCTCATTGGTTGACACTATCTTTGCCTGCACATCTCCCGGTTGCTTGAGCTTACCGCAAAAGCGGGAATCTCCGGCAAAGCAAGTCAAGTTTTAATTTTAGTATTCTGGTTAAAATTGCATCTACAATTCCGCTGTTGAAATATTAGAATTTCAAGGATTTCATGATAATTTAGCAATTTTTTCTGGTATATTATTAGGAGTTTATATTTATTTTTTACTCAATTCTTTATAATGGAAATTTAAGGGCAAGTTCAAAAAACGCACATATTTCCATTATTTGAATATACCTTAAAAAATAGCACTTGTATAGTATCCAGATTTACCATTCTTATCGCGTCAATGAATAAACTTAAAGAAGGATGCTCTACCAAGTTGCGAAATAGAGAACATCCTGTTATATTTAAACGCCAAAACAACTGAAAACGCGCAAGTTTAGGGGAACCCAAGCGAAGTGAATGCAGCTGAACAGGCCACAAACATACAAGTCGCTAGTAAGATTGCTGCTGTTGTCAATCTCTACAAATCTGAGTTTCCTGATGCAAAAGCAGATTTAAAACCTTGGGCAAACGACCCGGATACTAGAGAGTTAGTCGATCCGGATTCAATTGATATCGGCTTCCATTTTCCTGGCAGAAGTCGCTTATTTCAAAGCCGCAGCATCTTGGTACAGATTCGTTTTTACGAAGACCCCGTGACTGGGATTCGCCGTGCTATCGGTGTCGAATTAGCAGGTTTTGACCATAAAGGCAAACAGTGGCTACTCTCGACCGTAGAGGAGTGGCAGTTTGTCGGGGAATCCCAGCCAGTGCCTGAAGTAGGGGAAAAGCTGAAGCACTTTTGTCGGCAAATATTTGAACTGTTCAACAGCGAAGAAATCGCTTAAGTCGAATGGGTAATCCCTAGGGAATTACTCGATGACTTGGGTTGTCTGAGCAATGACTACCGGCTTGCCTTCAAATTCGGCTTCCATTTTCTTCTTGACATTTAAATCATTCGTTAAGTTGTACTCTTTCTCAAAATCATCCAGGACGAATTTCCGAACTTGCCCTGTCACCGTAACATTCTTACCTTCAGCGATCGCAACTGTGGCAGGAACTGCATTCAAAACCAACACTTTTTCGCCACTGAATATTTTGTCGTCTTCTAACTGAAACGCTTTGGGACCAATAATTTCTTCAACTTCGCCACTGACCGTTACTGTTTGACCGATCAGTTGATCCGTGTTTTGAGCAACTTTTTCAACGGCTGTGGTAGGTTCAGGGGCAGCCGCTTCTTTCTGGACAGCTACGCAACCAGGAAGAAGCATGGCAAGCAGCGCTAATGCGATCGCGCCGCCACTGTTCCAAAATCCTTCGGAAAAGCTCTTTGTTCTATCGGCAACCCGATTATTCGTAAATCTCTTGTTCATTGCCCAAATCTCCTAAATCTACTTCGCAGCTAGTCGCTACAGCAGTAGATAACCCCCCGATCAAACCTTGATAAAGCTTTTTTCCCGCCCTTGTTAAATCACCGCCCCAAGCCAGCAATTGTAAAACCAAGCCACCAGCTTTTAAGCGGCGACTTTTCGCAACAGGACAGCGATAGCTAACTATTATTTTAAAAACGAAAACTACTGCCTAGCGTCTACCTGGGGAAGGAAAGCTTTGGCGAGAGTATCCCAATGCTTCCCCTCTACTTTTAGGGTGTTACCTTGTTTGGGCGATCGCTTTCAGTTTCCCACCAAATGTTTTTGTGAGTTCTTATTCAGTAACACATCCCGTAGAACAAAAACTAGCTGGGTAACTAGATTGATAAGTAGAAGAACGTTTGCCAAAGATGGTGTAACGGTTATCGCGGATTTGTTCGTAAGTGCGATCGCCCATCCACTTCACCCCCGGTAAAGCTCGATATGCATCCACAAATAGGCTCCCCATTGGCAACAATCGCCCAATTTCTTCTGCTGCATCACTTCCCTGCCACCGTCTCTCAGGCGTATCGGCATCAATCAAGATCATTCCCATTTCACAATCTTGGGATGTAATTCCAAAGTGCTTGAGGGCTTCTGGAGCTTGCATCGGAATGTACTGAAACATCTGCCCTTTATCTAAACCTTCCAGCAGTTGCACAAGGGTGACGCAGAGATTGCAATTGCCATCATAAATTACATGGTAAGTCATTGAGTTAACAGCTTTTTTCAGAATTAATTTGAAACCTATTTTTAGAGCGTATATTCGGGCTAAAAGATTAATTTAAATTCAATAATCTAACACCTGAATATTAAAAATCCGCCTTTGGATATCCATCAATTTGACGAACACAAATACACATAGCCGATTTAATTCTGAATGCTTACTACGATAACCTAATTAACCTGTTTGCTCATTCTCCCGAAGGGCAGACCTATCTTGAAACTAACCCACAAATCAGAGCTTAGCTAGCACAACTCATTTACGATGGCTACTGCCACAAGGGCTTCACCCTGCCCAAGATGGCAAAGAATGATGTCAAAAAAGTTTTCCTTCTCTGCCTGGAAGAAGCTGATGATGCAATTCCAGTAATGACGTTTTGGCAATTTCTGAAGCGCGATCGCCTGCATGGTGTATTCAGCGATCATCCCGACCGCCTGAAGACAAGCAATGTCTTAGCGGTGTATACGGCTACAGTCCTTTGAGCGGAACTCAGTAAGAATGTTCAATTGCACGAATATTTAGGCAGTGATTAGGCGGGATGAAACCCAAAATTATTGTCTGCGGCTTAGGTTTGACTGGGTATAAAATATTTTCCTTGCTAAGACAGCAGGGAGCCAGCGTGATTGGCATCCATGCAGAATCGATTCCGGGTGAAGATTATGATGTCGTAATTGGAGAATTACGGGCAGCTTCTACCCTAAAAGCAGCGGGGATTCAGGAAGCCCAAACGTTAGTGCTGGCTGGGGAAGACGAGGCGCTGAACTTAGCGATTCTCACCCAGGCACGAATTCTCAATCCTCGGATTCGGATTATCAATCGGTTGTTTAATACGAGCTTGGGCGATCGCCTTAACCAGACGCTTGCAGATCACGTCACCATGAGCGTTGCTGCCCTAGCCGCGCCTGTGTTTGCCTTTGCCGCCTTGGGAAGCCAAGCGATTGGGCAGTTGCGGCTGTTTAACCAAACTTGGCCCATCCACGAAGAACATATTGATGAAATGCATCCTTGGATCGGTCGTAAGTTAGCTGACTTGTGGGATGACCGTTCTCGGATGCTGATTTACTACTTGCCGGTGGACGGTCAGATAGATCTCATTTCTGCCGTCGTGTATGGGCAAAAGTTGCAAATAGGCGATCGCTTAATTGTTGGCACCCAACCCAGCGTCCGCACCTCCGGCAAACCCGTACTTCCGAAACTTTTCAAAGTCCTGACCAACTTCCAACAGTTTCCGCAATACGGTCAACCGATAGCAGTTGTTACCCTAGTCCTTCTGATCACCGTTTTTGTTGCCACCCTCACTTATGTTTGTGTCGATGCAAAAATATCTGTCGTTGACTCCCTTTATTTTTCGGTTGGCATGATTACAGGTGCCGGTGGTAACGAGAAAGTCGCAGAACACGCACCCGACAGCATTAAAATCTTTACCGCAATGATGATGCTGCTCGGTGCTGGTGTAATCGGGATTTGCTATGCTCTCCTCAACGATTTTGTTTTAGGTACCCGGTTCAAACAATTTTGGGACGCCGCACGAGTTCCAGGGCGAAATCACTACATTGTGTGCGGACTCGGCGGTATTGGAGTTCAAATCGTCAACCAACTCCATACCCACGGACATGAGGTTGTTGTCATCGAACGCGACGCCAACAATCGCTTTCTCAACACCGTCCGCGCTTTGAAAGTGCCCGTGATTCAAGGAGATGCCAGTTTATCTACCACCCTAAAAGCTGCCAATGTAGACAAGGCAGACGCCCTCTTAGCTGTCACTAGCGACGATATGGCGAATTTAGAGATTGCCCTTAGCGCCAAAGGGATTGCACCAAAGTTAGCCGTCGTAGTGCGGAATCAAGACCCCCACTTTGCATCCCAAGCGCAAAAGGTATTTGAATTTGATGCTGTGTTGAGTCCGACTGAATTAGCCGCGCCTTCCTTTGCCGCAGCGGCTTTAGGAGGACGAATTTTAGGTAATGGGATAACTGGCGATAGTCTTTGGATCGCCTTAGCCACTATGATTACACCAGGGCATCCGTTTTGTGGCAAGCGCGTTCAAGAATCGGCAATGGACGCCGACTTTGTACCTTTGTATATCGAAACCAACTGTCAAACGATTCACGGCTGGGATGTTTTGGAAACTTGCCTCAGTCCTGGCGATATTTTGTATTTGACGATGCCAGCAAATCGACTAGAGCAATTGTGGCGCGTGACGCCTTCTCAACTTCTAGCCAGTTGAAGATTCTGTACTGGCTAGAAGCGTTTACTCAATTAGCTTTGTAGGGGCAAAGGCTGTGTATCCTCTTCTACAAAGCAAAGCTAATTAACGTTGGCAAACCCTCCATTAACGCAACAGCACTCGACTCCGAGGCCCAATGGGTTGCTCAGATGTCGTCAGCTCAATCGAGCATCCTGCCGTCTGCTCGTTGGCAGAAGACGAGACACTTGTTGAATTGCTGCCTTGATTAGGCGTACAACTGGTTGCGGCTGTCGCGGAAGACTCCAAAACCACATGATTAACCTCAGTAGAGTCATTGCGGCTGAAGAGTGAGGGAGGTACATTTGCCCCGGATGGAGATGGGGATGGGGTTCCTCCACTGGTTGGACTACCGCCACTGCTAATGGGTGCTAGGGCAGGTGCTGGGGTAGTTACTGGAGCTGTTCCTGGGGCGGTTACCGGGGTGGGTGTTGAGGCGGTGGGTGCTGGGGCGGGTGCTGGCACTGGGACAGGTGTTGGAGTAATTAAGACGGCATTCGCAGGCACTTTCACCTGTAATTTCACCGGCATACCACCGGCAGGAATAGTAAAAGAAGGGAGGGGTTTCGGCACGGTAGGGGGCAAGTTGTTGCCGAAATTGTATTCAGATCCAAAATCAAACACGGTGGGGCTGGTGCCTCCGTTGGCATCGCTATATCTAGGCCCCTGACCCCTAATTTCAAATACACCTTGATACTGTTGCCCAGTTTTTGGATCGGTGACAACGCCTTCCCAGAAGCCTCTGGCGACAAATTCATCCTGAATTGTGCCAAATAAGGTGGTTCCTTCTTGCCCGGTTTGCTTTTTGGGTTGAAGATTGCCGCTAGTTAGAACTGGAGAGGTAATCGTTCCATTCGTGGAGACAACGGGAATACCGCGAAAGTCTACATAATGAGTGCCATCGGCTTTGGTTCCTACATAGCCAGGATTGGGTGCAGTGTAGACGAGGACGCCGTTGCGGAAATATTGCCCTGCGGCATTAGTATCAACTCTAGTCGTGCTTTGGTTGAAATTTGGGTTGGCAGGGGGAAGGGTAAAGGTACCTGTGACTGTGCCAGTGCTATTGATGGTTACTTGGGCAAAAGCACCATCTGCTCCCAAGGCGACGATCGTCGCGGTTAAACTACTGCTAATCAGTAAGCTCAAGCTCAGCTGAGTTTTTGAAGATAGCGATCGCATAAATATTCTTTCCGATTGGTATTAGCCAAAAAATAGAGCGATCGCATCATGGCAAAGCAAAGCTTCCGCCAGTTTGTGCCTCACTCAATCACATATACTGGGGAAATTTGCCGAAACCGCAACGGGTTATTTCATTTATCAGAGCTTTTTCGCTTTTACTAGCTTTTCTCCTTAAAACCGGAAAGTTGCTCTCATCGTTCCCACTACTAACGTGTCATTTGCCGCATTATGGTCGGGGTTGAAAACCACCAACACCCCTGGAGTCAGGAAAATGTTATCCGTCAATCTGGCTCGATAAAACAGCTCTAGGTGCAAAGCCGTGTCACGACGCCCTCCCGGCGTCCCACTCAAATTGGTCAAAAAGTTGGGAAGATTGAAGCCATCCGGCAAGGTACTGGAAGTAATTTTCGGCGGCTGTCCAAACAAAATTCCCCCCAAATTTCCTCTACCAAACAAGTCAGGAAACGCAGAAAATAACATCCAATTCGTAGTTTCCACAGAACCCGAAAGATTGACCGGGTCTGAAGAAGTCCACCCTCCCCAAGTCCCTAAAGTCAATCTAGGGTTGACGCGCCAAGCCAAAGTCCCTCCCACGGCGTGAGTATTAAAGGCAAAAGAAGTCGATGGCGAAATAATCGGTGCCAAGGGCGAAATGAGTTGATTGTCGCCGGTGCCGATACCCAGCAAACCATCGGGAGAGTGTGAATAGATATAGTGCAACCCGATATCTAGATTATTTGTAGGTGCAATGGTGAACTGCACGCCCGCACTGGTTCTACCGCCAAATAGTCCACCTTGGCTGCTATTACTGGTAAAGCCAGGAAGTTCAGCGCTGTAGACGGCTTGTAAACTCAGGCGTTTGTTAATTTGCCAGTCAAATCCAATGCCGCCCGTGCCGTTGCCAATTGACAGAATGGGGTTGCGCTGACCTAATAAGGAAATCGAACCATCTCCCGAACCTTCTAAAGGATTGATACCGCGAAATGTATTGGCAGGGTTAACACCAGCCGGACCAACAATAACGCCGAAGTTATCCGTGACTGGAAACCGATAGGAAAGGTCGCTCAAAACCAGGTCGTTGTTAGTTTCTAACTCAGTCGATAATCGACCCATATTGGTAAAGACAAAGGGTGCAGAAGAGGCGAGATTTCCACCCTGAAGCCCCGTCAGCAGTAAATCCTGTCCTGTAAACGAGGTTGCCAGAGACAGTTGAACGTTACTTGCTAGAGTCAACTGAGCTTTACCAGAACGTTCCGGCACCCCATCTCTGGGGAACAAATCCACATCTACTTGATTGCTTCCCTGCAAGCCAACAATTGCTTGCCCAAATAGTCGAGTATTGGTAGAAAATTGGTGATTTTCGAGCTGTGCTGTGCGACTTTCTAAGTTATCGACTCGACCTTTCACTTCCGCTAGTTCCGTGGCATAGTCTTGTTGAAGCCGTTGCAGAGTCGCTAAATCATCTTGAGGAATGCCTTGGGGTTGCGTGAAAATTTTTTCCAGGGCAGCATTGAGGGCGGCGGCAAATTCGTAGCGGCTGAGGGAACGGTTGCCGCGAAAGCTGCCATCCGGGTAGCCGGAGATGACTCCATACCGTTCTGTTAGGTTTTTTAGGGCTTGGTAACTCCAATCTTCCGGAGTAACATCTGTCAGTTGATCGACTGATGTTAATTGACTCATCGGATCGGCTGATTCATCGCCGTCAGCGATATTTTCTAAGCCAGCATCGTTCGGCTGAGTTGCTGCGGGTATTGGTTCCGAGGCATTCCTAGAACTCATTTCCGCCAACACACCTTTGCCCCAACCCCTCTCTTGCAAGGCGGGGGGAGTCCTATTCCCCGTTCCCGCACTTCGTGCCACTTGACCAATGGAGGGAACGGGGCGGGGGGTTAGGTTCTCCAAGCGACTGTGAGAAGTCAAGCGATTGGAAGTTGAGAATTCTGGCTGCGTAACTTCAACCGTGACAGAAGAGGGCAAAATGGGTTGAGGCTCAGTTGCATTTAGCGATCGCTCGGATGGCTGAGGCATTACGGCTGAGGGTGGCAAAGTTGAGTTTTTCCCAGCAGTTAACAGTCCGACAACTACCAGGCTGAAGTCGCTCATGAGATTCTAGTCATTCTGGATACATAGCCGTTACCTTTGACAGCCGAAATTGCTAACTTCAGGAAATCAACTAAAAAAAACGGCACCCCACTTAGGAATGCCGTTGCCATATCAGTTTTTGGCGTCACAAGTTACGCATTGAGGCGCTATCCTTCTGACGCGGTGTGCTTCTAACCCCCTTGTTCAAGAGGCGTTGAGAAAATCAAAAAGACTTTAACGCGCTTCCATCCAGGCGATACACTGCTGCATCTGCTGGCGCATCGTCTCATTGTCAGCATGGTATCGGCGTCCGTGACCGGGTAGCACCCACTCAAACGAGTAATTAGCCAGCTTTCGCATTGATTTAAGCAATTCAGGCCAGGAATACCAACAGACATCGGGGAAGGCAAACAAGTGATTTAAACTTGGCGACCAAGCCAGATGATCTCCCGTGAACAGAAATTTATTTTTGTACAGTAAAACCGTGTGACCTTTTGTATGACCGGGCACTGGAATAATTAACAAATCTGGCTCCAACTGTACTGACTCTAAGCCAGTTAGCTGAATTTCCACATTGCGAGTACCCGAAGAGATTTCGTCGGTGTGGAGAATTCGCTGACACCCAAAATGCTCGGCATACTTTTGATGATCCGCTACATCATCTCGGTGCGTCAGATACATATAGCGAATCTCTCCCATTTCCTCTAGCCGCTTCACCAGAGGAGGCGTAAAGCGGGGAGAATCAACTAACACATTGCCTTCCGGTCGCACAATTAAATAGCTAGCAGCGCCATAGGAATTTTCTGCATGATAGCCGCAATGATAGACATTTTCAGCGACTAAAATCGGAAAACTGTGCTGAGCATCTTTAACGTCTTTTGGCTTCTCCACAGTCCCAATCGAAGCCGTAGGACAAGACAAAAGAGCCTGCATTGCTTTTAATCTTTCAGCCTCATTCTCTGGCTGATGATAAACTGCTGACTGCTCATCGGTGCGATAAAATACCTCTGGAGTCATCCAGCGACAAGTATCGCAATCAATACAAGTCGTATCGACGTAAAAGTCGCCACTAATATTTTCAGGGTGACGCTGATTTAAGTGAGCCATAATCTAACCTAATTGTTGTTTAAAAAAAATTGGTGAAAAATAAATGCCTTAAAATGGAAGCTGGAAAATGAGAGATAAAAAATGCTCAATTTGCAGATCAATTTGTATACATTGTTCTAATTTCTGTACTTGAACCCATCAGTTAAAAAAAACCTAACTTTAGAGAGATGATAAATACAAGCTACTCATCTCTTGTAAAGGTGAGACTACAAAAATTGTCGGAACGCAATTGATCGTGTCTGTCTAACCTGTGGCAAATAGATACAGAAATGGGATGGTATTGTGCTTACCAAGGGATGGGTTGGCGATCGCGGAAAAAACCACTCGTGGGGCCATCATCAGGAAGCGTAGCCAGCCACACAATAGTATCAACTCCTTGCTCTACAGACCTAGTAGCATTTGGGCCACCCATATCGGTTCTTACCCAGCCAGGACACACAGAATTCACTAAAATATTGGTGCCTTCTAACTCATTGGCAAAAATCCGCGTCAGGGCATTTAATGCGGTTTTGGACATTCGATAAGCGGGAAATCCAGTGTTCATGTCGGATAACTGCCCTGCCCCCGATGATACGTTCACAACGCGCCCATAGTGATGCTCTTTCATCAGTGGAATTAAGGCTTGGCAAAGTAGTAATGGGCCGTGTAAATTCGTCTCCATCGTTTCGCAGATGGTACTCACCTTGGTGTTGAAAATACTACCCTCTGTATCTCCTAAAGGATCTCTCGCAATTCCAGCATTGTTCACCAGAATATCTAATCGCCCAAATTGATTGCGGATGAACTGAGCAAGATGCTCAATACTCTCTGCACTGGTGACATCAAGCGGATGAGAAACTACCTCTAAGCCTTCAGCTTGCAATTTCTCAACGGCTGCTTTCCCCTTTGCTTCGTCACGACTGGTCAGAATCACTTGGATATCTCGCTTTGCGAGTTGTCGGCAAGTTTCAAAACCCAGTCCCCGATTGGCACCCGTGACAATTGCGACTTTCTGCATCGGATTTTCTATACTTCCACTGCTCCCTCTGTTTCTACTCTAGACTTTTTTGCTTTTATTGAGTGTTCTGCAAAAATTTCAGGACTGATTTATCAATGAAGTCTCAGCAGATTCTTTGAGAAGTTGCTCAGAATCTGGTTAATTTCTGGTCATGGGTGGATGAGCGTACAGAAGCAAAATTAGCAACACGAGTACAGTTTCCTGTACGTATTAGGGCGCAAGCCACAAAGCAACATTACGCACATAAGTCTTGATATCTTCTAGGGCGCGTGGCTCTTGGTTCATATCATCACCGGGAGCCTCATCCACAAAGCTAGGACAACCTTTTTCGATGTCCCAGTTGTAATCAACAAAATGGTGAAAACTCGATGCAGCAACTGCACGCCCTAGGGTGTTACCGTCAGTGTCTTTTTCACTTTCGATAACAACAGCCAGATTAAAGGGACGACCTGTAATTAAGCTTTTGCCCATTGCAATAACCCGAGCCTTCTTTGCGCCTGCGGGAACTCCGATTGCGCCCTCGTGGGGATGAGTGGGAAAATATTCGATTAATCCAGAAGGTGAATTGGGATTGCGTAGAAGTTCGTGAATGGGTTCGGTGGGGGTTATTTTTTGATAGTCGCCGTTGCGCCCAGAATGATAGTTAGGCCAGGAAATATAGGTTGTGTAGGGGTCGTCAATGCACCAGCGAGATTCGTCGGGGTCGGGATTTTTGGTGTTGAAAAAGTGGATCGCGCCGATGTCACCCAGACCGTACATGGAGCAACCCATATCTTGATGGTCGCGGGTGGTGAGGATACCACCACCGCGTCGGCGAAATGCATTGATTCCCGCACAATCTTTTTCCGTCAGACCTTCGCCAGTATCTAATGCAAATAGCCATAGCTGGTCAAAATCCGAGCGGTCGAGGGTACTTAAAACCGGGTCGTTACCGTCTGCATCTGACACGCGATCGCGTTCTGTCACTTCAAACAGGAGATTCCCCGCTTCATCTGTAACAGATGCGAGATAGTCGCGTAACATCGAGAAGCGCCAAATACTCCAGTCATCTTCTGTTGTCGGGATGGTTGTCTGGAGCAGAATGCGAATGGGTTGTGTCATAATTTTTGACCCTTTTTAGATTGTTTAAATTGGCAAGAATGCTTGGGTGGGTGGGGAGACTCTGCCCCTACCGCATTCCCGTTTAAGGTTGCGCGGGATTGGCGGTAAAGACTGTGATTTGCCGCCGCATCCCAAGAAAAATTAGTGCCAGTAGCAGTAGTAGCGCACCTGCGAGTCTGTAGGTGGTGCCAAGACCCACCTGCTGACTGACAGGTTGGCTAACAATCGGAGACAAAAACTGACCCAAGAAAAAGAAGGTAGTGAGTCCGCCCAAAAGACGCCCGCGCAGTGCCTCTGGTGACTCAGCAGACAGCCACACGGTCAGATTTGGCATCAGGAAGCCCAACCCAATACCCGCCACCGCCAGACCGATTAAAACCTGCTCGTAGCTCTTCCCTAAGCCGATGATGCTATAACCAACACCCATGAGTGCGAAAGCTAGGGTAAGAATGCTGACGAAGTGCAGACGTGCCTTGATGCGTCCGTAGAGCATTGATGCAAAGGCGCTGAAAAGTGTCGCAAAGGCGATCGCTAGTCCACTTTGGGTGGCGCTAGCCTTCGTGAGGTTTTGGAGATAAAACGGCAACTGCACGGGAATCAGGTAGAAGATGACCTGCATAAATACTGCCACTCCGTAAATCAGCGTCAGTAATTTGATGGGAACGGCTGGTGCATTGATGCGTAGGACGGAGTCCGAGGCGAAGCGATCGCTTTCTTGCACTGTTCCTATCCCAACATTTCCTATCCCAACATTAGTGCGCCTCGGCTCATAGAGCAAAACGACGATAAAGGGAAGGATGATGAAGGCGAAAAGATAAATCAAAAAAGGTAGACGCCAATTAAGATCAGCGAGAAAGCCACCGCTTGACAAAAACAGGACGCCGCCAAAAGCCATAAATGCTGCTTGCAAACCCATGAAGTTAGCGCGTGCCTGACCGATGTAGTAGTCAGCAATCAGGGTAGTAACGCTGGTCATTACCCCCGCTACTGCCAGACCCAGCAAAGCGCGACCCATCAGGATGTGTCCGATGGAATTCAACAAAAAGCCAGAACTCCCGGCAAAACCGTAGAGGATCGTCGAAGCGACCAGTAAAGATTTGCGACCCAAACGATCTACAATCAGTCCGGAAATGGGAGCGCCAATGACAATAAACAAGGCCGGAACGGTCAACACAAGTTTGACCCAATATTCCACATTTTCAACGCCAGAAAAGTAAGCCCGCATGGCGGGAAGTGAAGGCGCAATCGTCGCACCTGACATCACCGTTAAGGTACTCGTGACCAGTAAGGTGATTTTAACGAGCAGTGAATCGGGATTTGCCGTTTTCATCATTTAAATATCCGAGTAGGGAGGTTAACCTTCTCTACTGATGCTTATAGGATAGCGATCCCTATCGATCGAAAAATAAGATAGACGCCCTTCTTCAACGGAAAAATACGCTGTTCATCCCTTGGTGATAATTCTTCTGCATCGAGAATTATCCAAATTTGCAGAAAGTGGGCGGAATTAGTTTCAGAGAAATTAAATTCGCGGTGGGTGATGCCAGCGCCAGCACTCATCATCTGTGCGTCTCCTGGATAAGTACCTGTCCGATTCCCCAAGCTATCTTGATGCTTCATAGCACCTTCTAGGACGTAGGTGAGGATTTCCATGTCATGATGGCTGTGGGCACCGAAACCAGAACTGGGTTAAGACTCTATCTTCGTGAATCAGCCTGAGAGTGCAAAATCTCATTGGCTCCGGGTCAAGCAAACCCCCTAAGGAAAAGGTGCGATCGCTATCCAGCCAACCTAGCTTGGTATAACCGCGATTTTGCCTGTCGCGGATTAAATTGAGCGTATCTTGACTCATCGCTTGCATCTCAGTTTGAGTAGTCAGGCACGGATGTCAGTTCATGCGATCGCCTAACGCTAGCAGCTACATTGGCATTGTTGAAATTATCAACGGTTATTGTAATGAAGGCAACAGTTAATAACTGTTGTTAGCGCTACTAGGCACTGTAGCTTTTGTGAGGAAAGCGAGATAGTTCCATAACGAGGAATGCTAAATACTCTAGTTATCTCCTCGGATCTAAAGGGTCGTTTGCAACAAAAGTACTCATAGACTTTTCTATCGCCCTGCCAGCTTTAGAATGAGCGTGAATCTAGCTGATTTCCCAGATTGTTAACATTTGATTAATTGCAGAGGAACACTTATGGCAAAATCATCTGACAAAGAATTGGTTGCTAAAGCATCCCCGGCTCTTGTGGCTTTCTATCTTAGTCAACAGCCTGATTCAGAAGGACGGATGATCGACGAGATTTGGTCATGGAATTACGAAAAACTTGAACGGATTCATGACTATGTTCAGTGGCTTTTCCCCCTGAAAGATAAAAGTGGCTACAACCCTAATGCACTGGTTCTAAATGATGAAATTGTTCAAGCTTTTCGGACAGATCCTCTACTTAAAACACGTCTGCAAAAGTCATTTAAAGTAATGCTTAGGTTTTACGGATTCAAATGCAACGAAGGAAACATCAATAATATTCAAATAACCAAATCTGACCAATATCAAGATAGAAAAAGGGCTTGGATTCAGCCTCTTAATCATAATTACCTCCGGATTACCAGGATTTTAAAATGTTTGACAACTCTGGGATTAGAAAATTATGCCCAAGCTTTTTTAAAATGTTTAGATGATATCTATTCAGAAGATAGTCAAAAAATTGGAAGTGACACTTATGCTTTTTGGAAAAGGGCAGTTGAAATGAGTTGATTTTTCGGGGTTTATTGCCTAAACGAGCGTCGCAATGAACCCCGAAGATTCTCTTGAAAAACGACGATAAAATTACCTACTCTTGGATAAGAGAGCAGGCGCTCTTCATCTCTCTTGAAAGCAAGTCTAGTAGGAATATTGGGTAAAAAAAGCAAAATATAGAGTCAGCAGAGGCAAAGCATTTGCCCCTACTGACTTCTTTATGGGTAAGCACAATATGTTGCTTTGATGAATACCGATTAATTACATAATCCAGTCGGTGCTTACACGGGATGCAGGTGAGTTTTAATCGTCACCCAAGGTGCTTTCGCGATCGCGTTTTGCATCGTCTCCTCGTCTGGGAAGGTTTCCGATAGATAGCGTCCTTCGCAAACCAGCGTTACCGCATTCTCGGAAAAAGGCCAAGGACTCACCGCCACCTGGGTTGGATCGCCTGCTAGTGGCGTCAGCTTCAGGGTAATTTCGCCGTCAGCCGTGGGAACCTTATTCACAGAACGCTCTTGACTCAGCTTCATGCACAGGATTAGGGATAAGCAATCCCAGATTCCCACTAACTGCCGATTTCGGGCGATCGCTTCTGGCGTGCTGTAGGGTGCGTAATCCGGATCGTTGCGAAGGGAGTCAATTAATTCCTTCTGAAAAGCCTGTTCGCGCCCTAGGAAGTCCTGCACAAGCTGGATATCTTCTGGGGAGTCGTGACTAGAGTCGTAATGCTCGTAGAGGCGCGTGCCATGCAGGGAAGCTAGCAGCGCTGGATATCTTCCTTGAGCGATCGCGAATTGTCCGGCTTTTGACCAGATATCTATATGGATTTTTCTCGGTAATTCCGTGAAACTGTGCGGCAAACCTGTTTTTGGGTTGAAGGTAGGCGTCTTTTCCCAGGACAGCCAGCCAATATCATGTTGCTCGGCACCTAAGCAAACCTCTTTTCTAGGTTCCAACTTCCCAAAATACTCATTTCCCCACGCTTGTGCCAATTGACCCGATACCCACGCATGGGCAAGCTGCGCGATCGCTATCAGCCCCTCTGGTTCTTTGCGATATAGCATTTATGGTTCCTACCGCATCTTCCTAACTATAGTCGTGATGAGTTGGATGCTCCTCATCACAGCAAGCCGTGCTTTATCCATTTAAACCGCTCGCGCCCCACGAGTCTGTCCGCTCCGAGATTGATTTCCGCGAACGGGATCGGCAGTGAATAGAGTAATCCTAATTTCCTTTGTTTTCAGGAAGGCAAGGAAGGAGCGAAGAGGTTGGATGTAACGTTAGGTGAATCAGGCGCGAGGGGACGCGATCTCGAAGCGAGTGCGATCGCGTTCCCTCAAATTCAGAACCTCAAATGCACAAGTCGGTGCAACGACAGTTGAACCGAAACTTTTACTGACTAAGTTTTATTGACTGCTCAGCTGCGCCAACCAATCCAATATCAAAGGATTCACCACGTCCGGACGTTCATCATGGGGACAGTGACCCGTTTTGGGAATGCCGACAACCTTCACGGGTTGCCCATTCTCACTTAGCTCTTTATAAATCGTCGCACCCTTAATCGGCGTCCAGGGGTCATCTTCTCCCCAAAGTACCAGCAGCGGGTGTTGTATTTTTGGCAACAACTCAGCTGGGCTAGGGCCAGGGGGTGCCGTGAGAATTGAGGCAAAAACCTGCTGAGCGCCCGTGTCACAAGAAGGATCGTAAAGCATATCCACCAGTTCATCCGTGATAGCTTCAGGGTTCACGTAGACCTGTCTGAGCGTGCGACGGAGACGATCTTTGTGGCGGATGCGGTTAAATAGGAACGGGCCAGCGACTTTGGAACTGACCAGCTTCGTGAAGGCTCCCATCACCAGTCGCAGGGGGAAATTCAGCTCATCGGGGCGATGATTCAAGCCCCCGGCACAGTTAATCAGCACGCCACCAGCGGAAATTTCTGGAGAATTCACCACTACCATCAAGCTGAGTAATGCCCCAATCGAGTTGCCGACAAAGACGGTCGGTTCCTGAATATGAGTTTCCCAGAAATCCTTGAGTAGTTCTTCCCACAATTCGAGAGTGTAATCGAGGGCTGGCTTGTCCGAACCGCCGAATCCGAGTAAATCTAGGGCAAATACTCGGTAGCCCTCAGCGGCGAGGACTGGCATATTCTTGCGCCAGTGTCCAATGGAAGCGCCAAAGCCGTGAATCAGCACTAGAGGGCGACCTGTGCCCATGACTGTGTACTGAATCCGGTAGCCGCGCCAAGTCCAGTTGAGTTTTTCAAAAGTGCTTCCTGTTTTTAGCTGCTGAGTCGTCACGATAATTATTAAGATTCCTTAACTATTTTTCTATCGTAATAGTCTCTATCATTAAAAAGAGATAAACCAGGGAACATCTAACCGACTTGAAAAGTCACGCTACCCGTTTTGTTTAGGTGTGAGAAGAGATTAATGAAGCGAAGTTCCTTGGTATTTTTAGGCAGCCTGGTTTTTGCTGCTGCCGGTTTAAGTATGACAACGGTTGCCCCTGCGATCGCGCAAGTTGGACAAACAATGGGCAATCTGCCCTTATCGGGTCGAAATCTGCTCAGCCAAGCAGAAGACGATACCGCCCAGCTGCCAACAGCGGTTGCTGAAGCTGTTTTAAAGGATGCTGCCCAACGGACAGGAATGCAAAGTTCTGACTTAACCATCCTTCAGGTGGCGAAGCAAACTTGGTCAAATGGTTGCTTGGAGTTAGCAGAAGCAGGTGTTGCCTGCACCGAGGCACTGGTTCCCGGCTGGCTGGTACTGGTCGGTAGCGCCAAAGAACAGGGATTTTGGGTTTATCGCACCAACGAATCTGGAACGCTCGTGAAGTGGGATGAAACAGCAACCCAAACCTTGACGGCTCGACTCCGGTCGGAAAGTACCACCACTGGGCAACAGACAACAACCCGTCGCACGGAAACCACCGAGCAAAGGAGTACCGTCCGCACAGAACAGCGGTCTACGGTGGCAATGACCGAATCCGCAGGCAACTTTAGTCTTGCCGTTCTGCAACCCGCAGGCAGCCTCACAGAGGTGATTACTCGCGTATCGGTGAAGTCGAAACAAGGCAACAGCTATTCCCAAGAGCAGTATCTTGGCGACTTCAGATACAAAATCAAGCAAAAAGCGAAGTTTGTCAAAGGTGTGAATCCGGGCGATCGCGTGGTCGTGCGTCTATACGACCAAAATCGCTTGATTGGCTACAGCGAGTTTGAATGCTTGTCTGAAAACGCCGCCGTTAACCTAATTTTGTCAGAAAATCCGTCTGAAACCCGTGTAGTGCGCACTGTGTACGGCATTGATGCTGACATGGATGGCAACATTGACAGCGGTACCACCGCCTATAACTACTACACCCAAATCGACTCTCAGGAACGGGTAACATTCCTGAGCAGCGTCGAGCAAATTAACGTCAGCCAGTTCCAATCGAGCGAGATTTCGACTTCGGCGGCGACTAGCGTTTATTCCAGCTCATTTACCAGCGGTGAATCAATGCTGGCGGGTGAGACGATGAGCGTTTACAGTTCAGGAATGGCTGCCTTATTGACATCCGCTCCCGGTCAGTTGGTGCAGGTGATTGGGGTAGAAGCCGAGAACGCGACCTACGAAGTCAGCCAGCTGCTGGCAAGATATGCAAACGTGGGAGTCACTCGAAACATCCAGACGAGTTTTCCCGATGTTCCGCAGGGATACTGGGCAAAAGATTTTATCGCCCAACTGGCGGAGTTAGAAATTATCGAAGGCTTCCCCGATGGTCGATTCCGACCGGATCAGCCGGTGACTCGCGCCCAGTTTGCGGCGATGCTGCGGAAAGCGTTTGAGATGAATAAAGTGCGGAATGCGATCGCCTTCCGGGATGTATCCTCGGATTACTGGGCGTACAGTGCTATCCAAGAAGCCTATGAAATGGGCTTTTTAGGCGCTGTTTCCAGCAATGCATTCAACCCCACCCAAAAGCTTTCTCGTCTGGATATCTTAGTGGCATTGGCAAAGGGAATGAACTACTCTTCTGCCAGTACCACCACCCAGACGCTACTGCAAGTTTACAGCGATGCCGCTAGCATCCCTAGCGACGTCCGCAGTTTGGTTGCAGCAGCGACAGAACGGGGTCTAGTGGTGAACTATCCCAATGTCCAGTCACTCAAACCCAATCAAGTCGCCACCCGTGCAGAGGTGTGTGCTTTCCTCTACCAAGCCTTAGTCAGCACTGGGAAGGCTCAGAACATCGCCTCGCCATACGTGGCGGGAGAAGGTGCGAAACCCCCCACAGTGCGCGAAGTTGATACTCCCAAGCCAGAAAACGTCCCTGGCGATAACCGTGAGGTAGAGGGGAACGAACGCACGAATCAGCGTCAGAATTGCAACCAAGGGGTCGGTAATGGGTCAGAAGGTTGCGATCCGGGCAATTCCAATCGGAACCAGCCCAGTAACGACGAAGGAGCAGGCGCAGCGCCTGGCAGTCCGGGTCGTCAGGGTCGGTAATCGTCGGTAATCGTTAGTCTGACGACTAAAGAAAGCCGCAGCTATCCAAATTGAATAGCTGCGGCTTCTATTTTTTCGACGTTTATATTAGTCATTAGCAATATTATTTCCCTTCTGGTTTACATAAACTTCTCTACTTGGGAAAGGGATAGTAATTCCTTCTTGTTGATAGCGTCGGTGCAATTTCTTGATGAATTTATGCTTTGCAATTCGTTGGTTCAGAAATTCATTAACTCTAAGAAATACTGTAAAGTTGACACTAAATTCGCCAAAATTTTGATATAAAATAAAAGGCTCAAAATCAGAAATCTCTGCTGCTAATTCTTGCATAACTTCTTTAGCAACTTCAACCGTTATTTCTTCAACGTGTTCCAGGTCGCTATCGTAACTGACACCTACTTGAATTGGTAAAGTTATTTCTTTCACTGGTAAATGGTAATTCGTAAAAATGGCAGAAGCCAGTTTTGTATTAGGCACAACGACTAGATTATTTGGCAGTTCTCTAATCACCGTATTCCGCCAAGTGATATCGGTAACGTAACCTTCTTGTCCCGTCTCTAGTTTTACATAGTCGCCAGTTCTGACTTGTCCAGAAATAATCAAATATAATCCTGAAAATAAGTTAGATAGGGTATCCTGAAATGCCAAAGCAACTGCCAAACCGCCAATTCCCAAGGTTGCCAAAATAGGTGTAATGGAAATCCCTAGCGTTTGCAAGATCATCAAGATTCCCAAAACCAGAACGACAATTTTGGCTAGGTTAGATAGTAATGAAGCTGAAACTCCGGGTGTTCTTTGACCAAATATCGTAACAAAACTCGCCGTCAGTCTGGCTAAAACTAAGGTGACAGAATAGAGGAAAATAACAGTCAGAATATTCTGAAAAATGCCAGAAATCCGGTCAGGAATAACCTGATTTAGTTGAAGGGTAAAAATGGCTCCGTAAAAGCCAGCAACAATAAACCAAATTTTGGGGATGCCACGCAGGGAATGAAAAACGATTTCATTCCCTGGCAACCGAGTTTTAACAGCTATTCTTTTGAGTCTAGGAAGAAAAAATTTATCAAAAATTATCCCAACGAGAAATCCGCTAAGAATAAAGGCAATCGGGACAATCCATTGCTTCATGTTGATAGTTTTATCTCAAATCTATTTGTATATGTTATGAGACTGGTGATAGGGGCAACCTCCAGAGTTGCCCCTATCGCGGCTACACATCGCAGCTAGACAATTGTAGAGACACGATTTATCTCATCTGCTGGCGCGACCTCTAGAAAAAAGATACAGCGTAGTTACGACAATTGTTGCTTCAACTGATCGATCAACTGTCTCAAATTTTCTGGGCTGAGAATGGCTTTCACTTCCAACTGTTGCTGAGTATCTCGCAGAGTGAGGATGTGGTTTTCACCTTCCTTGGCAGCAAATTGCAATTGGGGAGATTTAAATTCAATCTTTTGATAGATGGTTTCTGGTATCCCTACCCGAATGACCAGTTCTTTTTGAGATTGGGGATAGATATAAAGTTGCTGGCGAAGGGTATCGAGTTCGAGTTTGGTAGGCGTAGTGCTGCGTTCTCGATCTTCGTTGATTTTGCGCCAGTAGAGAGTGATCCCGCGAATCTCAGGGATTTGAATCTCAAATACTTCGTCAAAGCGTTGGGGTTCCCAATCGAGTTCGGTAGCATCGCCCGTTTGAGGAATGATTCGCTGTCGCCAAGTGATTTTATCGTCGGCGAGATTTGCCCACCATTCGCGGATGGTTGCGAAGTTGTTGGTATTGTCAGGATTATTGCTGCCCTGTTCCCAGACGATTTTGTGTTGCATTTTCTCTCCTTCCTCCCCATCGCTTGCTGATTTCTCTTCTCTCCATCCAGTTTAAACTTCCTCCCTTGCTGGGAGTTGCTGTGACACGAAGATGTCGAGGTGTTGTATACGGCGTATCTACAGCGATCGCTCGTTTGCCCTATCTTCAAGTCTAAAACTGGCTGAATCCTGCGCGGGTAAGAGATGCTATGCAAAATTTTGCGATCGCTTCTAAATCTACCTTGAGCAGGTTTCGTCATACACTCTATATTGGTTCTCAGTCCGCGCCAGCGGGCTTTGTTTAAAAGTTCTCGCAACTTCTACTTCCTTGCTTCTGAAGTAGGGTTGACATAGCTGTGATTTAAATCGCCAGGTATGGTGGCAATATGTTTACTCTTCCGATGAATCTGTTATTTCTTCCTAACCTGAATCTATTTGTTTACCACTTGAGAAACGGGTTGGGAGACGATGCAGAGCAAATCAACCAAAACCAGCTCACGTTTTGGGATAACTTCCCGTTAGAATTGCAAAGAATTCTTGTCGCTGCTGACGATTCAAATTATAACGAGCCAGAATATTTAGAATTATTGCGCCTAGCGGGGGAAACTGAAGCTTATTATACTTTTCAAGCTCGCACTGAAGGATATCCAGTCAAAGGCTTTTATTATCCCGTGCGATTTAGCGATAGTTATGGGCTTTTGTTTAATTGCCATATTAACGATCGAGACTATCTGCAATCTTTTAAATGCTTTCCTACCCTCAAACATCTTGCTGCTGATAAACAAGGCAATCTTGGAAAAACCTGGATCGTGTCTGGGATTTTGCCTCGAAACTGTGAAACCCCTTTAGAAGGTCTCGCCCAAGAAGCTTACGAAACTTTGAAGTTTGGGAGATGGAAACAGCAAAAGCCAAGCAAAGGAAAATTTTTAGGGGCAACCGTTTTTGAAGTGTGGCTATCTCCCCAGCGTTGGGACATGGAAGAGAATCACCATGTTTTGGTTATCTTTTATCCCGATGTAGCCGCCGAAACTGAAGCTGCTAAATATTCTGAGGTCTGGATGCAGTTGTTTTACTACCGCAATAAAATTATTTGGTCTTATTGTGAAGCTCAGAAACTCAGACAGCAATTGCAAGAGAATTTCGGCTATATTTTTCAAGCGGGTGAAATGCTCAAGCAGCTACCGTTAAAAGAATTGCAGAGGATTTTAGAAGTCAATATAAAAATATTGTCCCAGTATGCTTCAGACTTAAATCATCTAGAAATTCAATTGCACGCGATTGAAACCTATCAGAAAAAATACCAAGAACATTTAAATTACCTGCTTCAAGAAGCTAGCAAATATGGAGAAACCGAGCTGCATTTTTTTGCACAATTCAACCAAATAGTCAAGCAATACGAAATTCAAATCCAACAAGATCGTGCCAGCTTTAGCCCTGCATTGAGAGTGCTAGAAGATGTGATTAACACGATTCGAGGCATCGTCGAGATTGAACAAGCTAAGCGCGATCGCAATCTGGAAAATATTATCGCCGCTGCCAGTCTGGGAGTGGGAACCGCCTCAGTCGCCGCCTCTGCTTCCTCGGCGTTGGTAAAAGATTTTACCCAGCCTTACCCTAACCAAATCGACAACCAACTATCCGCAGTCATCCCCTTGGCGAATCTGGTTATTGTCATCTTGTTCAGTATTGGTTTAGGTTGCCTGGTTAGTGGGTTTGCCTGGAAAATTTTGCGATCGCGTAGCGTCTGAGGAAAATTGCCTCGGAAATCCTCTCTTCCTTTGCCGCTTGGCAGTTCAAAATTTTAAATATGGACTTGCCAATTATTTACCACCCGGATTATGTCGTACCTCTCCCAGAAGGGCATCGCTTCCCCATGCCCAAATTCAGCAAACTCTACGAAATGCTCTTAAGCGATCGCGTAGCGCATCCAGAGCAAATTCATCCGCCCGAACCTCCTCCACTAGCGTGGATAGAACTCGTTCACACCCCAGAATATGTCCGAGCATACTGTGAAGGCACCCTCGATGCCAAAGCCCAGCGAAGAATCGGATTGCCCTGGAGTCCCGCATTAGCAAATCGTACCTGCGTGGCAGTAGGCGGTACGATTCTCACCGCTAAACTGGCACTCAGTCACGGTTTAGCTTGCAATACTGCGGGGGGTACTCATCACGCCTTTCCCGGTTATGGTTCTGGTTTCTGTATTTTCAACGATTTAGCCATTGCTGCCCGCGTGCTTCAACATCTGGGACTGGTGCGTCAAATCCTGATCGTGGATTTAGATGTCCATCAAGGAGACGGTACCGCCGTGATTTTCCAAGAAGATAGCAGCGTCTTCACCTTCTCGATGCACTGCGAAGTTAACTTTCCCGGTACCAAACAACAAAGTGACTTAGATGTTCCTCTCCCGATTGGGATGGAAGATGACGCCTATCTGCAAACCTTGGCAAAATATCTCCCAGATTTGCTCTCACAAGTCAAGCCGGATCTTGTTTTATACGATGCTGGGGTCGATCCTCATGGTGGCGATCGCTTGGGCAAACTCGCCCTCACAGACACCGGAATCTTCCGTCGGGAAATGCAAGTTTTGAGTACCTGTGTGGCACTCGGCTACCCAGTCGCCTGTGTGATTGGCGGGGGTTATGCTGACGATCTTGACTCCCTCGTTTATCGGCACTCCTTGCTACATCGAGCCGCCACTACTGTCTATCATCAGTACCAACTTTGATGCCAGACTAAGGGCAGAGGAGCC
The DNA here is from genome assembly GCF_039961875.1 of Trichocoleus sp. ST-U2. Lineage (NCBI taxonomy): Bacteria > Bacillati > Cyanobacteriota > Cyanophyceae > Leptolyngbyales > Trichocoleusaceae > Trichocoleus > Trichocoleus sp. ST-U2. The sequence continues at coordinate 81,679 of NZ_JAMPJY010000006.1, read as the reverse complement.
ATTTCGTCTTCCTCGATACACTTTTTAACGGTAGCGGTATCCCGTGTCCGTACTTCGTACTCACTCATCTGAGGAAAAACCCCTTGCTATCAAAAGGCTTTGAAATTGAAATGTATACCGGCACCCCCAATGGTGACATTGTGGGTTTATCCGATCGGATTGTGGCAGACCTAGACGGGTTCATGCGGGAGCCGGATAGCCGCAACGTGGAATATATCACAGAACCCTTTTATTGTTACGACCGATTATTGTGTGCCTTGCTACGCCCTAGACGGCAACTCCGAGAGTATCTAAAACGCTTGGGAAATTACACCCTGATTCCGGGGAGTACGCTGTCTTTAGGAGGCAGCGATCGCTTCTGGCGCTCTGACCCTAGCAATCCTTACCACGACTACATTGAGAACACTTACGGCACCAAAGTTGTCACCGCCAGCGTCCACATCAACATTGGCATCAGCGATCCCGAAACCCTGATGCGGGCGATTCGCCTTGTCCGCCTAGAAGCACCCTTATACCTCGCTCTCAGTGCTTCTTCCCCGTTTTTGGATGGGAAAGCCACTGGCTATCACTCGACTCGCTGGGGACTGTTTCCAAAAACCCCAGCCCACGTTCCCTTATTTGAAAGCCACGCCCACTTTATCCAGTGGACGAAAGCCCAATTAGCCGCCGGGACAATGCAAAATGTCCGCCACCTTTGGTCATCCGTGCGACCAAATGGCAACCAGCGCCCCTACGACCTTAATCGCCTAGAACTGAGAATTTGTGACCTAATCATCGATCCGGTTGCCTTGTTGGCGGTTACAGCCTTGCTAGAAGCGCGACTTTTGCAGTTGATTGATGACCCCAGCCTCGATCCCCTAGAAATGAGTCAATTGTCTTCACAAGACTTAATTACCCTGACTGACGCCAACGAAGACGCCGCCGCCCGTCAAAGTTTGGATGCAACTCTGAGACATTGGCAAGACGGCAGACCGATTCTGGCGCGAGATTGGATTGAAGAAATAACCGGCGAAGTTTGGGATCTGTCTAAACAGATGGGCTTTCGCTGTTTCTTGTCACCCCTGAAAAAGATTCTCCGGGAAGGAAATTCGGCTCAGCGATGGTTAAATCTCCAAAACCAAGGTTTTGACACTTCCAGCGTGATGATTGACGCCATTCAAGCGGTGGCAGACCAAGAGCGCGAACTGGAAGACAAATTGTGCGAGAGCCTAGTTGCCTGAAGCACTTGAAGGATCGAGAATGAAGCTTGAAGGCAGAGAATTATCCTAAAGCCTTCATTCTTTATCTTCGATCCTTCCTAGCCCCTGATTTCTTTTTTTGCCTTTTTATGGCTTAATTTATTGGCTAAAAAGAATCATTCGGGAATTAGAATATTTAATCAATTTGATCTGGGTGAGTCATATAACAAATATGTATAGGTTCATGTCTCTTTGGGTATAATTTGAGTTTCCAGCGTGGATTTTAGTGTTAGAGCCAGAGTAATTAGTAAGTCTCATGCCGTTTGTTGTTCTCTACAAGCCGCAAATTCCGCCCAACACCGGCAATATTGCCCGTACCTGTGCTGCCACTGGGACGGAATTGCATTTAGTTGGGCCGTTGGGTTTTGACATTAGCGATCGCTATCTGAAACGTGCCGGTCTGGATTACTGGCCCTACGTCAATCTGCACTACCACATTGGTTTAGAGGATTTTCAGGCATTCCATCAGCAGCGAGGGGGACGATGGATCGGCTTCAGCGTTTCGGGAAGCGATAACTACCTGAAGTTCGAGTTTCGGGCAGATGACTGGCTATTATTTGGTAGCGAAACAACTGGATTACCTCCAGAAGTTCTCGCCCTTTGTGCCAATACTGTCTATATTCCAATGTCACAGCCGCACGTTCGGAGCCTGAACCTTTCTGTTAGTGCCGCAGTCGGTTTGTTTGAAGCGCGTCGCCAACTGGGGATTTTGTCCGGCTGAAGGAGGCAAACAAGTCCTTTGCTCATTGCGAGTTATCAGTCTTTAGTCAGGTGTTCGCAGATTGAGTTAAAGGTTAGAAATTTTGTTTGACCTTTTATCTAGGAATCTCAAACGTGTTAACCGGCAACTGTTTGTGACTATTTATGGCTGAGCTTTCCCCATGACTTCTTGCTCAACACTCGGTGACGAATGACTCTTTTCCCTTTCTTGAGAGAGTTTCTTTTGCGTCCTTCAGCTATCTAGAATACCGAATGAGCGCGGCTTAGATAAGAAATTTCTATGAACAACAGAGTAACAACGGGAAATTGATTGATAGATTTTTTTATCCAAAATCTTTCAGTGCTGAGCCTCTAAAACAACCTCGAATCAATCTTTAGGAAGATTTTTAGTAAATATGCGTCGGTATGCTCTATGCCATTTGTCAGAGTTTTCTCCATGATTCTACGGTTGTTATTCAAGGCAAAATCAGCTTAAAGTCTCATGTTGTAATGGATCAACAGCAGGATGCCAACAACGAAAAAGTTGTTTTCTCAGTCTTCCGGAGTAAAGCAAGTCAAGCAAGTATGTTCCAATATGCACGCCTTAGAAAGGAATACACCATTGACTTGCCAGCTCTTGACAAAAGGCTCCTGATTAACGCAATGATGAAGTCTTCAGCAGGGTGGGTCAAATGTAGGTCGTGCATGATTAAATTTTCCCAGTCATGTAAACTTGTCTAAATCAAAAAAGCAGGGTAATCTTGCCTAGGTATGATTACCGGCAGTGATCCTAATCACTTTTTGATGTGATTTGTCCCATTGACTGGTAAAAAACAATCATTCAGGGACAGTTAAGCGCTCGTCATAAGTAGGAGGTCGTGTTTGAAACGCCCATTCACGCACAAGATTAAATCAGTTCCTTCCTGTGCAGCAGACAAAGATGCGAAAGCGAATCTGTCCGCAGGAAAGCTTTCCGGGGGAGAGTCAGGTTTATTGAAGCCAATTTCTCCAGAGGTTAACCGTCGGGCTCGCACCTCTGCCGCCATGATTGGATTGGCAATCTCAATGGGCACCTCCAGCCTATTGCTGCCTCAACAAGGCGATGAAGCAAAGGCAGCCGATCCGGTCGCCACAGAGCCGACTGTTACCAACGCTCCTGCTGCAACAGATATTGCTGTTGCCGCTCCTGCCTCAAAAGTGGAGCCAGAAACAACTGCTTCAGTCGCAGCAATAAAGCCGGAATCCAAATCTGTCGCTGCTTCCCCAAAGGTAGTAGAGCCAGAATTCACATCTGAGGCCGTTTCCCCGAAGGTGGAGCTGGACGCTAAAGCAGAATCGAAACCAGCACCGCGCGTTATCGAACACAAGGTGCAGCAGGCACAGACAATTTGGCAATCGTCGAAGAACTATGGGGTAGAACCTGCCGCGATCGCCACTTCCAACAACATCAAGTCCAGCTCAGCTCTTCCATCTGGGCAAGTGGTGAAAATTCCTTCAGTGAACGGTATTGTTCACGAAGTTAAGCTGGGCGATACCGTCGAAAAGCTATCTGAGTCTTATGGTGTTCGCCCGATACAGGTGCAGCAATCATCTGGAGCGACAACATCGGATGGACTGCCGGTGGGTCAATCAGTCACGATTCCCGGCAACGTAAATGAGCTATTAAAAGCAAGACAAGACGCTGCCATGAGCCGCTTAAAGGAGCAGCGGAGCCGCTTGCAGAGCAGTCTGGCGGAGTTGCGGTCTGAGGAGACGACAAAAGCATCTGCTGGTCAATTAGAAGTCGCTGAACCAGCCCAAATTGATAGCTCTGAAGCGGCTGAGGTAGAAATAGCTGCTCCTAGAGTGCAAATTCCGGTCGCAGTGCAGATGCCAGGGGAAAACGCCCCCAATCAGGTAATCAACCAAGTACCGTCCGTACCACGCAATATCGCGGTGCAGATGCCAGGGGAAAACGCCCCCAATCAGGTAATCAACCAAGTACCGTCCGTGCCACGCAATATCGCGGTGCAGATGCCAGGAGAAAACGCCTCCAATCGGGTGATTAACCACCTCCCATCGGCACAGGCACGGGAATCGCTAGAAGCATCCCCGCAGGCGATAGGGGTGAATGAAAGCGTACCAATCCCAGTACCGACCGCGACTAACCAAGCGCTGCCAATCCAGACAGTGGCACCCGTACCGATTGCCGTCGTCGAACCTAATGGGGTAACGGCAGATGTTTACCAGGTCAAGGCGGGAGATACGGTGGATGCGATCGCTCGCATTCACGGCGTTTCCAGAGGAGAACTGCTGCGGATAAATCAGTTAGATAACCCGAACATGATTCGAGTGAATCAAGCACTGAAAATCCCGAAAAAACAGACTGTAACTGTAATTCCTGGTTTGAACGCTGCACTTAGACAATCCAAGTCTAATGTTGCTGTACCGAATCTCTCCGTTCCTACTTTGCCAACGGCTGTTCCCTTACCCGTCGCAGCAACACAGGTACGGGTGCAAAGTAGTGCTAACGTACCTATCGTCAAACCAATGTTAGTAGCGGGTAATCCGTTACCCATTGCCACACCCGCTGCCACACCGATTGCCGAGAGGAACCAAACTCAGTCTGCTGGCTTGAAGCAAAACTCTGAGTACAGCACCCAGATTGAGAAACTACGGGAAGACATCATCAAACTACGGCAGCAGTATCGTACCCAGCAAAACGGGGATACCGCTAACTCACAGAACGTTCCGGTTGCTAACATCTCGGTGCCAGTGACTCCCGCATTCGAGCCGGTTGCACCTGTCGTCAACAAACCGTTGCAACGTTCTGAATACTCGACTCCGATCAATCCAGAATTCAGCCCAAATCGTTATAACGAAGCCGTACAAGCAGAAATGCAAAAGCGGCAACGGCAACAACAGCGATCGCAGGCGGCAATCGAAATCAAAGTGCCCCCACCTGCTGCACCACGGGCTAGAACCCAGAAGCCATTGGTGGCAGCAGCGCCCTCCGGAGCGGACACTTATAACCCGACACTCCGGCCCCCCTTCGGGCAACAAGTTGCTCCAGAGTTACCGCCCCTCCCTGGTCCAAATCCATACCTGCCGGATAGCCCAGGTCAATTTAATGGCTACATCTGGCCCTCAAAGGGCGTTTTAACCTCAGGTTATGGTCGGCGCTGGGGACGGATGCACAAGGGGATTGATATCGCGGCTCCGGTCGGCACGCCTGTAGTGGCGGCAGCTCCTGGTGTCGTGGTGTATGCACGCTGGAATTCTGGTGGTTATGGAAATCTGGTGGACATTAAACACGCTGATGGCACCCTAACTCGCTATGCCCACAACAACCGGCTTCTGGTTCGAGAAGGGGAAGCAGTTGAGCAAGGTCAGCAGATTTCTGAGATGGGCAGCACCGGACGCAGCACGGGGCCTCACCTTCACTTTGAGTTGCATTCGGCTGGAAAAGGAGCTATCAACCCGATAGCTTTGCTACCCCGACGCTAAGAAAGAGGCAAAAGCAAAGGAAAAGGCAAAAGAAAATATATTTCTTTTGTCTTTTCTCTTTTTTTAAGCCAGGGTAGCAATAATCTTGCTGGTATGCTAGGATGATAAGGTTGTTTAAGAAAAGTTGGCTCTGTAGCTCAGTGGTTAGAGCAGGGGACTCATAAGCCCAAGGTCGCAGGTTCAAATCCCGCCAGAGCCATTTTAAAAGTTATAAAAAGCCAGGTCTGAAGAATGAGTAGTCTGGTGATTGTACTCATCCCTCGGTGGTCATTAGTCGGAATAGTGCCGGATGAGTTCGGCAATAGACCAAGCTTGAGCGATCGCTCCTTGAGCTGCATGAGGCGGATCGCCATCAAAAATTTCCGAAACCGAACCCAGGCAGGCTGAGGACTGCAAGTGTTCAATCATCGGCTGCCAATCAAAAGGGACGGGTTCTGAATCGTAGAGGCGCTTCCAGGCTCGGATAAAGGGGCCAATCAGCCAACTCCAAACCGTACCTTGGTGGTAGGCGCGATCGCGATATTGAGGATTCCCAGCATACGTCCCCACATAGCGGGGATCGGCGGGGTCGAGACTGCGGAGACCGTAGGGTGTCACTAAGCGATCGCCTGCTACCTTGAGGACAGACCGCCCTTGCTCGGCAGGAAACCCGCAATGATAGAGCGAGAGCGCCAAAACTGCATTCGGACGAATTGTGGGGTCTCGCACATCATCCGGTGCGATCGTATCGTAGAAATATCCCAGCGTCGGATTCCAGAACTTTTGCAGCGATCTCTTCACCTGTTGCGCCTGCTGAATATAGCGTTCTCGCTGGTTAATCCGCCTCTGTGAATTCGCGCCTCCTTCCCTTAATAACAATTCTGCCCATCGGCTAGCCCAGCACAAAGCAGAGTACCAGAGAGCATTAATTTCTATAGGTTTACCCCGACGAGGCGTTACCGGCTGACCATCAACCACCGCATCCATCCAGGTAAGCGCCACTCCTGGCGCATCCCAGGTAACTAGCCCATCCGTGGCATCAATCCGGACATTGTACAGGGTGCCAGCCATAAAGCTTTTGTAAATCTGCCGCACCACAGGATATTGCTGAGCCAGAAAATCCCAATCCTGCGTTGCTTCTAGGTAAAGACCCAAAGTTTCAATCCACCACAGCGCAGCATCAATACTGTTGTAAAATGGCTCAGCTCCAGTATCTGGAAACGCATTCGGAATCAAACCATTCCGACAATAGCGCCCAAAAGTTTCCAGCAGTCCCTTCGCCAACTCATAGCGCCCAGTCGCTAAAGCTAGTCCTGGTAGAGCAATTAGCGTATCGCGTCCCCAGTCATTAAACCAGGGGTAGCCAGCAATCACAGTCGGGCCAGCAATGGAAGCGCGGTAGACAATAAATTGATCGCCTGCTCGCAACAGCTGCTGCCAAATATCATTGACAATGTCATTGTCAATGTCATTGTCAATGTCATTGTCAATGGTTGAGGGTTCGTTGCCATGAACCCTCAACAAGGGACGGCGAAGCGCTTTCAGTCGTTGTTGCTCAACCTGCACTGCTTGCTCAAAGTCTAGGGAACTGAGCTGTGATTGTTTGGAGTTACATAATCCCACTTTCGCTTCTAGGGTGAGGGAGTCTCCCGGTTGTAGGGGTACTGTCAGGTATCCAGGGCTGTAGAGGTCTTCCTTGTCCCCCAATCCCCGCCGCTTCTCTTCTGGATAGTAATAATGCCAATACCAAACGGTGTCTGGTTGATAGCGACCCTTACTCCAGCGCAATTGCCAGGGAGTCCCAGTCCAGTCAGGACGCATCCCTTGCAAGCAAATTTGCTTTTGACCGACTAATTGCGAGAAGGACAATCCGGAAGCGCCGGATTGCTGGTGGTGAAAGTCGCGATCGCCAATTACCGGGCGTAACCTCAGCGTAGCCAACTCAGTGCCTTCATAGCGGTACTGAATCAAAATCCGGTGACAAAACTGGGGAGTGCCTAATTGCTCAGTCTCGTTCCCGCTACTTACGCTCTGTGAGCTACTTTCTACTAAGCCATAGGGCATCACCAGCTGCCTGCTTAGCTGCCAGTTATCTTCACCCCAAACCCAACGGGGAAAGGGGTCAATGTCGAAAGAACGCAATAGCTCGTAGCCCAAAGGGTCAATTTTTCCATCTATCCAGAAATTCGTCCCTAGTGCAAATACCCGTCCTCCTACATCCAAACTGGCATCCAGGTGAGACAGTAATAAAGTGCGCTGACTCGGCGGATCGAGGGCGGCAATTAACCAACCGTGATAAGTCCGAGTCCGAGCATCACAAACCGTTCCACTGGCAAAACTTCCTAACCCGTTGGTCAGCAGCCACTCGCGCGTATCCAAATTCTTCATTCCTACTCAAACTCGTTATGAGTATGATATAGTTGTTACAGTTCGTAAATTAGCTGTCGTTGCGTCTAGGGTAGACCTCAACTAGATTACCCTTGACTCAGCACGAGTCAATGCAAAATCTATTCCATTTAAGGAGAATCTATTCATGACCCACCACACAGAAGGCTGTCTTCGGGTTGGACAAACCGCCCCGGACTTTACCGCAACCGCTGTGGTCGATCAGGAATTCAAGACCATCAAACTGTCTGACTATCGTGGCAAATATGTAGTCTTGTTCTTCTATCCTCTTGACTTTACATTCGTTTGTCCTACAGAGATTACAGCTTTTAGCGACGCTTATTCAAAATTTCAGGATCTCAACACTGAAATCCTTGGTGTCTCTGTAGACAGTGAATTTTCCCACTTGGCATGGATTCAGACAGACCGCAAGTCCGGCGGCGTCGGCGACCTAAACTATCCCCTCGTTTCCGATATTAAGAAAGAGATTAGTGCTGCTTTCAATGTCCTCGATCCAGAGGCAGGCATTGCACTCCGGGGGCTGTTCATCATTGATAAAGAAGGCGTGATTCAGCACGCTACGATTAACAACCTGGCTTTTGGTCGCAACGTCGATGAGACTCTGCGGACGCTGCAAGCAATCCAGTACGTACAAACTAACCCCGACGAAGTTTGCCCCGCTGGTTGGCAACCCGGTGACAAGACGATGGTTCCCGACCCCGTCAAGTCAAAGGTCTTCTTTTCTGCCGTCTAAATTTCTGGTGTCGAGTTAGTTTCAGAACTGATTCAGTCGTCAATTAATCAAAAACCCCAATACATTTGATGAGATTTTTCCTATCAGATGTATTGGGGTTTAGTTTTTGATGCTTGCGATCGCGTTAACTCCTGTAACGCTGCTTGCACGATATCTAGATGCTGGTGATTGTATGCGATCGCTTTTTCATAGTCTCCCAAGGCACGGTAAGCCTTTTCCAGATTGTCCAAAGTAAGGGCTTCAGACTGTTGATTGCTGATTTGCCGCCAAATGTCCAAAGCTTTTTCGTAAAACTCAATCGTTTGCTTATATTCTTCTAAGGAAAAGAAAACTACGCCCAAATTTCCTAAAACTGTCCCTTCTCCCTGAACAAAGGAATTTTCTTTGCAATTACCAAAGCCTCCTTATAACACATAGCCAAGATTTGTAAGAGAGGCTACTTGTCCCTCAGGATCGCCAGTTTTCTGTGAATCTGCGAGTAAATCCTGATACGTGGGTCTTGCGCCCAGTGATGTTACAACAAAATTCAGGGACTTCTAAGAAGAAGAAGTAATCCGTCAGTTAGTTAATCGCATTCCTGAAATGGAGAGGCGACTTTTTGAGGGATGAAGGATGCGATCGCTCTCGACGATTCGCCCCTGTTCGCAAAAAAGTAAAGAACTATTACAATTACAGCAATAAGACCAAAATGATATACCGATGCTGACATCTACTGACTTTAGCGGACTGTTAAATCAACGCTTCTTTGAGAATTTCTTGCCGATTCCAGCAACCAGCCGTTTAGACCTGGGTGAAACGACTCCAGCATTTGAACTGCCGGACATTACTAACGGGAGGAGAGTTAAGTTATCAGATTACAGGGGAAAGCAACCTGTCATCCTTGCCTTCACCCGCATCTTCACCGAAAAGCAATATTGTCCTTTTTGCTTTCCTCACATCAAAGCGCTGAATGAAAACTACGAGCGCTTTACCAGTTTGGGCGTCGAGGTTTTGATGATTACCAGTACCGACGAACAGCAGAGCAAAACGGTTGTCAAAGACCTGGGTTTAAAGATGCCCTTGCTCAGCGACCCCAGTTGTCGGACGTTTCGAGCTTACTGTACGGGTCAAGCTTTGGGTGCGCCTCTGCCAGCCCAATTCGTACTGGATAAACAGGGAATTCTGCGCTATAAACATTTGTTCTCCTTCCTCGACCATAATGCTGAAGTGGAGAAGCTGCTAGAGACGCTCAGCGGATTGTAGATTACTGGAATTAATACTAATTAAGTTGCGTTCAAGACCCTACTTTGTCTGAACGCAACTTGGGATGAGTATCAGGGAAGTGGGCGAGAAACCCTGCGGAAAAGCGGCACATCGTTAGCCATTGAATTCGCCATCAAGAGAATATTTGACCGTTCTATAGTGGGAAAACTAACGCGATAAATGAAGTCATCCTGCTGCCACATCACTGAAGAAAATTCATAGGATGGCTTCTGCTTTTTTCCTTCCAATAGATATCCTCTAATATCTTTCCTTAAGGTGATGCGATCGCCTGCTGCTTTATGTTTTTCTAATTCTCGTATCGCATTGAGAGAATTCTTTTTCTCAACCGAAAAACTTCCGACTAAGCACGGTTGGGGATTACTGTAGCAGGTAAAAAGGCTAACAGTATAAGCTAACGGAGTTTCTGAGGGGAAGACGCGGACAATCAACTCAGAAGGATCTACATCGGTGGGGCCACTGAGGAGAATTTGGGACGGCAAGCGCATAATCAACCCAGGCGGTACGCTGCTTTGAATTGTCTCTAAATGGCGTGTAAATACAGGAGCGGGACGAGCCTGTACGGGTACGTTCTCGGATGCCCTAATTACTACAGTCCCAGCCACCGCCAGGACGACTGACAGAAATAGATTTTTAACCCGCAAGAATTGGTAACGCAAGGATTTGAGAGTTTGTCAAGGGTTTTAAAAAAAGCATAGCATCTGGAATGTTGCTCAGGGCGATCGCTCGCCCAAAACCAGAAGGCAAATGCCAAAATCCGACCTTAAGGCTGACCAAGAGAACTGCCTTCGCACTTTATGATTTGTAAAGTGAACGTTTGTAAACTATCAGCAGTCTAAATAGACAGGCAGGCACAGAGCTAACCTGTTGCCTTTGCATCTCACCGCTGGACAGCCCCGCCCAAGGTGAGTCCGAACCGTCTCCTGAGTGGAACACCCAAGTGCAACTTAAGCGTATGTCTCCTGATATCTCTGCTGCTCAAGCCTCTCGGCAGCAAACGAGTCAAAAATCAACAAGCCAACGGCAAAATCAAAAAATTCCCCTATTTATATTGATATTTGCTGTTTTAGGGATGCCTGGGTTGACCAGTTGTGGCATTCTGCCGAAAGCGGAAGCGGAGGCTCAATCTCCCAGAGGGCAAGAAGGGGGGCAAGGAAAACCTACACCAGTGGATGTGGCGATCGCTCGCAGCGAATCGCTTCAAGAAGATGTAAAATTCATCGGCACGACTCGCCCACTCAGAGAAGTCTCGGTGCAACCCCAAGTGGAAGGACGGCTGCTCTCTCTTAAAGCAGATGTGGGAGATCGGGTAGCGCAGGGTCAAATTGTTGCCCAGTTAGATGACACCACCTTGTTGACTAGCGTGAATCAGGCGCAAGCAGAACTCGCAACGCTTCAAGCAGAAGTTGCCCGCGCCCGAACTCAGGTAGCTAATGCCCGGACACAGGTGGAACAGGCAAAAGTTGAATTGCAGCAAACACAGCGGGATGCGGCTCGACTGGCTGGCTTGGCGAGACAGGGCGCGATCGCTCAGCAACAAGCAGAATTAGCCCAAACCGAAGCTCAAACGGCTCAACAAGCTTTGCTCTCTGCTCAGGCACAGGTGAGTACAGAACAGCAAGCAGTCGTAGCGGCTCAAGGCAGAGTCAAGGCGCAACAATCTGTACTGGCTCAAAATCGCGAACGCCAATCTTATTCAGTATTAACTTCCCCCATTAGCGGCGTTGTCGTTGCTAAAGGGTTAGAACCGGGGGATTTAGCGAATCCAGGTAGTGAAATCTTAAAAATTGGAGATTTCAGCCGCGTCACAGTAGTGGTGCCAGTTTCAGAATTGGAATTGTCAAATATCCGGGCTGGACAATCGGTGCGGGTGCAATTAGATGCCTTCAAAAACAGGGAATTTCTTGGACAAGTAGCTCGCATTTCTCCGGCAGCGGATGCGGCGGCTCGTCAAGTGCCGGTAGAAGTCACGATTGCCAACCCCAAGGGTGAGATCGGCAGTGGACTGTTGGCACGGGTCAGCTTTGCCTCAAATGCGTCCCAACGGGTAGTGGTGCCGCAAACAGCGCTGCAAGAAGCAGGAGAGAGAGGGAGACAGGGACAAGGGGGACAGGGACAAGGGGGACAGGCAAGGAGCGAGGGAGAGAGCGCTTCCAACTCCCAAGAAAATGTCAAATCTAGCAAAGCGACGGTGTTTGTTGTGACTCGTGAAGGGCAACAGCCAAGAGTGCAGGCTCGATCGGTGACAGTGGGCGATCGCGTAAATGGAAAAGTAGAAATTCTGTCGGGATTAAAGCCGGGAGAGCGATTTGTCAGCCGCGCTGGTAAGCCGCTCAAAGATGGCGAACTTGTCAGCTTAAGTGTTTTATCAGAAACCGCAAAGCCGTAGAGTTTTGAGTTTTGAGCTTTGACTTCTTAATTCAAAACTCACTCATTCACTCAAAATTCCGAATTAACTCAAAATTCAGAACTCAAAATTCAAAATTATTATGTCTGGATTTAGCCTAAGCGCGCTCGCCATCCGCCGTCACATCGGCACACTCATGCTCACCATCGCTACGTTGGTGCTGGGAGTCTTCTTTCTCTCCCAACTGCAAGTTGATTTGTTGCCGTCTATCACCTATCCCCGGATTGGCGTGCGGCTAGAAGCCCCTGGAATCTCTCCAGAGGTAGCAGTTGACGAAATCACCAAACCGCTAGAAGAAGCATTAAGTACCACACAAGGAGTGGTGCAAGTTTATTCTCAAACCCGCGAAGGGCAAGTAAGTTTAGACTTGTACTTTGAACCGGGAGGGAACATTGACCAAGCGCTAAACGATGCCACCGCTGCCTTTAACCGGGGTCGCAGCAGACTCCCCAGTACCATCGAAGATGCCCGCTTATTTAAAGTTGACCCCTCCCAGCTACCCGTTTACGAAGTGGCGCTGCAATCTTCTTCTTTAGGAGAGGCGGATTTACGAGTATTTGCCGATGAAGAATTATCCCGCGAACTCGGTGTTGTCAATGGTGTCGCCTCTGTCGATGTTGCGGGTGGGGTGGAAGAACAAGTCCGGGTGCAAATTGACCTGAATCGCTTACAAGCCCTGGGGGTGAGTTTAACAGATGTGTTAAATGCTTTAGGCGATCGCAACCAGGATGTCTCTGGCGGTCGCTTGCAAGGCGCTGACTCCGAACCACTAACCCGCACCGTCGGACGCTTTCAGAATGCCCAAGAAATTAGCAATCTCTCCTTTGAAGTTGGTTCCCCAACCCCCAGCCCAGTAGGAGCGCAAAGCCCCGCGCTTTTACCGCAATCTCGCGTTTATCTAAGAGATTTTGCCGAAGTCATTGATGGGACAGAAGACCAGCGGGTATTTGTCTATCTGAATGGGCAACCAGCGGTAAAACTCAGCATCCAAAAGCAACCGGATGCCAATACTATCGAGGTTGTGGATGGAATTAAAAAACGGATCGAAGAACTGCGCCAAGCTGGGGTGATTCCCGAAGATATGAAACTGTTAGCAACGCTGGATGAGTCGAAATTTATCAGCAACTCGATCTCCAACGTGACCAGTTCCGGATTGCTGGGTGCAGGGTTGGCAGCGGTGGCGGTGATGCTATTTCTCGGTAGCGCCCGTCAAACTTTAATTATTATCATCGCCATTCCCCTAGCGACCATCGCGGCGATTATCTTAATGCAGCTATTTGGACTCTCCATCAACATTTTCAGCTTAGGTGGTTTGGCGCTGGGTGTGGGGATTGTCGTAGACAACTCTATCGTAATGATGGAGACAATTGCCGAAGGTGCTGGCATGACTCCGGGTCAGGATAGCAAAGCCCGTATGAATAGCCAGCAAGTAATCGATCAAGCAGAACGCAGCGGTCGCGAGGTGGAATCGGCGCTAATTGCCTCTACCACTACTAACTTGGTGTCTGTACTGCCGTTTTTGCTGATTGGTGGCTTTTTCTCCCTGCTATTTAATGAATTAATTCTTACCATTAGTTTTTCTGTAGCTGCCTCTCTATTGGTGGCGCTGACCGTGGTGCCAGCACTCAGTTCCCGGTTGTTGGCTATCCAGTGGTCGAGTGGCCTAGGTAAGTTTTGGCCTTTACGGGAATTTAACCGCCGATTTGAGGCAGCGACTGGCAGCTATACCCGCTTTCTGACTGGAGTAGTGCGTTATCGGTTGTTAGTAATCGCCGCTATTATTCTGCTTTTCGGCGGCAGTAGTTTGTGGATGGTCGGTCAAATTCCTCAAGAAATTCTGCCTCGGATTAATACAGGTCAAGCAAATTTGTTTGCCCAGTTTCCTCCTGGAACTAGCGTGGAAACTAACCAAAAAGTGATGAAACTGGTGGACGAAATCCTGGTTAAACAGCCAGAAAGCGACTATGTATTTAGCACAGCCGGAGGTTCTCTGTTCGGCAGCAACACGAATGCCAATCCCCTACGCGCTTCCAGCTCAATTACCCTCAAGCAAGGTACAGATGTCGAGAAGTTTGTTGAGAAAGTCAATCAAGAGTTTAACAAACTGAACTTGGCGGGGATTCGTCTGCGATTGAATCCCGGTCAGGTACGGGGGATTATCCTCAGTAACTCGCCAGTGCGGGGGGCGGATGTGGATATCATCCTCCAGGGAAACGATGAGCAGCGGTTGCAACAAGCGGGGCGGCAAGCGCTGCAAGCCTTGGATGAGCGAGTAAAAAGTGCAACTTTCCGACCTGATGCCGACTCTCGACAACCAGAAGTGCAGATTCGACCAGATTGGGAGCGTGCAGAGGAGTTGGGGTTGACGACGCAAGACATTGGGCAAACGATTCAGACAGCAATCGAGGGGTCAGTACCGACTCAGTTGCAAAGAGGCGATCGCTTAGTGGATGTGCGCGTACAATTCAATGAAGAATCTGTAGAACGCGCTTCTCAACTTGCACAAATCCCCTTATTTGTCAATAACAACAGTTTAGTTCGGCTGGGTGATGTCGCGACCATTTCCGAAGGTCAAGCCCCCGGTGAAGTTCAGCGGATTAACCAACGACAGGTTTTTATCATTGCGGGTAGTCTGAGCGAAGGAGCTAACCTCAGCGACGCCCTGACAGAGGTAGACGAGGTACTAGGGAATTTGCGATTACCCGAAGGCGTGAGCGTGATACCCAGTTCGACAGCGGAAACAAATCAGCAGTTGCAAAACTCCTTGACAATTTTAGGAGGTTTAGCTGCTTTCTTGGTTTTCGTCGTCATGGCGGTACAATACAACTCCTTGATTGACCCCTTGGTAATTATGCTCACGGTGCCCCTGGCTTTAGCGGGGGGCATTCTGGGGCTTTATATCACTCAAACCGCTATCGGTGCTACGGTGCTAGTCGGTGCGGTGCTGCTGGTGGGGATTGTGGTAAACAACGCCATCATCATGGTGGAGTTGGCGAACCAGATTCACGAACAAGAAGGCATCGACCGACAAGCGGCGATTTTAAAAGCTGCTCCCATGCGCCTGAGAGCGATTATGATGACCACCATCACCACGGTTCTCGGCTTGTTTCCTTTGGCGCTGGGAATCGGGGAAGGCTCAGAATTTCTACAACCGTTAGGCGTTGTGGTGTTTTCCGGTCTATCTCTGGCGACGCTGCTAACCTTGTTTATTATTCCCTGCTTCTACGTGCTGCTGCACCAGTTCCCGGTCAGCAAACAGGTACTAAAATGGCAGCGATCGCTATCGAGGAAATTTGCCCGTAAAACTTTTTCGAGCGATCGCAAGTTCTAATTTATGCTGTCTTTAGCACTCAGAGTTTAACCCCACCCCTGCTCCTCCCGGTCAACGGGAAGGAGTTCAATATTCCCTCTCCGTCAACGGAGAGGGGTTAGCGGTGAGGTTCCGAGTGTGTAGAGAGTTCGTTTTTTGGCCCAGCATCAATTGCTTCTTTCAATTTTGTGGGCGAACGGGAATTTCAATCCAGAACTCAGTGCCCTTGTCTGGTTGAGAAGAACACTTAAAGACGCCGCCGTGTTTTTCCACCACAATTTGATAGCTGATCGACAGTCCCAAACCCGTGCCTTTACCAACCGGCTTTGTCGTGAAAAAAGGATCGAAGATTTGCGCCTGCACCGCCTCTGGCATACCAGAGCCATTATCAATAATTTGAATCACCACGTTAGCAGGATGAGGGATGAAAGGATGAATAAGTGAATCGGTTTCATGCTTTATCCTTCCTTCTTGCTCCTGTATTTTTTCACCTTTTATTCTTTCTGCTTCCTCCTTCAAAAAGGTGCGGATAGTAATCTGAGCGGGTGAAGTTTTAACGTCTGATGATGTTAGGGCAGTATCTGTGTCACTTGCGTGGTGCAAATAACCAGCAGCTTCTCCCCTTTCCATCGGGTGGTTCGATCGATCCCAGTTGTTTTGCTGCTCCAGCGCGTCAATCGCATTGCTAAGGACATTCATAAACACTTGATTGAGCTGACCGGCATAACACTCAACTAAGGGCAGCTCGCCATAAGCCTTTACAACTTCAATCGTAGGAGTATTACCCTTCCCTTTGAGTCGATGTTGCAAGATTAACAGCGTGCTGTCTAAACCCTCATGGATATCCACCCGTTTCATCTCGGCTTGGTCAAGGCGAGAGAAATTCCGCAGAGACAGCACCAGTTGACGGATTCTGTCGGCTCCCACCTTCATTGACGACAGCATTTTAGGCAGATCATCAGCAATGAATTCCAAATCGATTGCTTCTGCGTGTTTGACAACCTCTCGATCGGGATGGGGATAACGCTCTTGGTATAAATGCAACAGATCGATCAAATCTTTTACGTACTCGCCAACGTGAATGAGATTGCCGTAAATAAAATTAACCGGATTGTTGACTTCGTGAGCCACACCTGCGACTAGCTGTCCCAAACTCGACATTTTTTCTGTCTGAATCAGCTGGGTTTGGGTTTGTTGTAATTCTTGGAGGGCACAAGCGAGTTGTTCTGCTTGATGCTGGGTTTGAGCGAGTAATTCTGCTTGCTGTATTGCAACTCCCAGCTGAACAGCAGTCTGGGTGACGAACTCAATTTCCGAGACATCCCAATGTCTCTTTTGCGAGCATTGATGGATACAGAGCAATCCCCAAAGGATATCCCCTTTTAGCAGTGGCACCACGAGTTGAGCTTGAACTTGAAATTGCTCCAGCAGCTCGATATGGCAACCAGTTAAGCCTGCGTTGTAGATGTCATCAACTACTTGAATCCGACCCTGTTGATAAAGTACAGCATAGTTTTGGGAAAAGTGGCGGTCGTAAACTTTGGTTCCTAAAATCGGCTTTAAAGCTGGTAATACGTCTTCTGAGACAAATTCATCATCCAGCGAGCCAGAGGCGGAATATAAGCGAAATACTGCCACTCGGTCAGCCCCTAGCAGTTGTCGGACTTCAGTGGTCGTTGCTTTGAAGATTGTATTTAGATCGAGGGATTCTCGAATCTTCGTAATTACTCCAAACAATGCTTGCTGTTGTTCGGCAGCTTGTTCTAACTGTTGTGCTTGAGCGGTAGCAGTCGCAGCGGCAGTACGGCTTTGTTCGTACAGTTCGGCTTGCTGAATTGCGATCGCGGCTTCATTTGCCAGCTGTTGCAGCAAATCAATTTCAGCAGTCTTCCATTCCCTAGGAGCTTGGCACTCATGGGCAATTAGTAGCCCCCATAGCTGTTCCCCCATGTTAATCGGGACAACTAAGTTGGCTTGAACCTGAATTTTCAGTAAAAACTCTATATGACAGGGATGCAAATCTGACTCAGCTACGTTATGAACTGCTCGAATCCTTCCTTGCTGGTAAGCAGAGGCGTACTCCTGAGGAAAGCATTCATCTTCGTATATCTCTCCCAGAATTGAGTTCCATCTGCCTGTCACTGCTTCTACAACCACCTCCCCTTGCCAACTTCTAGTAAACTGGTAAATTACCACTCGGTCTGTGCTTAGCAGTTTCCTGACTTCCTGCACAATGCTTTGTAGGATCTTCTCTAAATCCAGAGTGCTGCGAATTTGGTCTGTGACTTGCTTGAGGACTTTGGCAAACTCTAAGGACTGTTCTAGCTGGACAGTTCGCTCTTGAATTTGATGCTCCAGGTTGCTATTGAGAGACTGCACCTGTGTGTACAGGAGATACTGCTCAATCGCCATTGAGAAGTGATGACCCAAGGCTTGAGCGAGTTCAATTTCTCCCGGCGTCCACGCTTGTGCTTGACCTCGTTTCAGTTCCCTCCATGCCTCAAAGGAATTACGAGGTTGCAGTTGTCTCCGATCCGGGTCGAAATTTCCAGCCCACAAAGTTTCCGTATCAATTTCATTACGAAAAATGCACAAGTATCCCAGAAACTGCTGACGATACTGGAGAGGAACGATCAGGATGCCCCGAATTCGAGTCGTGCGGAACGCTGGCGCGATGACTCGCAGATGAGGTTCTTTATAGAGATCCGTCACTGCCTTGATGGGATTGCAGGCAGTGTCTTGTAATTTTAAATATTCCTGCCAAACGGGATGCTCTTCAAGCGGACGATCTTTCCCGATGGCTCCTAGCATCGGTTGATCGCCGCAGGCAAATAGGATTGCTTGACTTGGATTTTCTGCCGCTATGTAAATTCTGCCCCCACAACCTTTAAAGGCTGCAACCGTTTCCGTAAGGGCTTCAGAAAGCTGAATCGTTGGTAGTGCATGGAGCAGGGTGGCGACTCGGTTAATCCGCGCTTCCCGCGTTGCTTGGGCGCAGGCGAGTTCGAGTAAGGTAGATTGAGCGATCGCAATTGAAACTTGATCTGCCACTAACTGGACGATTTGCAGTTCTTGTTCCGAAACCGAACGCGATTCAGCGTGATGAGAGACTAATAAACCCCATAGTTCCGGCTGGGTCTCCTGCGTGCGGGCATCATGATATAGAATCGGCACCACGAGGGAAGATGTGACTCCCATTGCCGTGAGATATTCAATATGGCAGGAATCTACTGGGCGATAGCGAACATCTTCCGCCTTCAAAGCAGTACCTGTCTGGGCGCAATCCAAGGAACTCAGACCAATCAACCCTGAGGAAACATCGACAATTGAGCGCTGGCGAGCTTTCAGAAACATCTCGCGGGCGTGGGGAGGAATGTCATCAGCCGGAAAATTTAGCCCTATCAAAGATGGCAGGCGATTGTTATCAATTGCCTCGGCAATCACTTCTCCACTGCCATCGGCATGAAACCGATAAATCATCACGCGGTCGGTTTCAAGCAATGAGCGAATTTCAGCGACTGTCGATGTCAAAATTTCTGGCAATTCTAGCGATCGCCGAATCCGATTGGTAATCCCGTGTAATAAGCTTGCTTGGTCTATTTCGTGCTGCATTGTTTGCGTATTATCACTTAAGCTCATTCCCTCTATCCACCACTTTTATAAATTCAGGCATGAATGTTTTTGTATATTTCTATTCTGTAACTGAAAAGTCATACTGGGTATTCGTAAAACTATTGATCTTATAAAAGTTTTAAAATTATTGTTAACTTTAATATTTTCAAGAAAAAATAACTTAAAAACATTGACAGTTTATGTAAGATATGCTATGAAAAGCTAAAAATATTTTCCCTAAAAAAATCGCTAATTCAGATTAGCTAAATATATAAATTCACAAAGGAGTAACGCTACTTTTTTCCTAACCGTTGCCGGATTTCTTGACGGACACTCATCAGGATTTTTCCCAAATGATTTTGTCCAGTTTTTTCTACACCGCAACCCCAGTAATAATCGGTGGGAGAATCCTCCACGATTGGGCGATCGCCGGTCGAAAGCAAAATGGATTGAATCTCTAGGTGAGTTAGAAACTTGATTAGCACGGCTTCGCGCATAATTTGGGTTTTCACTTGTTCCCAGTCCGGACGGATGCGGCGGGTGCGATCGCGTCCCAGTGTCGCGGCTTCCATTGGCGTCTTCGCGCTAGCGATCGCTGGGATTAACGCTCCATCCTCGGTGCCAACAAATTTTTGCGCTTGATAATAATGCTCCACCGTCATCCAATCTTGACCCAGCAGATAAATGTTATGAGGAGAAAAGTTGGAAAAACATCCGTAGGGATCTTCAAATTTATAAAAGTAAATCGTCATGTCGAAACTATAAAAGTGCTTGTCCCAGTTCTACCATGCTTGTTGCTGCAAGGGATGCAGTCGAGTAGGCGACTTTCAGCCGCTCGAGTATTCAGCATTATCAAAGTTGAGGATGGTAAGTACCTGTTGCCAACATCCCAACCCAGCTTTGGGTCTGTCTCCCCAATATGGTTCGGTGAAAATTATTGTTTGTTGGGTGGAGAAACGAAATCCAACAAATGCGAACTTTGGTATTTTTCGCCCTAACCAAACCGTATTCAGTGTTTCCCTGGGGCTAGTTGCCTGGTTACAGAACTTTCAGAAAACCTTATCGCTCAACCATTATAGGGGCACAGCATTGCCGTGCCCCTACTTTTTAAATCAACAATCGTGCCCCTACTCCTGGGAGTAAAAACTCTATCCTCTTTTCAGGGAACGGGAGTGTTAAAACTGGTTACTGTTTCCCTAAAGCCTTTAATCCCTGATCGATCTGGTCAGCTTGCTGAGTTTGACCTTGCTCTTTAAACAAGTCTCTGGCTTTTTTCATCGCTTCGATTGACTCAGACTTCTTACCTTGTTGATTTAGAGCTACCCCTAGACCAAAGTAAGCAGGTGCTGCTTTCGGAGCAATTTCGGTGGTCTTTTTGAGAGCTGCTACTCCCTCATTTAACTTTCCTTGTTTGACCAAGGCAACCCCTAAGAAATAGTGTGCATCTGCACTTTTCGGGTCAATTTCAATTGCCTTCTTGAAAGCCTCAGTCGCTTCGGGTAATTTACTGTCACCTTGGGCACCTAAAGCAACTCCCAAATCATTGTAAGATCTGGCATTTTTCGGGTCAATTTCAATTGACTTTTTGAAGTTAGCAGCTGCTTCAGGTAATTTGCCTTGATTGACCTGAATAAATCCTAAGTCATTATAGGATTTGGCATTTTTCGGGTCAATTTCAATTGCCTTTTTAAAAGTAGCAGATGCTTCTTCCAGTTTCTTTTCTTGAACCTGAACAAATCCTAATTTATGATATAGCTCTATATTTTTAGGACTATTTGCAATTGCCTTTTGAAAAGCATCACTGGCTTCAGGAAATTTCTTTTGGTTGACCAGAATAGTTCCTAACTTATTGTAACTTTCTGCATCCTTGGGATTAATCTCAACGGCTTTGTTGTAGTCAGCGATCGCTTCGTTTAATTTGCCTTGTTGAGCTAGAGTATTTCCTGAGTCAACATACTTTTTAGCGTCAGCCTCTGATTTTTGACAACCTAGCGTCAGGAAGCTTAAGCATCCCGCTGCTAAAATCATCAGCCCGAACCTGGATAACTTTGCAGTCCTAGAAGACATAACCTAGCAAGTTTCTGGATGAAAGCCCCAATATAACACATGAGGAAATTGCACCACTGACGATTTAAAAGGGGGTTGCACTCTCAAAAATTTAATTTTGTAGAGTGAGGAATACCTACCAAATCTTATCTGGGTGGGCTTTTGCCCACCCGAAAGAAGTCAACCCTTACTAACTAAATGCTCAATCGTTTTACCCACCCATTCCCGGTATCATGCTCTTACTGAGGCGCTTAATAGCACTCTCTGCCACTTCAGAGTATCGACTCTCTCCGCACAGAATCTTGCCCATGCGCTCAGTGGCACCAGGGCGCTTAACACCGACTCGATAAGCAATCCCAGGAACTCTGTAAAACACTCCTGCTAAGCGTTGTGCCCACTGCATATCCGATCCCCATTCTTCGGCGATCGTGCTGGTATATCTTTCCAGAGCATTGCCATCCCCGGAGAGTGATTTGTCAATCGCTTCCGCTGCCTTCAAGCCGCTAAACATTGAGGGACGAATTCCCTCAGCAGTAAACGGATCGACGACACAGGCGGCTTCTCCGGCTAAAACTGCATTTTGCGTATGCAGCCTTTGATTGCCATCCCATAGAGAAAGGGGATGACCATATTGCTTGCTCTGATTGACCTCTACGCCGAAAGATTTGGCGTACTCAGCCAAAATTTTCTTAAAGTCTTGGGGTTCACCGCCGATGAACGTGCCAACGCCGATAGAATATCCGTCTGCTTTAGGAAAGTTCCAAATATAGCCATTTTTGACCATCCCAAATTCAAAATGAATCTTTTGTTGGTTGGTATTTTGGGCGGGTATTTCTGCTTCTAAGGCTCCAGCCAGACGCCGTTTGCGCTCTTTGAAGTCTAACCACTTAGCCATTGGCCCTTTGGCTCCGTCTGCGGCAATCAGATAGCGACCTTCAACGGGTCCATTGGCGGTGTTGACTTGCCAGCGATCGCTCTTAAACTCAATCCCCGTTACTTCAGTGTTGTCTCGCAGTTCTGCGCCTTGTTGCTGCGCCTGCTGCATCAGGAAGTTGTCGAAAACGTCTCGCCTTACCATCCAAATCGGTTGTCCTGTTTCCAGCCCTACTTCCACCGGATCGCCCATTTTCCAGGTGTAGCGGAGTGATTTGAGTTTTAAGGAAATCGCTGGAGAAAAATCAAAATCAAACCACTCTTGTATCGCTGGTGATACTCCACCCCCACACGGTTTGTAACGCGGCATTGCGTCTTTTTCTAAGACTAAAACCGAACGTCCTCCCTTAGCTAGATGATAAGCTGCGGTTCCACCTGCTGGGCCAGCACCGACAATAATGCAGTCAAACATCGTGTTAATTTTTGCTTCTGAACACACTTGCAATTTAAGCTTGTTAAGCGAAGAATTTACATCCTCACGCTTGACACTCACTGGTAATTAAGCTTAATTGCTTTCCCTACCAGCTAGCTATTTGCGTAATTATGCTTATCTCGGTAAAACGTATACAATTTCAGGCTTTCAGGATTTTTAAGATAAATATTCTTCGCCTTGATTTAGATTTTCTCTTGACTTCTAGAAGACAAACCGTGTTTTCCAGTACGTAGTCGTTCAGCTTTTTCTTCCAGACAACTAGAGAGCGCGATCGCGATATTTATTCAATTCATCAATTTTACTGAGTGCAAAGTTTATATAAAGCTTATAGGATAGGTTCATGAAAGTTTTATAAAGTCGCTGACCGACTATTTGGTGTTTCTACTATTTTCATAAGGGGAAAAGCGATGTTCTGGGAATTACGCATCCAATACGCCAACGGCAACGAGAAAGTTTTACGCACCTGCAAAAATCGAGAAACAGCCCTGCGGTACATCGATGCGATCTACTCCCAGGGCTATCCTATGCACGTTGCTTTCCTGGTTCGCCCTGCTTTAGATGGACAAGCGCTTCAACCTGCGTAGTATCCGTTTTTAGCCTTTTGTCCTGAGTCCTTAGCTCTAGCGCGATCGCTTTTGACGAGCGACCCATGACGAGTGACTAATGACTTTAAACGGTCGTGATATCTTTTTCTTTCTCGGCTAACAGCTCATCAACCTTGGCAACGTACTTGTCAGTTAGCTTTTGAATTTTTTCCTGCAAGTCTCGCGCTTCATCCTCAGAGATTTCACTATTTTTTTCTTGCTTGCGAATTGAGTCTACGGCGTCGCGGCGGATATTGCGAACAGAAACTCTTCCTTCTTCAGCATACTTGGCAGCGATTTTTGCCAGTTCTTTACGACGCTCGGTCGTTAGGGGTGGAATATTCAATCGAATGACTGAGCCATCATTGCTCGGAGTTAAACCGACATCTGATAAAGAAATCGCTTTTTCGATCAGATTCATGCTGCCGCGGTCAAACGGCTGAATGGTAATCGTACTAGAATCTGGTGTATTAATACTTGCCAGAGATTTTAGAGGGGTTGGGGAACCATAGTATTCCACCGACACCCGGTCGAGGAGAGAGGCGTTTGCCCGTCCCGTCCGAATCGTATTAAAAGACCGTTGAGTTGCCTCAATTGTCTTTTGCATATGATTTTCAACATCAGCTAATTTCACAAGATCCTCCTACAATTGTTCCCACCGCTTCTCCCGTAACGGCGCGGTGGATATTGCCCCGCACCGAGAGGTCGAACACAACGATGGGGATGTTGTTGTCTTTGCACAGGGCGATCGCGGTACTATCCATCACCCGCAGATCGTGAGTGAGGACGTGTCCGTAGGTCAGGCTCTGATAGCGACGCGCCCCTGGGTTGAGATGGGGATCTGAATCATAGATCCCGTCTACTTTGGTTGCTTTAAAAATTACATTCGCATCAATTTCCGCCGCTCGCAAGGCAGCGGTCGTATCAGTGGTGAAGAAGGGGTTTCCCGATCCAGCCCCAAAAATTACGACCCGTCCTTTTTCTAAGTGGCGAATGGCGCGACGCCGGATGTAAGGCTCCGCTACTTCCTGCATGGCGATCGCTGTTTGGACTCGTGTCGGTACTCCGATTTGCTCCAAGGAGTCTTGCAAGGTCATCGCATTCATCACCGTTGCAATCATCCCGATGTAGTCGGCTGTCGCCCGATCCATGCCAGCCGAAGCTGCCTTGACACCGCGAAAGATATTGCCGCCACCGACGACAATTGCCATCTGAATGCCACTTGCCACGACATCTGCGACTTCCTGCGCGATTTCCTGAACCACCATTGGATCGATTCCATAGCCCAGGTTGCCCATTAAAGCTTCACCGCTCAGCTTTAGTAAAACCCGCCGATAAGTTATCCCCATGCCCAGACTATTGTCTCACTCAAAATACCTCCACCATAAGATAACAGTAGAGGAGTAAGTTTTGTGATATTATCCGCAAATTCAGTTACTAAAGTGTGGAGAGCCTTGAGACTACGTGTTAAGGACGCCAGTTTATCGGGGTGCCTACCGCCTCAGTTGAGGCGGTTGTAATCGCCGTTTTTCCTTGCAGTAAAGAAGCGATCGCATCCCGTAAATAATGCACCTTCACCGCTGCTGGATCTTGGGAATTATCATCAATCCGTCCCCTGTAGCGGAGTATCCCAGAATTATCTAATAAGAAAACCTCTGGCGTTGTCTGTCCCCCAAAGCAACGAGCGACATCCTGTGTGGTATCTCTCAGATAAGGAAAATTTAGACCGTGAGTTGCTACCAAATTTTGCATATTCTCGAAGCTGTCTTCAGGCGACTGAACCGCATCATTGGCGTTGATGCCAATCAGGGTAAATCCCTGGCTTTGGAACTCGCTTTGAATCTGGATTAGCCGACCCATATAGGACTGCACGTATGGGCAATGATTGCACATAAAAACAACGCCCACAGCTCGATACTTTTCTAAATACCGAGCCAGGTGGTGGACTTGATTATCGATTCCCGGTAATTCAAAATCTGGAGCATAACTACCAATAGGAGTGCCGGTCTTTTCCATTACACTCATTTACTTATCCCTGGGTAATTACAACAAAGTACGAGGGGGCTACAGTCGTAAAGAACAAAGCAATTACGGTCTCTATTTGCCTTGGGAGAACGCCTGATAACCGATTAGTTTGTAGACTAATTTTGCAGCAGTAAATTCTGATACTACGGAATCTACAATCGGTGCCAATTCCATAACATCACAACCAATCACTTCGTGATTTTGAAACACTTGCCGCAAAAAAGAGAGTAGGGAGTACCAATTTAATCCACCGGGTTCTGGGGTGCCGACACCAGGTATCAGGGTGGGGTCAATCCCGTCGAGGTCAATGGTGAGGAAAACGCGTCTGGTGGGGATACTTGCGATCGCCCTTTCCATCCAATCCGGTTGCGTTGCAATTTCTCTCGCCCGGAACACCGTCAAATTTTTCTCTTTGATCAAGTCAGCTTCTTCTTTGCAAATGGCGCGTATGCCGATTTGCACAGTTGGCAATCCCATTTCCACAATCCGCCGCATCACGCAAGCATGGTTGTGAATCGAGCCTTCGTACTCATAGCGCAAATCGCCGTGAGCATCTATTTGCACGACCGTAAAGGGTTCATCGGGGTAGGCTTTTCGGTATGCCTCTACAAGACCAGTTGTAATGCTGTGTTCGCCACCCAGACCAATAACAAACTTGCCGTCAGCTATCATCTGAGATACCGTTTCGCGGGTAACTTGCAGCATTTCCTCGGATGAAACTGAACGACCGTTGCGGGTGTCTGCAATCGATTCAGCCGTATAAATTCCAATGTCTTTGCCAGTTTCCCAATCTAGCTCCTCATCATAATATTCCACCTGCCCAGAGGCTTCTAGAATCGCATCTGGCCCATTTTCGCAGCCATTTCGATACGTTGTCGTCGCCTCATAAGGAATCGGCAAAATCACCACTCGCGCGGCATCGTAGGTAGAAGCTAAATCAGGACCAAGGAATGGCAGAACAGAAGTAGGAGTTTGCACCGTAGTCATCACCAACTAAATTTCATGAGGGAGTCACCAATCTAGATACTGACATACTCCCCGCTTTGAGTGCTACGCACAGATGAAAAACTAAGGTTTTGAAATTGGAAATTGAAAATTGGAATTCTCCGTGTCACTTTCCGCTTCTTGTGAGAGTCTTCACCTGTGTACCAGGCTTATCTACACTTGGCATCAGAGTTTTTACGGGATTTTCGATTCAGTTGCTCAAAATTATTGGAATTAGTGTTTTCCAGAGTTGAAGAATTGTAAAATTAGGAAAGCATAAGTCTACCCGTGGCGTTGAGAGCGCATTCAAGGTGCGACGGGATAGAAATCAAAGAGATGCGATCGCTATCTATCCCATGACTCCATCTTCCTCCACCACTCCAACTGCACCTACGGCTGCCCATATCGTCACGAAAACTTGGACTTGGCAAGGTTTTCCCATCTGCTACCAGACTCAGGGAACTCAAGGGCCAGCGGTTGTGCTGGTACATGGATTTGGGGCATCTTGGGGGCACTGGCGCAAAAACATCCCGGTGTTGGCTCAAAATTGCCGCGTCTATGCCATTGACTTAATTGGCTTTGGTGGTTCCGCGAAACCCACCCCAGGGGGCAAGATTTCCTACACCTTTGAAACTTGGGGACAGCAACTCGCTGATTTTTGCCGCGAGGTGGTGGGCGGTTCCGTTTTTTTAGTCGGAAATTCCATCGGCTGTATTGTGGCAATGCAAGCAGCAGTCGATCATCCAGATATTGTCTTGGGAACTGCCCTCATTAACTGTTCTCTGCGGCTGCTGCACGACCGCAAACGCGCCCAGCTGCCCTGGTATCGCAGTTTTGGCGCACCCATCGTTCAACGACTGCTGGCAGTCAAGTGGATTGGCAAATTCTTCTTTAGCCAACTTGCCAAGCCGAAGGTGGTAAGGAAGGTTCTCCTGCAAGCCTACAAGCATCCGGAAGCGGTGACAGATGAACTGGTGGATATGCTCATGGCACCCGCGTTTGATGAGGGGGCTGTGGACGTTTTTGTAGCCTTTACCCGCTATTCTCAAGGGCCGCTGCCGGAAGACCTGCTGCCCCTTTTGCCCTGCCCGACAATCATACTCTGGGGAACGGAAGATCCTTGGGAACCCATAGAACTGGGGCGAGAGTTTGCCAACTACCCCCAAATTGAGAAGTTTATTCCCATCGAAGGTGTCGGGCATTGTCCCCAGGATGAAGCGCCTGAGTTAGTTAACCCGATTTTGCAGGATTGGATATTGCAGATGTACTCGGACAATCAAGTTTTAGCTGAGAATACTTAGAAGTGCTGGAATTGGGGCATCTATAGCAATTCTCTATTGGATGCAGTACGGTTTAACCCCTCCTCTGCCCCTCCCCGTAAACCTCTCTAGGTTCAATATTCCCCCTCCCCGTTCACGGAGAGGGGTTGGGGGTGAGGTTCCGAGTGTGTATATTGCACCCAACTGAGAACTGCTAAATGCTTCATTTAAAATGAGTCCCGGTTAGCACTCCGCTTAAGCCAGTCTTGACCCAGCTGAATCGTCACATCCGAAACTAGATTGCCCGTACTTTCAACACGCACTTCCCCGAATCCCAGCGAACGGTAGATGGCTTTGGCACTATTTCCATCTCCCTGTTGAGCCACTACGTGCGTTACCCGCAACGGTTCGGGCCACGGGTCGTCAACGTAGACATTCCGGTAGCCAGCATTCCTTAGCGTGTTGATTAAAGATTGGACAGCCTTCATATCACCTGTACTATCTTGAATCGCTACCCGGATATAGGCTGGGTCAGTTGCTTCACCACCGTCCAATCCCTGGTCAAAATGCTGCGCCATCATCGTCTGGATGCGGCGGCGATTTGGCACCCAGTAACTCACCTCATGATGCCCACTGCCACTAAAGTCACCCGGTACCATTAACATTTGCACTTGGGAACGGTCGGTCTTGACACCATAGCCAACCAGGGCTAACAACTCCTCAACCGTCAAGTTGGTGTCAATATGCGACTGAATAACCGAAAGAATCTTCGGCATTCTCGCTAAAGTGGTTGGATTCAGTGCTTGCTCCATCAGTGCCCGCATTACCATTTGCTGCCGCTGAATCCGACCGATGTCGCCATACTTGTCATAGCGGAAGCGCAGCAATTGCAGCACTTGATTACCATTGAGATGTTGTTTTCCTGCTTTCAGGTTGATGTACAGGTGCTGGCTCTCATCTCGATATTTCATATCCCTGGGGACATAGACGGTAACGCCACCCAAGGCGTCCACCAGCTTTTCTACCCCCTGAACGTTTATTCGGATGTAGCGATCGATTCCCACGCCGCTGAGGAGTTCGCTGGTTGCCTTAGCACTGAGGGCTGGTCCCCCCTCAAGATTCGCTGCATTAATCTTGGTAACGCCGACGCCCTCAACAAAGGTGCGGGTATCCCGTGGGATTGATAAAGCCGCGATTTTTTGCGCCTCCGGGTCAAACCGCAGCAAGAGCATGGTATCTGATAGACCCTCGAAGGAGTTTACCAGCGCGTGGTATCCCAGATTTTTCGTTTCAGGAGGAGGGTTATCCAGGTCGGAGGAGATGACCTTGATTCCCATGACTAAGATATTTACCGGGCGGGTCAGTTCTGGCAATCGCATACTGGTGCGGGAAATGCGATCGCCATCAAACACCGCAGCTTCTTCCGGACTTAGCTGGCTTTGCAGCAACGGCGTACTGGAAAAAGACACGGCTAACAAAGCTCCCGCAGTTGCTGACAGCATTGCCACCCCAGTCAAGCCCAACCCAAGCCAAAGCCAGTTCACCTGGTTTCGTTTTTGAACAGGCCTTTTCTTGATGGGTTGATTGGATGTTTGCCCCCACGGGCGTTTTTCAGGAATTTTTCGGGCTGACACTGGCTTCCTCACACACGCAAAAAAGATAACACGAATTTGTGTTCAAGGTAGGGGCGCGGAATCTGGCAATCTGGAGCTGGGACGTTTATTTCTAACAAAATCCGTCCTTAAGAAGGATTGCACTAGAACACTCATAGCAGTTTTTCTACCGATTTACTGCAAAATCAGGCAAACACTGGCAAGAGTTTAACCTCATTTCGATAGAGATGCGTAGGCTAGAGGGAGAACCAGCTATCAAGTGCATAGGCCAAATCTTCATTCGACCTTCCCCATTCCTTACTTTTGTTCAAGGAAAGCATCCGGATACAAATGGGTTGCGCTCGTAACTCCGGTTGCTTTCTTTGAAAAAATACTGTGCGCCTACAACCTTTCTTGCCTCGTCCCAAGCTGAGGCGAACTAATACACGCTCGTTTAGGACAAGTGTTTGCGAACGGCTCCCTCCGCAAGCCCGCTAACACCCGGAATACGTACAGACTTCCGTTGCCACAGACGCACCATCAACCATAAGCTGACCAAAAAATAACCCGATGTCAATAGACCATTGATAAATAACAAACGCAAGGTTAAAGTTTCTGAAGCTTGTGCAACTCCAGCCCCCAATAAACCGTATGCCAACAGCCAACCGAGCGCCAGCGTTACCGATAGCCTACTCACAGTTTGTTGTTGCCGGTCGCTATCACGTCGGTATAACGTCCAGAGGGCTGGGAAAAAGCCAACTACAGGAATCAAATAGATAAACAGTTGGTAAAGTGGGGTTTCCAACCCGTCCCTCTTGATGTCTTGATTTTCAAACGGGTCAATGTCTTTCATTTTGGTTCCACAATAGACCCCATAAATAGAACGGTTCCAGTTTGATTATCTCGAATACAAGCGAAAAACGGGCGGTTAACAATCATCTCGAAGGGTTCCTCTGGGATCGGTGCAGATGTTGTCATTACTCCGACGGCAGTGACTGCGGCTGCTTCGGTTCCTGCTTCGTTCACTTCCACAAAGGTTTTGTGCTTGACTTGATTGAGCTGGAGTGGGATAGAACTCATCTGAGTAAAATTAGCATTTGAGTCGAAAGCTACTTCCATACCCAGCGCTTTGAGAGCGTCGTTGAGTTCTATGTCGTAGTCCATTTTGAAGCGAGGCATCTGGATGAATCCCGGTTTCGTTTTGAATTGAGTCATCCATTCCTCCCAGTTTTCAGTATTTAGCTGCTGGTAAAAATTTGTAAGTTTAAAATTTTCTTTTGGCAGAAAAACATATAAGCTAAGTTTTCCTTTTCCGTAGGGTAGACTAATGGCTTGAAACTGGTCGTTTTCGTAGTATTTATATTTATCCCTTTGAGACATCATTGGGTGTTGTTTCTGAGTTCCATCGGAAAGATAGAACGGTTCAGTTGTTGTTTGCTTCTGGTCAAATTTCTTTGTCCAAGTCCCTTTGAAGTAAAGAGCGTTGATCAAAAATAACACTTGATCGGGTGGAATTTCGTTGACAATTGAATTGATTTTACCGCGAGTATTTTGTTTTACCCAGTTATTAATGTCAGATATAGCGCTAGGATTTCTAAAGTCTAGTTCTGCAATTTGCGCCTGATAAAATTGGCGATTTTTTTGAAGAAAATCTGGGTTAAAAGAGAGGCCTTTCTTTGCCCAAAGAGAGTTGGCAATGGTGAGCTGCACTTGGGGGTCTGGATTTTCTAAGAGCGCTTTCAAGGCGTCATTGGATTGATTGACTTCTTGTAGGCTTAATCCTTGCAATTCCAAGGTTTTTGCCATTGCTTGTTGAGTATCGCCGCTAGCACCGTTGTAGGTCATCGAGAGTGCGATCGCTACACTAGAAGGCGAGACAAAAATATTCTTGCCGCTGTCCTCTTTTAAAATTTCTTGGAATAGTTTGAACCCAAATTTTGTATTCGCCGCAACCAGTCTCGAATCCACAGTTTTCTTCTGGCGCTGACTGATGGTAGGAGAGGTTCCAGGCTGCCTGGGTTCGCCCATTGCAGCCTGCGGATTTTTGACCATCGAGCATCCCAGGAAACCGAGTAGGATGATACTGACTGATGTGATCGCTACCATTAAACTGAACATTGGTCGCTTCATATAGCTGTTTATATTGCCGTAACATTCCTTTTCTAGAATGACGGCTAACAGCCAGGGACGTTCCACTGGTTACGGTTTTGGCAACTGATACCAATTTACTATTTTGATGTCACATTTGCGATCCCCCCAACCCCCCTTCAAAAGGGGGGCAATAGACGTATTTGTGGCAGACATAAAGTGAAATGGTATGAACTGGATCGAAGAAGGTTTAAGGAGCGTGTCTATAGAAGGCGCGATATTTTGTTAAACGCACCCCTATATTCTTCAATCTCAAATCGCGATTTTATGTTTAATTTTTCCCTTTGAGTAGCTCTTTCGCCGGTACCGTCCACCAAGCTAAGGCATAGGCTTGAGTATTTTCATTGAATTTCTGACGATATTGGACGCGAATTTTGTAGCGACCCGTGGCAGGAATTTCCTGAAAAATGTGTTCTACACTATCAACATCGCTTTCCGAAGACCAGATACTCTTGCTGATATCATTATCTTCGGCTCGCATCAGGTAGATATCGAGATTGTTTAAGCCGCGATCGCTAAAACTTTCCCCGACATCAAACTGCTTGTTGTTATTTTGATCTTGTAACTCCACGCGCCTATCCCAGGCGAGCGTGATCGAGGCAAAACTCCCTTGCTGCAATGGTTGGTTCAAGACATAATCCTGAAATGCAGACTCCTTCACTGTGCGGTAATCCCAACCGACCAACGGCACCGGCTTTTCAGAATTCCACTGACCGGGACTAAATTGCTGGTAAGCCCGAAAAGTATTCATCTGTCCGGTACCCATTTGGAAGTCTAATGGGATTTTCCGGTCTTTGTAAGCATCGGAGGCTAACCAGTCGCGGTTATCTTTAGTCAAAATTGTGCGACTCATCGCTTGGCGCAGTCCATCGCCAGTGTCTTTGATTTTTTCTGCGGAGTTCAGCAGCACAGCTTTCATAACTTCATGACGACGGGCGTCTGGCGTCCAGTTGGGCTGTTGTGTTCGCAGTTGGCGATCGCTATATTCTTGTAACAACGCCACAGATGCGGTGACATGGGGAGCCGCAAAACTCGTTCCAGTGACACGAGTTTCCTTACCCTTAATGTCTAATACCTCGATCTGGCTACCGGGTGCTACTAAACTAATCGAGCGACGGGGGCCAACATTAATTTCCCG
The DNA here is from genome assembly GCF_039961875.1 of Trichocoleus sp. ST-U2. Classification (NCBI taxonomy): domain Bacteria; kingdom Bacillati; phylum Cyanobacteriota; class Cyanophyceae; order Leptolyngbyales; family Trichocoleusaceae; genus Trichocoleus; species Trichocoleus sp. ST-U2. The sequence continues at coordinate 49,407 of NZ_JAMPJY010000006.1, read as the reverse complement.
GTCAAGCAGACGCTTCGCAATCCCGATAGGCGCAGCGCTCAAGTTGGCAAAATCTACTTTCGTAAAAATTCCCTCGCGGCGCGTTGTATAAGCAACATTGACGCCATTATAGTTATCGGTGGGAATCGGAATCCCCCCAGTCCCTTGATTCCCCGCTACTACATAAAGCGAGTCGTGGACGCGAGCCGACCAGTCAATACACTGGGTTAGTAGAGCGTTGCCATCCAGAATCGGGTTCGGTCGAGAATCTCGCTCCAGAGACTCTCCAAAACTAAAGTTAATTGCCCGAACATCGCCCCCATTTTGCATTGCTACATACTGCGTGGATAAGCACTCTTCCGGTTGACCTGTTTTTTGCGGTGCGCCAACAGCTGAAGCATACAGTCGTGCCTGCGGTGCCACTCCGGGGAAACCTTTATCCGAGCTAATCATCACGCTTGCTACCATTGCTGCGTGCCCATCAACATTACTATCAGCTTTGGCTGGGGCATCTCGATAAAAGACTCGGATCAAGGAGAAGGCTCGATTCCGGGAAACCGCTTTATCCAAACCAAATTGTCCCGGTCTTCCAATCTCTACCTGACCGATAGCAATCTTACGACCCAATAAGTTATAAGGAGCAGCGTGTAGCCTTTGGGCATCAATGCCCGCTTCTCCCAGTGATGAGGTTTCGTTAGCCAGAGAGGAAGGAGCGGTTAAGGCGGTAATTCCCAGCCCCCAAACAAGCCATGTTAGTTTTTTAAAAATCTGCTGGTGAGCCACGCAAGCTTCTCCACTGAAGTTTTGAAGGTTGAAGGTTGAAGGTTGAAAATCTTAGTTTCAAGGTTGAAGGTTAGAGATTGAAGGTTAAATTCACACTTCATCGTTCATACTTCATACTTTTTTAAGGCTTGCCACGTCTTTTGTTAAACTGAATACCAGACGAGGACGCAAGAGAGTATAAATAACCATGACCCAAACGCCATCCCAGAAGCCGATTGTTATCGCTCCATCAATCCTATCAGCTGACTTCAGTCGATTGGGAGAGGAAATTAAGGCGGTGGATGCCGCCGGTGCAGATTGGATTCACGTTGATGTGATGGATGGTCGCTTTGTTCCGAATATTACAATTGGCCCGCTGATTGTAGAAGCGATTCGTCCGGTTACCCAAAAGCCACTGGATGTCCACTTGATGATTGTGGAACCAGAAAAGTATGTCGCAGATTTTGCGAAGGCGGGGGCAGATCATATCTACGTTCATGCGGAACACAATGCTTCACCGCATCTGCACCGGACTCTAGGACAAATCAAGGAACTGGGTAAAAAGGCGGGGGTCGTTCTCAATCCTTCTACTCCTTTGGATTTGATTGAGTATGTGCTGGAGATTTGCGATCTGGTATTAATTATGAGCGTTAACCCCGGTTTCGGCGGTCAAAGTTTTATCCCAGAGATGGTGCCGAAAATCCGGAAGTTGCGTCAAATGTGCGATGAACGCGGTCTTGACCCTTGGATTGAAGTGGATGGCGGACTAAAAGTAGATAATACCTGGCAGGTTTTGGAAGCAGGAGCGAATGCAATTGTTGCTGGTTCTGCTGTGTTTAAGGCGAAGGATTATGCACAGGCAATCGAAGGGATTCGCAATAGTAAGCGTCCTTCACCAGAATTAGCGACTGTGTAGAAAGAATTTAATAATTTGCCTGTAGAGACGCGATGAATCGCATTCCTACTAGATGAAAAAAGCCTGCGATCGCAGGCTTTTTTTGTTGTTAGATAAAGAGGGCGTGCCAGAATAAGTACCAGCATTTGGCAATCGTGAAAGATGGTTTGGACGAATGGGCAAACGTTGTTTGGCGATCGCTATTTTATCGAAAAGCGGCTAGGCGAAGGCGGTATCGGCATTACCTATCTCGCCAGAAATAAACGCGGCGAACTGCGGGTAATTAAAACCCTGAGAGAACAAATTCTCAATCATCCCGCTTGGATACCGCGCCAAGCAAAACTACGGCAAGATTTCCGCGATGAAGCGCTGCGGCTGGCTTTGTGTCGTCACTCTCATGTGGTGCAGATAGAAAATGTCTTTGATGAAGGGAATCTGCCTTGCATAGCGATGGAATACATCGAAGGCGAAGACTTGGATCGTCGTGTCTTCCGAATCGGCGTACTATCGGAATCAGAAGCGCTGCAATACATCGGGCAAATCGGCGATGCTTTGACGGAGATTCACGAACGCGGCTTGCTGCATCGGGATCTCAAGCCCAATAATATTATGTTACGCGCTGGCAAATCGGAAGCTGTGCTGATTGATTTTGGCATTGCCAGAGAATTTATCCCCAATGTTATCCAGACGCATACAGAAAATCTTACTCCTGGCTACGCGCCACCCGAACAATATATCCCCAATGCAGAACGGGGAGAATATATAGATGTCTACGCCCTAGCCGCCACATTGTATACTTTGCTGACCGCAGAGGTTCCAATGCCTGCGCCTGCGAGATTGCAAAATATTCCTTTAGCACCACCGCAACAGTTAAATCCCAACATTAGCGACCGAGTAAATCAGGCAATTATGCGGGGAATGGCGCTTAATCAAAAGTATCGCCCTCAGTCTGTGCAGGAATGGTTGGATTTGCTGGGATGCAATGTAGGGGAGGGTTTAGGAACAATACCCTCTACACAATCGATAACACCTAATCCAAAATCCTCTCCAAAATCCACTCCTTTAAACCCTTCCTTACCAGGAAAAAGCCAAAATCTAAAATCCTCAACACCTGCTGTAGCGGTTCCTCAAACTTGGCGGTGTGTAATGACTCTCACAGGTCATTCAAACTATGTTAATTCCGTCGCCTTTAGCCCGGATGGGCAGATACTGGCTAGTGGTAGTGAGGACAACACTATCAAACTGTGGCAACTGGGTACCGGTAAAGAAATCCGCACTCTCACAGGTCATTCCGAGTCGGTTAATTCCATCGCCTTTAGCCCGGATGGGCAGCTACTTGCCAGTGGCAGTTCGGACAAAACTATCAAACTGTGGCTACCGAGTACGGGCAAAGAAACCCTCACTCTCGCTGGTCATTCCAACTTAGGGCAAACACATCTAAACTCTAGATTCCTTTTTCGGTCTGGGTTTCATGAATTCATAAGTATAAATACTCAAAGAATCAAACCCTTGTTAAGTGGGCAGTTCAAAAATAAGATGCGTTTGCGCTGTCATTTCGACTCGGTTAGATCAGTCACCTTTAGCCCGGATGGGCAGATACTGGCTAGTGGCAGTATGGACGACACTATCAAACTGTGGCAACTGGGTACCGGTAAAGAAATCCGCACTCTCACAAATTATTCTTACTCGGTTAGTAGATCAGTCGCTTTTAGCCCGGATGGGCAGATACTTGCTAGTGGCAGTTTGGAAGAGGAAGAGGAGGAAGAGACTATCAAACTGTGGCAACTAGGTACCGGCAAAGAAATCGGCATCCTCACTGGTCATTCCCACACAGTTTATTCTGTCGCCTTTAGCCCGGATGGGCAGATACTGGCTAGTGGCAGTGGGGACGACACTATCAAACTGTGGCAACTAGGTACCGGTCAAGAAATCCGCACTCTCACTGGTCATTCCTACCCAGTTAATTCTGTCGCCTTTAGCCCGGATGGACAGATACTGGCTAGTGGCAGTGGGGACAAAACGATTAAACTGTGGCAACTGAGTACCGGCAAAGAAATCGGCACCCTCACTGGTCATTCCCACACAGTTTATTCTGTCGCCTTTAGCCCGGATGGGCAGATACTGGCTAGTGGCAGTGTGGACAAGACTATCAAGATTTGGCGGTTGTCTTCCTAAAAAAGGACAGTTTAATTTATAGAATCTCAAGGGATTAACAAAGGTGAGCGTTAAGCTACATCCTCATGCTCAAGCAAGATTAATTGAGTGTGGTGCAGCTGAGGCAGAAGTTATTGCCACTGTTGAAGGTGATACACTATTTCCTGCCCAATTGGAGCGAACAGGGTTTAGGCGTAACTTTCCCTTCAATGCTGAGTGGCGAGGAAATTATTATTCTACGAAGAAGGTGGAGGTTATCGCTGTTAAAGAAAACGAAGAAGACTGGCTGGTTATCACTGTAATTGTCAAATTTTTTTAGGGACAATATTTTATGAGACTAACTTACGATCCTAGATACAACGTCGCTTATATCTACTTACAAGAAAAAACAGTACAGGTGGAAACCATCCAAGTGAGCGATGAAATGAATGTAGATATAGCGCCTGATGGAACTATTTATGGAATTGAACTCCTTAATGCCAATCAACAATTGGGAGCCGATAATCAGGGAAAGCTGGTTTTAGTAAATGAAGCTTTGGGAGAATCTTCTGAGATTAAATTGGCACTGGAAAAGTCTAAAAATTGACCACCTAGCTAACATTTACTCGAAACATTGAATTTCTTAAAGTGCTAAGTTGTTAAACCGAAAAAGGCGCTCCAATTTGACTGGAGCGCCTTTTTTTACTACCTATTGCTGTCTAACAGTAACGGGTTTTAGTGTCTGCGACCGCCGAGCCACTTAGCTGCCATGATGCCAAATACAGCGGCAACCACTGGATTGCTCAGAAACTTCATGATAGCTGGTTTATCAGCTAATACATCTTGAAAGATGTCAGGATGAGTGTGATAGGTAAAGGTAGCCAGTTTGCTAACATCATCTGCACTCATGCGGCTGGGGTGATGCGTGGAGAGACTTAATTGTTGCTCTAACTGGCGGTCATTGAGTCCTCTTTCCTTTAACCGCTTGAAGAACTCCCGCGCCACGTCATCCCGTTCGCTGGGTTGAATCTGCGCGATCGCTTTTTGCAGTTCTGGTTCCATCTGGCTGACAGGAATGCTGTCTGGATGTAGAGACTTCCCAAACAGTTGACGGCGTTCGTCTCTAGAGGAACGTTGAGCAAAGTCATCAAAATTTTGATAGTCGCTGCTAGGATCGCTTGGAGCGTCCTGCATCATTTCGGAGTCACCACCAGCCAAATCATTCATGATTTGACGCTTATATTGTTCGCTGCTGGTCATTTTCTTATCTCCTGATTCAAAAGCTAAAAGAAAAAATCGTAAATTCTGGGTAGAGAGGGGATTCACCCCATCTCTACAAATGCACCTTCTAAAGTAGTTAAAGCTAGATGAATTGCCCCAGCTTTCACCATTTCCCCTTAGTTAAACTAAGCACCTTGATACTGAATTTGTTTTGACTGCTCATCATATTTTGCTGTCAAAATCAGTTTTTTATCTGGCGCATACATCAAAATGGTTAAATCTTGGTTGGGAAAATTCTTGTGGAATCCTTGAGCTAAAGAGCTTGCTAAACTTTTAACTTCGTTAGGACGAACTTGGGGCGTAATCACAACTCCCAATTTGTTGTTATCACGGACGTAGGCATCCTTGACTAATCCTTTCGCTGTCTGGACTACCCAGTTACCAAATTCTTGACCGGCGGCAGTGCTACCGCGTTCCAACTGTTGATATGCGACAATGCTGTTAGCACCGCTACTCGCACCCGGTAGAGCTTTCGGTTGAGTTGCTTGGCTGGCTCCACTACAAGCTGTAGCTGTAGAGAGGAACAGAACCAAGACTAAAGCCGTAAAAATTTTCCGAAATTGCTGAAGAAAATTCACCTCAGTCTCCTATTAAACTTGTCTTTACAAGACAGAATCAGGGTGTTGCCTGTCTGTGGTATTGGCTGCATTAAATAAGGGAGAAGGTCTAGATGAATCTTTTCAGTAGCTAGACCTCCAAAGTCAAGTATTAGGCGTTATCAACCAAATCTTTTGCCTTATCTTTCACATCTTCTTTGGTGTGACTTACTTGGGCTTCAGCTTGCTTGGCTTTTCCTTCAGCTTTATCTTCTGGATCGCCAGTTATATTGCCGAGCGCTTCTTGGGCTTTGCCTTCGATATTTTTGCCGGTTGCTTTAGCTCTATCTTCAACGCTCATTTTTTTCTCCTAATCTTTCAAACAGTTTTTATTTTAGAAGATGCGTTAAATTTGCTTTATTGCCGCAGTCTTCTTTTGCTTCTATGTATTCAATGTATCTAGTTTTGTTTACATAGCCTTCTGCCCCCAGACAGAAAAAATGGGGATCGCTATTATTACTCTTTACCTATGCTCAAAGAATGAGCATTTCCTACGGCTAAAGGTAGATGATAATTTAAAAAACTTCTTAATTTTTACAATAGGAAATCTTGTCACGGCTAAAAACGTGGGATTATTATCCCATTCATAAGTTCCCTTCAACAGCTCTCTCGAACCTTTGCAGTAAAAGCGCCCCTGCGCTAGAAACAAGCAGCTTCCCAAAGTTGCAGAGGGAGTGCTAATCAAGTAAATGGGGAGAAGTAATTTAGTCCCAAGTGCAACTAAAATGCGATCGCTAAAAACTTGGATGACACAATCTCATTTGCAAGCAATGTTGAAGCCGATAAACGAATCAGCGATCGCTTTACCGCTTGAATACAAAAAATAAGAATTGTCAATATTTATTAAAATAATTATGCTGTTGGCGATGAACGTGCATGGCAGTGACAAGTTAGGATTTATTTCTGGCGATCGCTTAGATGAGCAAGGCATAGAAGAGGGCAAATGGCTAGGATGAGAGAGAAGAGAGATGTGGTAATCTGCCGACCAAGCTCCAGGCACGAAAAACAATTTTCTTAAAGCTTCTTAAAACTGTATGACGCAATTTTGTCTGCAAGCTCCCTTTCAACCGACGGGCGATCAGCCGAATGCGATCGCGCAACTCACGAAAGGCGTAAAAAAAGGCGATCGCTTTCAAACCCTACTGGGAGCGACGGGAACGGGCAAGACATTCTCAGTAGCAGCCGTTATTGAGAACGTCGGCAGACCCACGCTGGTATTGGCGCATAACAAAACGCTCGCTGCTCAATTGTGTAACGAATTGCGGGAGTTCTTTCCCCCAAATGCGGTGGAGTATTTCGTCAGTTACTACGACTACTATCAGCCAGAAGCGTATATTCCCGTCACCGACACATATATCGAGAAAAGTGCTGCAATTAACGACGAAATTGATATGTTGCGACACTCCGCCACGCGATCGCTTTTTGAGCGGCGCGATGTCATTGTTGTGGCTTCTATTAGCTGTATTTATGGTTTGGGAATTCCCTCGGAATATCTCAAAGCCGCGATTCCCTTAAAGATGGGGCGAGAAGTGAATCAACGCGAGTTGCTGCGAGATTTAGCTTCCGTGCAGTATAGCCGCAACGATGTAGAAATGGGGCGAGGAAAGTTCCGAGTTCGGGGCGATGTGCTGGAAATTGGCCCGGCTTACGAAGATCGGATTATTCGCGTAGAATTCTTTGGAGATGAAATTGACGCCATTCGCTACGTTGACCCCGTAACCGGCGAAATCCTTCAGAGTATGGACGCCGTAAATGTGTACCCAGCGCGTCACTTTGTCACCCCAGAAGATCGGCTAGAAGCCGCTTGTAATGACATTGAACAGGAACTCAAAGATCGGCTGGAAGAATTAGAAAAAGCTGGGAAATTACTAGAGGCGCAACGACTCGATCAGCGTACTCGCTACGATTTGGAAATGTTGCGGGAAGTCGGATATTGCAATGGCGTTGAGAACTATTCTCGACATTTAGCAGGACGGCGTGCGGGAGAACCGCCAGAGTCCTTGATTGATTATTTTCCCAAAGATTGGCTGTTAGTGGTGGATGAATCTCACGTCAGCGTCCCGCAAATTCGGGGGATGTACAATGGCGACCAAGCACGAAAAAAAGTGCTGATTGAACATGGTTTTCGCCTCCCCAGTGCGGCTGATAACCGTCCTCTGAAGTCAGAGGAGTTCTGGGAGAAGGTAAATCAGTGTATTTTTGTTTCTGCAACTCCCGGTAACTGGGAGATAGAACAGTCAGAGGATCGAATTGTACAACAGGTAATCCGTCCGACTGGCGTACTCGATCCAGAAATTTTTGTGCGTCCCACGGAAGGACAAATTGACGACTTGTTAGGTGAGATTAAAGACAGGATTGACAAGCGAGAACGGGTGCTAGTTACTACCTTAACTAAGCGCATGGCGGAGGATTTGACAGAATATTTACAAGAACGAGGAATTCGAGTCCGCTATCTGCACTCAGAGATTAACTCGATTGAGCGAATTGAAATCTTGCAAGAGTTGCGCGAGGGCAATTTCGATGTGCTAATTGGGGTTAACTTGCTGCGAGAAGGGTTGGATTTGCCGGAAGTTTCTCTGGTGGCGATTTTAGATGCAGATAAAGAGGGTTTCTTACGCGCAGAGCGATCGCTCATTCAAACCATTGGTCGCGCCGCTCGTCACATCCGGGGACAAGCCATCCTCTATGCTGATAATCTCACCGATAGCATGATCAAAGCGATCGACGAAACCGACCGGCGGCGGGGGATTCAGATGGCATATAACAAAATGCACAACATTACACCCCAGCCGATTATCAAAAAAGTCAATAACTCAATTTTGGCTTACCTAGATGTTTCGCGGCGGCTGAATTCTCAACAGTTGGAAGAAATTTACGAACAGGCGGACGATTTGCCTTTAGAGAATATTCCAGAGTTGATTACCCAACTGGAAGCGCAAATGAAGGAAGCAGCAAAGAATTTGCAGTTTGAAGAGGCTGCAAAATACCGCGATCGCATTAAGCATCTACGAGACAAATTACTCGGTCATTAAAAACGCTTAAGCGCCTCTCTTTTCTTACTTTGCGTCCTTCGCGTCTAAGCGCTTCGCGCAGGCTTCGCCAACGCGGTTCAAAAATTCAACAGCGATCGCACTTTGACTGGAAAAACAGGGTGAAGAGCGATCGCATCCATACACCAATCAGCCATCTGAAAGCCAAGTTGAGCAATCTTCATAATTGAGTTCACCGACTCAGGCATCACCCGTCCAGCCTATGAACGCCATCACCAACGGCGTTGGCTTAGGATGGCTGATTGATCCCAAGACGAAGCAGGTAGAAATTTACCGTTTAGGGCAAGATGTAGAGGTGTTGGAGTTTCCTTTAACTCTATCTGGCGAGGATGTGCTACCTGGATTTGAGTTGGATTTGAATGAGGTATGGTGAAAGCTGATTTTTGGTAAGCGATCGCATCCAACCCGAATGGGATTCACTGCTAGAACATTGCTACACAGATGCCAATTCTCGGTACGAGCGGCACCACCTCATTAGTTCCGCATATTCCGGAAGGGCGCTAGATAAGGCATACCAAGGATTTCTGGAAAATTTAGCAAGCGCAATTTTTTGTCATCCCAGCTAATCCCCTCATCCAGAAATCATGCTCTCAAGGAAAATAAACCTTACCCTAAATTTCTACCTTTTGATTGTGGTGAATGGTACTGGCGATATCCGTACAATGTTGGCGATCGCTGTCTGAAACTTCACTGCCGTAAATGCAGTTAAACTTTATAAGAGGCGACTCTTACTTTGTCGTGCCCATCTCATAACCCCAACGTTCAGGGTGCCACGAGAAAACCTAGCGTCCCTGGCGGCTCGTGGAGCGTCAATCTGGCTTTGAATCGTCAAATGTCGATTTTTCTCCGGCATCTACCCACAGCCGAGTCATCTCCCCGCGTCATCAGCGGCTGACGACGATCTTCCAGATTAGGCAGTGCTGAAACCAGAAAAATTAAATTTGCATCTGCATCTTCGATCTTGTTTGCAAAGGGCAGAGCTTCTCGATAATGTTGGCAATTCGCGCAGTCCTAATTATGTTCGTGGGGTTGCGATTTCAACCAGTACTTCTGGGCATACTAAGAGTATAGAAGAGCATCATTAAGCTTAGGAATGTAACATATGCTTAATTACGATCGCGTATCTGAAAAAACTGCTCTGAAACCGATGTCTGTTGATTTTACTGTAGCCATTCCGACTTATAACGGGGAAGACCGTTTACCTGATGTCTTAGAGCGACTGCGATCGCAAATTCATACCGAGCAATTTGTCTGGGAAGTTTTAGTTGTTGATAATAACAGCTCAGACAACACCGCCAAAGTTGTTCGAGAATACCAAGCAAACTGGCCTTTCGCTTATCCTTTAAGATATTGTTTTGAACCCCAACAAGGACTTGCCTTTTCCCGTCAACGTGCAGTCCAAGAAGCCAGAGGTAAGTTGATTGGATTTCTTGATGACGATAATTTACCAACATCTACGTGGGTTGCAGCAGCATACACATTTGGGCAAAATCATCCGAAAGTTGGCGGTTATGGGAGCCGCATTTATGGTGACTTGCAAGGGACTCCTCCCAAAAATTTTGAAGAAATCGCTTGTCTGCTCGCTATTGCAGACAGGGGAACAAATGCTCTATGCTACGAACCCCACAAAAAGGTTCTACCACCTGGAGCTGGATTAGTTGTGCGTCGCCAAGTCTGGCTGGAAAGCGTGCCGAAAAATTTTATTCTTCACGGGCGAATTGGCGACAATATGCTGGCAGGAGAAGATTTAGAAGCGCTATTACATATTCAACAAGCTGGATGGGAAATTTGGTACAACCCTGAAATGTGTATTTACCATCGAATTCCCCACTGGCGCTTAGAGAAAGACTATTTAATCAAATTATGTCGCGGCATTGGTTTGAGCCGCCATCGGACTCGGATGCTAAGTTTCAAACCTTGGCAGCGACCCGCCGTTTTTTTTATGTATATGGTTAACGATTTACGTAAAATATTATTTCATCTCATCAAGTATAAATTTTCCTTGAAAGATGATATTGTAGCTGCTTGCCAAATGGAGCTTTTTACTAATAGCCTGATTAGCCCTTTTTATATTTGGAAAACCCGACTACGTACTTATAACATAAAAATTGATTAAATTCTGTGTAGAGAATTTGCCGTTTAGATTGTAAATATTCTCAATATAAAAGCTTTACTTTCTCTTCATACAGGGAGTATTCGTCTCGCTTAAACTGGTCTTTAGCTGGATCAACAGTGAAAACTTTATGGAAGCGATCGCTCTAAAGGCCTAAGCTTTTCTTCCAATCAGTGCTGTTGATACCTCAAAAGGCATTCTCGTTGGCGATTCAAAAACCCTAGGAACTATCGGTAACTTTAATTCTCATACCGTATGAACAATATTACGACAGCAATTCCCTTTGTGGATCTTCAACTCCAACACCAGCCTCTTCAAACACAGATCGAGGAGGCAGTGCGGGGTACGATTCAACGAGGAGATTTTATATTAGGTCAGGCTGTAGCTGACTTTGAGGCGGCGTTTGCCAGTGCCTGTGGTGTGGCTTATGGCATTGGAGTCGCTTCGGGAACAGATGCGCTAGCGCTCGGATTAGAAGCCTGTGGTATTGGTGCCGGGGATGAGGTCATTTTACCCACCAATACCTTCATCGCCACTCTGATCGGCGTTGTCCACGCTGGTGCCACACCGATTTTAGTCGATTGCGATCCTCAAACTGCGCTAATTGACTTTACAGCCGCCGAAAAAGCAGTCACAGCCAAAACCAAAGCGATCGTTCCAGTGCATCTGTACGGGCAAATGGTTTCGCCCCGCCAACTTTTGGACTTCGCCAACACCCACAACCTGATTGTATTTGAAGACGCGGCTCAGGCTCACCTGGCAGAGCGAGAAGGTTATCGTGCTGGTTCGATTGGCAAAGCAGCAGCTTTTAGCTTCTATCCCAGTAAAAATTTGGGGGCAATAGGAGATGGAGGCATGGTCATTACCAATGATGAAGCAGTCGCGAAGAAAATGCGATCGCTCCGCAATTACGGGTGTTCCCGTAAGTATTACCACACTGAACCCGGTACCAATAGCCGACTTGATACCCTGCAAGCCGCTGTCCTCAACATCAAACTCCCTCATCTTGCCGACTGGAACCACTCACGTAACCAAGCAGCCCAGCAGTACGACGCCTTATTGAAGCCGCTGGCAAACTCTGGAATTTTCCCCATCCAAAACCAAAGTGGCAACGGTCACATTTATCACCTTTATGTTGTTCGTGTCACTGAAGCTTGTCCCCTCGACCGGCAGACGATTCAAGACAAACTAGCGGCTGTTGGTATTCAAACCGGCATCCACTACCCCATTCCCTGTCATCTTCAACCCGCCTTTGAGAATCTCGGCTATCAAGCCGGAGACTTCCCCCAAGCCGAAGCTCTAGCACTGGAAATTTTATCCTTACCGATGTATCCAGGCTTAAGCGATACCCAAGTCCATCAGGTCATTGATACTTTGCAAACCTTGTGTGTGAGAACCTGATGAATTTTCAATGTAAAAAACGCTAAGAATAATGATTCTAACTTTGCGCTTAGCATTAAAAAAGCTTAGAAAATTAAGGTCAAACTATGCATTTTGAGCGAAAGATTCCGATTGCCATTGAGCGTTACTTGCTAGCAGGAACCATTGTTGCTTTGCTGGTGATTCTGTATGCTCCACTGTTATGGCACTGGTACGATGGCTGGTTGAACAAAAATATCAGTATTGAACATGAATATTACAGCCACGGTTTAATTGGGTTGCCTTTTGCCGCCTATATAACCTGGTCAAATCGACAACAATGGCGTCAGTTACCAGATACAAGTCATCCACTAGGCGCAGCCTTGCTAGCCTTGGGCGGGGTATTTTATCTCAGCGGCATTACTGACCTGATAAATTTATCCTTTCCTGCTGTATTAGCTGGACTTTGTCTGTGGCTGAAAGGAGTTCCTGGCTTCAAACTTCAAGGCTTTCCTTTGTTACTCGTATTTTTGGCAACGCCGACCCAAATTCCTTACTTACTAGCTCCCTATACCTTGCCCCTCCAGCGATTCATTGCTGCAACAGCTGGTTTCATCCTGACTCAGTTCGGGATGAATGTTACTGTCAACCAGATTTACTTATTCGTAGGCGGACGAATTGTAGAAGTTGCGCCTTTCTGCGCTGGACTTAAGATGTTATTCACCAGTCTTTATGTAACCTTGATGTTGCTTTACTGGACGGGTGCTTGGGCATCTCGTACGAAGACGATTTTGTTAGTCGTCGGTGCAGTAGTCATTAGCGTTACTGGTAATATCGTCCGCAATACGCTGCTAACTTTCTTTCATGGTACTGGCCAAGAAAAAACTTTTGATTGGCTGCACGAAGGCTGGGGCGGTGATGTTTATTCTGCCTGTATGTTGGGGTTAATTGTGCTTCTACTCAATGCGATCGATCGATATATTTCAGATGAGCCTCAGAAGGATGAAGCATGAAACTGCCCAAGAAATTGCAGCGCTTTCAATTTTCTAAAGTCGTCTTACTGAGTTTTCTTGTCGGACTGATGGCAATTGGCGCAGTTCCTAGTTACTTGACAGGACGCTGGTCTTGGGCAAATCCCCCACGAGTGACCAACCTCAAACAACTCAAAAATATACGGCAGGCTGGTCTAGCGCTTCCCGGCTGGCAGACTCAACAACAGGATACCGTAACGATTGGCGGTCATAAATGGTCGATTCAGGAACTCCAGCAGGATGAAAAAAACCAGGTAACTTTGCTGCTTTTGCCTCAAGAAGATCGCAAGGCTCAACCAGAGGTTGAGTGGATGGATATTAATGGGTTTAAAGAGTGGCAGACCGATCAAGAGCAGCGGTTGCAGTTTAAGGTTGAAACTCAAGCACAAACGGGAACCCAAAACACTACAGAATCTGGAACTTCTGCTACACGTCCGACATCTTCCGATGTTAAGGCGCGTTTCTTTCGCGGTTGGACTCGGCAGCAGACCTTCGCCGTGCTTCAGTGGTACGCTTGGCCTGGAGGAGGAAATCCGTCTCCTAGTGGTTGGTTCTGGGCGGATCAAATGGCTCAATTGCACCGTCGCCGCTTACCTTGGGTTGCTGTTAGCATCTTGATACCGATGGAGCCTTTGGCTGAGGTTGAAACAGCTCTACCGCTGGCTAAATCGCTCGGTCAAACGGTTCAAGCTGCTTTGATGAAAGAGTTATGAGTTGAGAGTGGGAGGGGAAGTTTGCTTGACTCGCTTGGATTTGAAGAATGAATTTACTGATAACTACACTCTGTGCAACTTTTCGAGATGTGCAACTTTTTGAGAATTGTCACCCTTGATGCAACCCGGTGGAGTTTAGAAGCCAAACGGCTTTCTAACGGGTAGAAGTTTATCGCATCTTGAGCCAAGGATGTTGGAAGGGAACCTAAAGCTCCATAAGGGTTTTAGGATTTGCAATCGTGCCAGTCTAAAACATCACGGGATGAATTTCTGGGGAGGAACTTCAAGACGCGATCGCTTTGTTGAGAATGCAAAGAAAGTTGCACAGTAAGTTATAACTGATAAATTTGATGATCGGTTCCCTAAGGTCTTAGTGAATATACTTATGTCTCGCACTTCTGGAGGCCGGTTCCACCGCTTCGCCGCCTTCTTTCTCTTCACTCTCCACACCACTGTCTACACGTTGCCGAGTAGTGTCCTACTCTGGATGCTACACTCAGGGACTTTTGCTGGTAGAGGGATGAGTCAAACTTTACCCACCTTACCCAACTCGGTTGCGCCTCCCCTCCCGCCTCCACCTCCTCTCCCTAACACCAACGAGAACATACAATCGCCGGTGGTGATTCCAGCAGCTCCTATCGATCCCACCAGTCCGCCGCCACCGCTGGGTTATCCATCACCTCAGCCGTTTGAGGGACAGCCGACCCAGTTTAATAATCGCTACCTGCTAGGCACGGGAGATACGATTTCGGCGTTGGTTGAGCGTTTTCCAGACTTGAGTTTTCAAAGCGTCATTGACGCGGAAGGAAACATCGCAGCACCCCTGTTAGGGAAAATACCTGTATTAGGTCTGACTCTGGAAGAAGCCCAGGAAAAAATTCGTTTGGGCTTAAACCGCTTTGTCATCGATCCCGCCGTCACTGTAACTCTGGCAGGTCAACGTCCAGCCCAAGTTACTATCAGCGGCGAAGTCGTTAGACCTGGTTTTTACACCCTGGCTCCTGGCGCTCAACTTTCTGCGGCATTGCTAATCGCTGGTGGCAGCACTAATCTCGGCGATCTGCGATCGGTTTTGGTGCGTCGCGCCCGGATCGATGGCTCGACAATTGAGCAACGGGTTGATTTGTTTACGCCGCTGCTAAATGGACAGTCACTCCCCAATTTACGCTTACAAGATGGCGATGCAGTAGTCATCCCGAAGCTAGAAGTTGCCACGGAGCAAAACTACGATCGAGCGCTAGTTTCTCGTTCTACTGTGTCTCAGCAGCAGATCAACATCCGAGTTTTGAGCTACGCTGGTGGGGGAATTGGTAGTATTAGCTTGCCCAACGGTAGTACATTTGTTGATGCTTTAAGCGCGATTGGCCCTAGTCCAGATAATTCTAACCTGCGAAATATCGCCCTGATTCGATTCGATCCCGAACGCGGCAAAGCAGTTACTCAGAAAATAGATGGGAAAGCAGCGCTACTGGGAAACATTGCTCAAAATGTCCCCCTAAGGAACAACGATGTCATTGTGGTGGGTCGTAACTTAGTTGGGAAAATCACTTATGCCTTGAGTACTTTTACTCAACCCTTCCGGGATATTTTGGGATTTCTGCTATTTTTTGACCAGCTAAGAGAAAGTGCTACCGATCTGTTTGGTCCGACGAATGATAATAACAATAACTCCGATTAAAGAAACTGGTAATAAATTTTATCTCAAACCAAAAATATATGAGAGAATAGATGGTAAAAAATGCTAAGCCAAAGCAGCAAAACAAGAAAAATATTTAGTCTATATTTTTGATTTCTACTTGTTTCTAATCCTTATTTCCTCATTAGCCCCTAGGCCCGAAAACGACCATGACTCCTCCCATTGTTAAGCGTTATCTGATCGCCCTGGATCAACATAAATGGATTGGATTAGCTGGTTTTACTATCATTGTCGGTGCGTCAGCCGTCATTGGTATACAACCATCACCAGCTCCTGTTTTCAAGGCCACAGGGGTGCTGGCTTATAACGGGCCGATTGCACCATTTTCAACGACGACGCAAGCGATTCAAAAGCAGGGTCAAGAGCTGAATGAGGATACGCTGCTAGCAGAAAATGTGGTCAAAGCAGCAGCAACGCGGGTGAAAGCAGACACAACACAAATTGCTAAAAATGTGAAAGTAAAGCTGCCGGAGGAGGACGAACCGAAGGTTATTCAAGTTTCTTACAGCGATAGCGACCCGAAGCGAGCGAGTGCAACCTTGGAAGCGCTAATGCAGGGAATGGTGGAACAGAGCCGTTTGATTAACAGCTCCCGGCTACGGGCGATTATTGACTCTATCAGTGCCCGGTTATCTCCTGCTGAAATGCAACTTAAAGAGGCGCAACAGAGACTAGAACAGTATATCCGCACAGAGGGACCCGCACTGGTTGCCGCTCAGGATGGGAGGACACTCGGTGCAATTTCTGGCAGCCAAGAACAGCAACGTCAGCTTCAGATGACTTTGGAGGGAATTGACACCCAAATTCGCAGTCTGCAAAACAAGTTGGGTTTGACGGCGGCTGAAGCTTACACGTCTTCTGCCTTGAGTGCTGACCCAATTATTAACAGCTTGCGATCGCAAATTCATCAAACTGAAACCCAGCTGCAAATTCTCAGCCGGGATTTGCGGCAGGAGCATCCTCAAATCATTCAGCTGAAAAAACAGCTAACAGCCTACAATGAACTGCTATCGTCGCGAGCATCGGAGGTAATGGGTGGAGGCGGTGTAGCAGCACCCTTGCCCCCCAGCCAAATTCGCAGAGACAGTAGCCTCGACCCCACGCGGCAAGGTATGGCAAACACGCTGGTAGCTTTACAAACCCAGCGCGAAACGCTGCAACAGCAACTACAGGCTAGTCGCAAAACCGAGCAGCAACTCCGTGCTGAATATGTAAAAATCCCCAATAAACAGCTGGATCAAGCCCGACTACAACAGCAAGTTCAGCTCAAACAAGGTCTGTACGATAAGATGCAGGTGGCATTAGTCGATGCCAAGGCAGCAGAAGCCGAGACGGTTAGCAGTCTCACCATTGCCCAACCGCCACAAATTGCTGCTAGCGAGCAGAAGAGCCAGAGCTTACCGTTAACGGTAGCCGTGGGAGCTTTGGTCGGAGTATTAGTTGGCGGCGGATTGATTTTCCTGTTAGCGATGCTGGATGGCACGTTCTACACGGTCGAGGAAGTGCGGGCAGCACTACGACAACGGGATGTTCTGGTGCTGGGTGAAGTGCCTTTCGTTGTCCTCCAAGATCCGCAATTGGGCGAGACGCCGGTTCTGCTCCAGCAGGATTCTGTTTATCACGAGTATTACGAGCGCTTCCGCAGCAATCTGCGGCGAGCAAGCGATCAACCCTTGAAAGTTGTGTTATTGACCAGCACGATTAGCCAAGAGGGTAAGACAGTCAATGCTTATAACCTTGGAATCGCATCGGCTTGTGCTGGCAAGCGCACTCTAGTGATAGAAACTGATTTGCGATCGCCTTCTGAGTCCAAATTCCTGAAAGTCTCTCCCGATCCGGGTGCTAGTCTAGAACCCCTACGGTACTACACTCAGTTAAGTGAGTGTATCCGTTTAGTTCCAGATATTGAGAACCTATACGTGGTGCCTAGTCCCGGCCCGGTACGTAATGCTGCTGCCATTTTAGAATCCAGCGAACTCAGGCGGCTGATCGAAGATGCGCGAGGTCGTTTTGACTTGGTGATTCTCGATACCCCTGCCTTAAGCCGGTGCAACGATGCTCTCCTATTGGAACCCTACGCCGATGGTATCGTGCTGGTGACTCGACCCGGTTTCACCCAGGAGAGTATTTTGGTAGAGGCAGTCGATCAATTGACCGAAGCAGAACTACCACTGGTGGGAGCGCTCATCAATGCGGTAGACACGCCAGTACAGGTTCCCAGCGCGAACAATGAGGACATTGAAGCCGACATAGAAGAAGAAGAAGAAGAATTAGAACCTTCCCCTTCTCGGTCAGAAAAAGTGCCAAATGAGTACATTAAGCGCTAATCATCGCAAATCTGGGTTGGATATCCATCCCAGATGGAAACCGCTAATGACAAATGGCTAACCGCCCATTGTAGAAAGGTAATGAGCAGTTAGCCATTCGTAAAAAACCAAGCTGTAAAGCGTCTAAAAAAACCAGTTTAGATTATTGGTTGTAGCACAGGAGAAGAAGTGACGGCTTTTCCTGTTTTCCTGATTTTCAAAATATGCAGTTCCGCCAAGAACCGCTTGCTAAAAAGTTTGCTGTTCTGGATGATTGTCCGAATTGGAAGAAAACAATCCCAACAGCGGTGCTAAGATTGCCCCGAAAACAAAGCCACCAGCGTGTGCCCAATAGGCAACTCCACCTTGCTCCATACCAATATTCGCAGGCGCATTCAGACTCGCAACACCATAAAAAGCCTGCTGAACAAACCAAAAACCGAGGAAGAAAACAGCAGGAACGCGAATCGTGGTGAAGAAGATACCCAGAGGAATTAATGTTAGCACTTGTATATTAGGGAATCTGAGAATGTAGGCTCCTAAGACACCCGCGATCGCGCCACTGGCCCCCAAGGAAGGAATGCCAGAGTTCATTGAAAAATACCACTGAGTTAAAGCCGCTAGAATCCCGCAAGTCAGGTAAAAAATTAAGTACCTAACGTGACCCAGCTTGTCTTCAACGTTATTGCCAAAAATCCAGAGGAACAGCATATTACCGGCAAGGTGTAAAAACCCGCCGTGCAAGAATTGCGATGTCACCAGTGTCAGCCACTCCGGTACCGGCTGATTCACGGGTATGCCACTAAAGCTAGCAGATAACTCTCTAGGAACCACAGCGGCAAGGCGAAAAAAACCTTCCAGCTGTTGTGGAGCCAAAGTCAACTCATATATAAAAGCCAAAATATTCGCAGCAATCAGTCCATAAGTGACATACGGAGTGAGGCGTGTAGGATTATCATCACGTAAAGGAACCACAGGCGTCTTTCCTAACTATCCAAGCAAAAGCTGGAAACAACATAACTTAATTTATTCCTAGCTGTCTTTTCACCTCTGGATAGAGATCCAGTATGAGACGCTCTCGGTGAGAAGGTAGAGGCAATAAATAAACCCCTCTAGGGACATTAGAGGGGTTTAATCATGGTGCATGAAGGAATTATTGTCAGACTACCAGCCCTGTGCAGCCTTTTCCATGACATAGGCAGCAACATCCTCAATTTGCTGTTTATTCAGACGTCCTTTGAAGGCTGGCATAGCATTTTTACCATTCATTACCTGGTTGACAATGGCATCCATCGAGTACATCCCATACTTGTCTAGGGCATCCTTCTTTAAAGTTTTATTAGCCATAATCACGTTACCGCCGCCCACATGGCAAGCAGCGCAGTTAGCGCTGAAAATTTTAGCACCACTGACTGTATCAGCTGCATTGGCTGGGCGAGTTAAGGCACCTGTCAACACCGCAATCGTCAACAGTAAAACCGATAACAGTTTCCTCAACTTGATTCTCCTCTTCTTAACAGGTACAGTCATAAAAAAAAGCCTTGCAGAACTATTCTAAGCTTCTTCAAGGCTTTTTCTATCACCAAAGAGGAGAAGAAATCTTAAACCTCAAGGGTGATTATGATTGAATTGCCAGCCTAAAGGAACGATTCTATTAACCCTCGACGGTAATTTTACCAACCATCCCAGCGCCTCTGTGAGGTTGACAATAGTAGGTATAGGTGCCTGGTGGTGTGTCAGCGGGGAAAGTCGTTTCGTAGGATTCTCCTGGAGAGTTTAGCAACTTGGTGTGAGACAGATCCTTAGCCAGCGCTTTATCTCCGTTTGGCACTCCCTTATCATCAAAAACAGCATTATGGGGAGCTAGTTTATTATTGACAAATTTTACTGTGTCACCCGGCTTGATTGTGAGTTTAGCCGGTTCAAACTTCAACATCCCGGCATCTGTGCCCATTTTAATCGTATAGGTTTCTGCTGATGCAGGAGAAGCTGACAACACAAAGCTAGAGACTACTAGCAGAATTGTGCAAATTAGTAAACCTAAGCTTCGTGGAATTGCCATTCTCAATCTCATCGTTTCCTCCCAAAATTGTCAATTAATTTTGTTTAGTAATATTTTAGCTTTAACGCTTACATTCTGTAGAAGATTAAAACATTTTTGCTTTCTATCAATCGGAGGCATTGGCAGATGCATCCTGAACCGGCACGAAGATCAGAAATCATTTGTACCCCATCCCGGTGCTACCTGCGCGGCTCTTAGAACAAAGGCTGCTATCGTTTCCACCTCCTGTCGCGGCATCCAACTTTCCGGTACTTGACGACACCAAAAGCTTTCTTCGCTCCCGTCGTAGGTCATCGGCTGTCGAAGGAAAGCCACAATGCTGTTGATGGTGTCGCGGGGTGGAGTGGCACCATTCAAGTCCTTCAGGGACAAAGACACGGCTGGATTTGGCAGGGTAGCACCGCCGACATGACAATTTAGACAGTGTTGTTCAAATAACTGCTTCCCTGCCGAGAAATCTTCCACAGAAAACTGGCGAGTCTGACCTTGCCCATCTAAGTCTAGGGAAATTGGTTCGGTAACTCGCAGGTACTGCCGAACGTAGGAGGCTGCGGCTTGAGCCGGTAAACTCACCATCCAGACGCCCCAGCAGATGCCCAAAATCAAAAATAAACGGCGAAGTGAGAAGAATTGACGCAGCATTGACCGTGTTACAGATTGACAAAATGTAAAAATTATGAGTTATGAATGCATTCAAAATTCATAACTCATAACTCATAATTTTACTTAGCGCACGGCTTTACCGCCTCCCCACTGTTCGCCGAGGATTTTCGGCTGTAGAAGGATATGACCGCCGATCTTAAACAGGTCATCATCTGTGAGATTTCTCATCACCGTATAAATATCGGAACTCTCTATGCTGGGGTGTACTTCAGAGATTGCAGTTTCCCCATCGTAGGTCGTGGGATGATGCATATAATCCACCAGAGCGGCAATGTTGTCGCGCGGTGGGGTTGCCCCAGCCAAATCGTCCGGACCTAGACCGACGTTGAAATCAGTCTTGGTAACGCCCCCAGCATGGCACGAAGCGCAGGCATAGTTAAATAGGCGTTTGCCTTCGGCGACTTGTTTTAGGTTTAATGTCACCTGCTGTCCTCGATCGTTTAATTTTACAGTGCGAACTTCGTCAGTTAGTTCGACTGCCATTACCTGAGTGACAAGCAATCCGAAGGTGAAAATTACAGTGGCTAAAGCCAGACTTATGTATCGCTTAAGCATGGTTCTCCTTAAGAAATTTGGTGCGAGTTTTTGATCCACAACACAGCTGGACTCAATCTTAGTAAGCCGACCCCTAAGTTGCAGGCTTCTCAACCAATCATCTGGACAAAAAGAAGCAAGCCGATTGCCAAAAAGGAAAATCGACTGTTGGGACTCAGGATAGTTGGTCGGGATTAATTTTACCCTCCGTCCGTGCCCGATCCCTGCTTTTGAGACAGAATCTTAGAAATGATGGCCTTGGCATCCTCCAGAGCCAGACGGCTCTGTTGGGTTTTATAGGCGATTCCCAATTGTTCGCACAGCTTGAAAACCTCCTCTACTGGGAGGTTATAGTCTGCTGCGATTTCGGCAATGGACAGGTCTGCAAAACCCATGATGATTGAGAGAGATTGAACCGCTCTAATATCAATATCATCCCACTCTTGCGGTCGCTTTCCCTTCCCTGTCTAGTTGCTTGGGATCAATCTAGAAACTGGACGCTCGGAGTCGATCGTTTCTGACAGGGGAACGGGGGGCGGTGCAGGGGGGAGAAATTGGTGTAGCCGAATGAGTTGGGCTAGAGTTTTCTTTAACTGAGTGCGGGGCACAATAGCATCTACAAAACCGTGCTGGAGCAAATACTCAGAAGTTTGAAAATCATCGGGGAGCTTTTCTCGCAAGGTTTGTTCGATCACGCGACGCCCTGCAAAGCCAATTGTGGCTTTTGGCTCTGCGAGAATGATGTCTCCCAACATGGCAAAAGAAGCCGTGACGCCTCCCGTTGTAGGGTGAGTGAGAACCGGGATATACAGCAGTCTGGCTTCTTGATGACGCTCCAAGGCTCCGGAGATTTTCGCCATTTGCATCAGACTTAACATTCCTTCCTGCATTCTGGCACCGCCGGAGGCACAGACAACTACGACTGGCTTTCTTTCCCAGGTAGCTCGTTCAATCAGGCGGGTAATTTTTTCTCCGACGACAGAACCCATGCTACCGCCCATGAAGCGGAAGTCCATGACACCGAGGGCGACAGGCAAGTTTTCCAATTGCCCCATTCCTGTCTGCACGGCGTCCACCAAGCCAGTTTTGTCTTGAGTTTCTCGCAAGCGATCGCAATATTGTTTGCGATCGCGGAACTTCAACGGATCGGTGGGAAACACCTGTTCATCCAACGGCATCCAGGTATTGGCATCGATCAGCTGGCGGATGCGTTCATCGCTGAACACCCGGTTGTGATGGTTGCACTCCAGGCAAACCATATTGTTTGAGCGGAGGTCTTTGGTATAAGCAAGGACACTACATGCCTCGCACTTTGTCCACAGCCCATCCGCAATCTCACGCTCTTGCCGCTGTTCACTAATTGGCTCTGATTTTCGTCGATTTGCAAACCAATCAAATAGAGACATGAAAACGGTTAATTCCTCTTATTAAAATGATTTTCCTACGCTTTAAGCTTGCTCTTCCTGAATCGGACTCAATAATAGCAGAGCGGCCCACCGATCCTGCGATCGCACCTGTAAGGCAGTAGGACTCCCCGCACCAAAATAAGGTGCCACACCGAGGTCGAGAATCCGACTAGGAATTTGATGAGCCGCTAGCATTTGCTGCATTAATTCAGCTTCCCAGCGAGCGCAATTTGTTTTTAGGGTAATCCAAGACACTGGAATATCTTACAATACGGCAGTATTGCGGTAAATCAGGGCAGGGGGAATGCGTTAATTGAGGGGGAAAAAGAGTTGCAGGTAAGCAGACCAAATCGCCTCACCCCAAAAAGCTGCCAAAAGCGCTCCCAGTGCTAGGAAGGGACCAAACGGCATGGGCCGGTGCCGGTCAAGCCAGCCAAGCGCGATTGCTCCCCCACCGGCAAAGGCTCCCAGTACACAAGCCAAAAACCCAGCCAGTAGCAAATTCTTCCAGCCCAACCAGGCTCCCATCATTGCCGCCAGTTTAGCATCTCCTCCACCCATTGCCGCTCGCCCAAAAGCGATCGCTCCCCCAAAAGCAATGATGTCAAACAACCAAATTCCGACTACACCACCCACAATGCCTGACATCAAATGATTTGCACTTTCTGCCCAACTTGCTGCTGGCATAAAACCGGCGATCGCCTGAAACACTAAACCCAAAATTAAGCCGGTTTGAGTAAGTGGATTGGGCAATGTCATTGTGTCTAAATCGATCAGCGATAGTGTTAACAGCCAGCTAAAAAAAGCCCAATATCCTAGCGTTTGCACCGAAATGCCAAACGTCAAGAAAACTAGCAAAAACAACATCCCGGTTGCCGCTTCTACCAGTGGATAGCGCCCGGAAATCTTGCTTCTACAGTGGCGACAGCGCCCTCGTAACCGCAGCCAACCGACAATTGGGACATTTTCACCTTTACCCAGTCGATGCAGGCATTGTGGGCAACGAGAAGGGGGCCAAAGAATCGATAAACCTGCTGGCAAGCGATAAACTACCACATTGAGAAAACTGCCAATTGAGGCACCCAATGCAAAAACAATCGCAGCAGCAGGCAACGCCATCAAATCATCCATAGCAATTAGTTATCAGTCACGGGTCATGAGTCATGGGTCATTAGTAGTGGGTCATGAGTCATGACTAAGGACAATTTAGACTAATCACTAATATATTTCCGACTCAATTTGACTAAAAGGCACAAAACATTCTTGCGGCAACAGAATCGGTTTGCCTGCAAAAATCAGCTTGCCCCGATAGGTATACCGATCGATTGCCACCCCTAGAGGGCGCTGCATACGGTCTGGATGGACTTCCGAGTAAGTCCGATAGATTTGTCGAGCTGCTCTGACGATGCTGGGGTCTAGCAACACGGGGATATCTATCCTTTCCGTCCGATTTTCTAACCGTTGCTGTGAAGCGTAAACCACTCGTCTACCCCTGTTATTTGAGCTAGTCTATAATCTACCCGTGCAATTCCTGCAAACTGCAATAGGTATACCAATTTTTGTTGCAGTTGAGGATGAAATTTTCTTAAGGCTTTTCTAGTGCTTGGATTAATGCATTGCCCATTGCACTGCACCCTAAAAGATTCATCCCCTCAGACATAATGTCACCCGTGCGATCGCCGCGCTCCAGAACTTGCATCACCGCTTGCTCAATTCTGTCGGCAGCAGCAGGCTGGTCTAAGCCGTAGCGCAGCATCATCGCTGCACTCAGAACCTGCGCCAGCGGATTTGCTTTATCTTGCCCAGCGATATCGGGGGCAGAACCGTGGACGGGTTCAAAGACACCGGGGCCAGATGCACCTAAACTTGCAGAAGGTAACATTCCAATACTGCCAGTAAGCATAGCGGCAGCATCAGACAGGATATCACCAAATAGATTACCTGTCACAATTGTGTCGAATTGTTTAGGCCAGCGAAGAAGTTGCATAGCAGCGGCGTCTACATAGAGGTGAGACAATTCCACATCTGGATATTCTTTAGAGAGCGCAGTTATGCGATCGCGCCACAACTGCGATACTTCCAGCACATTTGATTTATCCACCGAACATAGCTTTCCACTACGTTTTTGCGCTGTCTCAAAGGCTACTCGCCCAATCCGGTCAATCTCTGATTCCGTATAAGCCATTGTATTGACGCCGCGCTTCTCGCCTGTTTCCGTAGCAAAAACTCCTCTCGGTTCCCCAAAGTAGATACCACCAGTCAATTCGCGCACCACCATGATATCAACGCCCTCGACCACTTCCCGTTTCAAGGACGAAGCATCCACTAACTGGGGTAATATTTTGGCGGGACGCAAATTGGCGAATAAGCCAAGACCAGCCCTGAGTCCTAGTAAACCCGTTTCCGGGCGTTGATGGCGAGGGAGGTTATCCCACTTATAACCGCCAATAGCAGCGAGTAAAACAGCATCGCTATTGCGGCATGTTTCCAACGTTTGGGCGGGTAGCGGTTCTCCCGTAGCGTCAATCGCCGCACCCCCCACAAGGGCTTCTTGAAATTCAAACTGAATCTCAAATTGTTTCCCGACAAGTTTCAACACGTCTACCGCTACTGCCATAATTTCAGGGCCAATGCCATCGCCGGGAAGTAGGGTAATACGGTAGTTCTGCTGTGTCATAGGTTGTTCAAAACTCTTGCGAGTTATTAATCATACAGGGGAAATGTACCTGAAAAACGTTCAGATTCAGTTACAATCTGCCCAGCTAGCGCTAAAGCCCAGCTAGACCTAAATAGGTGCGGGAATACCAGCAATTCCTCTGATTGCTAACTTTCTGCCAAAAAAGAAGGCGGTGAGGGCAGCCAGGAGCGGGATGTCTGAAAAGTTGGTTATAACACCATTCATAATGTAATGGGCAAAGCATTCAGTCAATGCTGCTAACAAGGAGAAATTGCCGCTCGAATCCTTCGTCTCTATAAAATGTCAATACTATTTTTCAGCATTTTATCAGCTCGATATCGGATGATTTATGTGCCATTGTCGAATTTGATTTAGGACTCGTGTCTTTTACTAACTGGCTTTTGAACCTCTTTTGAATTTATTAAATAGTTGCAAGTAAGAAAGTTCAAGATGAAAGAATAAAATATCTAAGGCTGATTCGCAAGCAAATTTATTAAAGATTTTTTCAATAAATGATGTAATGTATTGGAATTGTGAATGTCCAAAAAAACCAGTAAGCTTTATTAAAGAAAATTAATTAAAATGCTTGCAGAAAATTATTAAAGATTACAGGCGTGCTATTTGGGGATTGGAAGAACAAAGCATCCGAATATTAACGAACGGCATTGACACAGAGCCAAAAGTGCGATCGCTCTTGTAAGAGCCTTCTATGCTTGAAGGTGCTAGCTGAACCAAATAGTAAAATGTCTGATCCCCCTGAAATTATCCTAATTGGGACAAATTAAGGAATTACAAGGCTAATCGGTTCTGCAATCTTGTTTAAATTTCAGAAACGCTCGTGGCAAATGCTGTAGGTAAAGGCTACGCTAGCACTCAAGCAAGCCATCTTACAGTCAACCCTCAGCAGCTATGGCAAAAGAACTGGCAATTCAAACTTGTGGACTCACCAAGCAATTCGATCGACATATTGCAGTTAATGATATTGATTTACAGGTAAAAGCTGGTGAAGTCTATGGACTAATTGGACCGAATGGAGCCGGTAAAACAACGTTGCTGCGGATGTTGGCGGCGGCTGAAGAGCCAACGACAGGTGAAATTTATATTAATGGCGATCGCCTGCAACGCGATCACAGCAACCCTACCCTGAAGCGGCGACTCGGCTATCTACCTGATGACTTCCCCCTGTACGACGATTTGACAGTCTGGGACTACCTAGACTATTTTGGGCGTCTCTACCGCTTGCGAGAACCACACCGCAGCCAGCGCTTGCGGGAAGTTTTAGAACTGGTGCAGCTAACGGGTAAGCGCAATAGCATGATTGCCACTCTCTCGCGGGGGATGAAACAGCGCCTGAGTCTGGCGCGGACAATTATTCACGAACCGATTTTGCTGCTGTTGGATGAACCCGTTTCCGGATTAGACCCTCTTGCCAGGATGCAGTTTCGGGAAATCATCAAAGTATTGCAGGAAGCCGGGATGACGATTGTCATTTCGTCACACGTCCTCAGCGACTTAGAGGAACTTTGCACCTCAGTCGGCATCATGGAACTCGGCTTTCTCGTAGAAAGTGCGTCACTCAAGGAACTTCGCCGCCGCCTCAGCCGCCAGCAAATTTTCTTGTCTACGTTGGGTAAGCTAGAGTCACTTGTATCAAAGCTGAGAAACCATCCTTTAGTCGAAGAATTGGAGGTGATGGCGGGACAAGAGCGAGTGCGCCTTTACTTTTCTGGGGGTCAGGAAGATTGTGCTAAGTTGTTGCGATCGCTTGTTGAATCTGGCATTCCTCTGACCGAATTTCATTGCACTCAGGAAGACTTGGAAACCATTTTCCTGAAGCTGGGACACCAGCAAGCATCATAAAACAAGATTGAGGACTGAGGACTGAAGACTTAGGACTGAGTTATTAACAATGCTTACTCTTCACTCAGCACTGAATTTAATTCTGGAGATTTTTTAGTCATGAAAATTAATTGGAGCGACCGGCTGGGAGATTGGAATCCCCAGCTGTTACGAGAAATTAAAGGGCGTCTTAAACCCCGAAATGTATTAATTGCAGTAGCGATCGCGCTGATGGGTCAAATGCTACTGCTGATGAGTTTCGCAACTCAACTGCCGGTTGATACAGGTATGGGTGATATCTACAGTAGATATTGCCTAGACTATCGCCCTGGTTATGGGCAGAAATGCCTTTTAGATCCCCTTGGCAATATTGTTATTAACTGGCAATTGTGGTGGCTAGATGTGTTCGTCTGGCTGAGTGTTATTGGCTTCCTGACCGTCTTGGTGGCTGGCACCTATATGCTAATTAGCGACCTATCGCGGGAAGAAAATCGCGGCACGCTGAATTTCATTCGCCTTAGCCCCCAGTCTACAACCAGTATTTTCAGCGGCAAGTTGCTGGGAGTGCCGATTTTACTTTATCTCCTAGCCGGTCTGGCGATTCCTTTGCATTTGTTGGCGGGTCTGTCGGCTGAAATTCCTTTAGTCCTCATTCTGGGCTTTTATGGTGTCGTGGTTGCCAGCGCCGCTTGCATCTACAGCGCCGCCTTACTTTATGGATTGGTCGCCGGTGGACTCGGTGGATTTCAATCTTGGATTGGCAGCGGCATTGTGCTGATGTTCTTGAGCCTTATGACTGGCTTGAGCCTTAACAGCAGCACAATCATCCATAATTCCCCCCTAGATTGGCTGCATCTATTTTCTCCTTCAATTGTGCTGGCATACCTCATTGATGCCAGTTCTCAAGGAAGTGCCTATTCAACGTCAATGGGAATGGCGCAACTGGAAGCCTGGAAATGGTTTTACTTACCTCTAGGTACCAGCATCTGGAATGTCATCGGCTTTAGCGTGCTGAACTATGCGGTGGGAACTTTATGGTTTTGGCAAGGGATGAAGCGTTGCTTTCACAATCCCAGTACGACTCTCCTCAGCAAACGGCAGAGTTATATAATGACGGCTTGCTTTGAAGTGGCTGTTCTGGGATTTGCCCTAACCCTACCCAAATGGCGCGCAGATAATCCAGAATCTATACCAGGCGGACTGTTTGATAATTTTGGTGGTTTGCTGTTGTTAAATTTGCCGCTGTTCTTGTGTCTGATGGCGGCGTTGTCACCTCACCGCCAAGTTTTGCAGGATTGGGCGCGTTACCGACGGGAGCAAACATCTTCTCGCGTGAAAAACTTGGTGCAGGATTTGGTTTGGGGGGAAAAAAGCCCTTCAGTGGGAGCAGTGGCACTGAATTTACTGATTGCTTCAACTATCATGGTGCCTTGGATACTCCTTTGGCCTGCAAGTGCGTATAAAGCATCAGCGCTGGCGACCATCCTGCTGAGTGTCAATTTAATCTTGATTTACGCAGGTGTTGCTCAGCTAATGCTGTTCATGAAGACGCCGAAGCGATCGCTCTGGGCAGCGAGTACAGTGGCGGGATTGATTATATTGCCGCCGATTGTGTTCGGCTTACTATCAATCTCTCCCGCTAAAATCCCTGGTGTATGGCTGTTTTCCGTCTTCGCCTGGGGTGCTGTAAAAGATGCTGCTGCGACTAGCCTAGGTCTGGCAGTGCTGGGTCAGTGGCTAATGTTCAGCTTGTTGAGTATTCAGACAGCACGACAGTTGCGACAAGCGGGCGAGTCCGCGTCGAAATCGCTGATGTCCAATCGTCCCTCTTTGCCTGCTAACGGCTTGTAGAGAAGCGATCGCTCGAATCGAATTCTCGGACACAAACAAACGAATCTAGAAAAACCCGTTTTCGAGGCAGAAAACGGGTTTCTTCTCAAAACTTGCGATCAAGGAAAACAGAGATGAACCTACTTTGGATGGAGCGATTGGGCGATTGGAACCCTCAGTTTCTGCGCGAACTCAAAGGACAACTGAAAACTCGCAAGTTAGCGATCGCTATCGGTGTCTCTTTGATTGGTCAGTTTTTACTGGTCTTATATTTTTACGAACAACTAAATCTTGATGGAACCTACAGCAGCTTCTGCGTCAGAAACAGTAACTACAACTGTCGTTTGGATGCTGCTGGTCAGATTGTCATCGAGTGGCAGCAGTGGTGGCAGACCCTATTTAGCGTTTTGAATTGGATTTTGCCTCTCATCTTATTACTTGCTGGGGTGCATATGATTATCAGCGACCTTGGCAAAGAAGAACGTCGAGGCACCCTCAATTTCATTCGATTGAGTCCCCAGTCTAGCCAAAGCATTTTGACGGGAAAAACCCTGGGAGTGCCTATTTTAGTTTATCTGGGTGTAGCCCTAGCACTCCCTTTACATTGCTGGTCTGCGATTAGTGCCGGTGTACCTTTTCACTTTCTGGTGAGTTTTTATTTGCTCTCAGGTGCTAGTTACTATTTCTTCTATAGCGCTGCCTTACTTTATGGATTTTTGAGCGAATTTCAAGCTTCGTCAGCCAGTTTTTTAACCTTTGTATTTGCTTTGCCTTGGCTAAATGTAATTAATTGGTCTGTGTCCCTGGTTACACAGGCCAATTATGATTGGAGCGATTCAGTACTATACTATTGGCAATGGTTTTATATACCGCTCGGTAGTAACTTTTTGTTAGCTGAGACCTTTGCAATTCTAACTTTTAGTTTGTGGACTTACTGGATTTGGCAAGCCTTAAATCGGCGTTTTGCTAATGCCAACGCCACGCTTATCAGCAAAAAACAAAGTTACTGGATGGTCGCTTATTTTGAATTCCTGCTTCTAGGTTTTTGTCTACAAAAGAACCACTTAAATCCGGCACAATTTGCTGAATCTGGATTTCTGTGGGGATTGTTGGTCTTTATGGAAACCGTAAATCTGCTATGGTTCTTGGGTTTAATTGCTGCTTTATCCCCTCACCGTCAGGCATTACAGGATTGGGCGCGTTACCGCCGCGAAAAGGTTTCTAACCGTAAAGGTTTTTGGAAAAGCGGCTTAATGCAGGATTTGCTGTGGGGTGAAAAAAGCCCATCACTGGTGGCAGTAGCAGTAAATTTGGGCATTAAAACCGTAATTTGGGGTGCTTGGATTCTGTTTTGGCCTCAAAACAGTGCCAAGATTTCAGCTATTTTAGGTTTGATCTTGAGTCTAAACTGGATCTTGATATTGGCGGGTATCGCTCAGACGCTGCTATTTATGAAAACAGCAAAGCGATCGCTCTGGGCTGGCATAACTGTAATAGCCTTGATTGCATTTCCCCCAATCTTTTTCAGCGTGCTGTCGATGCCATTTTATCAAAGCTCTGGTGTGTGGCTGCTTACCGCCTTTCCCTGGATAGGGGTAAAAGAAGCCTCCGCAATTCCCATTTTTCTGACAATCTTGGGACAGTGGAGCGTTACGACATTGTTAAGCTTACAATTGACGCGGCAGATGCGATTAGCAGGCGAATCTTCCTCCAAAGCAATCTTTGCTAATCGTCCATCAGCACCCGCCCCCTAGAACACTTTGGCAGGGGAGAGCGGTGAGAAAGAACCGCGAGGGAGAAATGTAGCGACTGATTCTCCCCCTCTCCCTCTTTCACTCAGCCTGAAGTACTACTTTTTGAGCGCCTTTTTCACCAAATCTGGAATTTGGGAAGGGCGCTCTGCTATTGGAATTTTCGCTTGCTTGAAGGCGGCAATTTTTCGGTTTTCAGGTGTCTGTTCGGCGGCAATTTCAGCCTGTGGAAAAGCGAGCATCGCTTCCTGACGCCAAAAACCAAGTGCATTCCCTGGGCCTAAAAGTTTTTCTTGGGGAAGCAAGCGACCGACAAAATATACAATTACTGGCTTATCAAGTGTAGCAACGATGTATTCTGCTGCCGCCTGTTCATCACTAGAACTGGTATGGCTGATATGGCTGACTAAAACAATGACCTTCGTGTTTTTATCTGCTGCCAAAATTTCCAGCCATTGTACGACAGAAGATCCGACAAACGGCTCGCTGCCAATACTGACAGCAATCGACTGACCATAACCGGCTCGTGTCATTTCTCCGGCTACTTCGTAGGTGAGATTGCCGCTGCGGCTGAGCAGCCCCACCGATCCAGGACTATAAAATTCAGGTTCATGAGTGCCTAGTAAAACCTTGCCTGGAACAATAATCCCAGCACTGCTGGGGCCAAGGATGAGAGTTTGAGTCGCCTCTGCCTTTCTGAGCAGCCGAACCATATCCAGGGGAGGTATCCCACCCGTAATCAGAATAATTTGTCGGATACCTGCTGCGATCGCTTCTAGCGCAGCATCAAGCGCCGCGTAAGGTCGTACAAAGATAATGCTAATGTCAACCGCTCCGACCGACTGTATCGCCTGCTCTACCAGGTCGAACACCGGAATGCCATCCAGCGTTTGCCCTCCCTGACCGGCACTGACCCCAGCTACTACCTTCGTGCCGTAAGCTGTCATTCGGGCAGTGTAGGTTGACGCAAGTGGTTCTGCGATGCCTTGTATCAGGATTTTACTGTCTGGCGTTAACTTCATGATCCTTTACCAAAGTCTATTTTCCATGCAACGTTCGTGCGCGAACAGCACATGAGGTCTAATAACAAATGTCGGTATCTAACATCTCCCATACATCTATATCAGGTTGAGATGAGCGAGTCAGGTTGACAGGAGCAAGCCAACGTCCTGAATGTAACTTTAATGCCAAGCAAAGCAGCATGAAAGCTCGACCGCTAAAACAACCTTGCCTCACGATTTGGTGCTGGGAGTCCCGGATCTACTTTTAGCTGCTGCTTTGGCTAGGGAAATCGCTTGCTCAACAGCGTCATCCAGATTATCGCTCCAGTGTACGGGCATCGTGGCTAGAGGCTCTTGGCTTTTGTCGAGTTCGCCACCTGCTAAGCGCACAACAAATTGGGGAAGCAGGGTGAGAAATTCTGGTCTGCGATCGCCGATCCGGGTGCGAGAGTCCTTGGGGCTGGGTGTACTAACCCGTCGAGTCATTCGCTGCGGATGCTCTGGCATTTCATTGACTTTTCGTTGCAAATATGAATCAATCACTGCAACGACTTCCTGACTCGCTGCGATATTGCCCAAAATATTAACCAGCAATACTTTAATGTTTTTATTTTGAGTGAGACGGTCTAGCGCTTGTTCGAGCTGTTCTCTCCAAGATGCGGGTGTCAAATTTCCACTTGCCTCCTCACCCACAATTAGGCAAAGTCTCGGCTTACCGCCAGCGCTGTAAACCAAATCCACCATTGCCATCGCCAAGCTGGTGCCGTTACAGAGAATCCCAATATTACCATCTCGATTCAGCCAGTTCTGAATGGGTAGAAACTTACCGGGATCGATGTCTGTAGGCGTTTCCTTCGCGATATCGGACTGAGGCATTTTTGCCGCTAGAGAAGCCAAAGCGGGATGCCGTCTGAGAGCAGCATCATTGACTGTAATTTTGCCATCTAAAGCCATCAATTCGCCTGTAGGACTTACACCCAGGGGATTGATTTCCACTCCATCTAAATCGTTTTGGATAAACAGATGGTACATCTTTTCGATAACGGTGCTAACTGACTGGATCAAGGAACCTTGGAGTCCCATTTTCAGGGTCAGATGGCGGGCATAAAAGGAGGAAAATTCTTGGTCAACAACAACTTGCTGAAGAAGCTCCATCACCGCTTCCAAGTTCATGCCTCCTTGTGAGGAACCTAGCAGCACCGGGCGACGAAGGTCGTAGTCTAGGGTGACGGCTAGATAAAATTCACGAGTAGCATCGTATTTTGCTTCTGCTAGAAGCACTTGGGGATATTCACCCAGAATCGGCAAATTAAAAATCGTCCGTGCTGCCGCGATCGCATCGATGGTATTTTCTGCAAATCGAATTCCACCCGCTCTACCCCGTCCACCAGCACGCACCTGCGATTTTAGGACAACCGGGTAAGGAATTTGCAAACCTTTGAGGTCTCTGGAATTATCAATTCGTTGAGAAGGCAAAACGGGGATGCCCATCTCCCGAAATAATTCTTTAGCTTGATATTCTAGTAAATCCATGAATGGCAATTTAAGGATGAGGGATGGGGAATGGGGAATGGTAATTGAGAAAAAAGGGATTCGTTATTCGGCAGTCGCAGCAAACCAAAGACGAATGGCTAACGATAATGACGAGTGACAATTACCCAATCCCGATTACCCCTGTTTCTGACGACTTTGCCAGTCTTTGGCGACTTTATCAATTCCATAGAAACGCTGCCAAAAGGCATCAACCGCCCTGGTAGGCAACACTTTGTTCATTAAAAACAGTAGAATATCTCCCCCAGTAGCAGCCACGTAGCGGGGACGAGGGTGACGGTCGGTGAGCGATCGCACAACCACTTTAGCAACCCGTTCGGAAGTCCAAGCTCGACTACTGGTTCGTTCCTCTAGTCCTTCTAGCCGCTCAAAAGCAGCCCGGTAAGGTGTATCTTGTGGAGTTGATATCGCTTGCTCAACCCGTTGCGCTGCTACCGCGAAAAACTCCGTACTGACTGGCCCTGGTTCAATCACGCTGACTTTGATATTGAATGGAGCCAGTTCCATCCGAAGTGCATCGCTAATTCCTTCCAAAGCAAATTTAGAGGAACTATATAACCCTCCAAAGGGAAACGCAAGCCGTCCGCCTAGAGAACTAATATTAACGATCCGTCCACCCCCTTGGTCCCGCATTCCTGGAATTAAAGCTTGAATTAAGGCAAGCGGGCCGAGTAAATTGACCTGAAACTGCCGCTGCACCGCCTCAAATGGAATCAACTCTACTGGTCCCATCTGTCCATATCCGGCATTATTGACCAAGGCATCCACGCGCCCAAAATGGTCGATCGTTTTAGTTGCCAAAGCTTTAGCCTGCTCAACTTGAGAGATATCGGTGGGAACAACCAGCACATCAGCACCCGCTTTGCGGCAGAAAGTTGCGACTTCCTCCAATTTTTCCTGGTTTCGAGCTGCTAAGACGAGCCGGATTCCCAACGACTGAGTCGCTAAAACTTGCGCCAGAGCAGCGCCAATCCCAGTAGAAGCTCCTGTAATTAGGATGACTTGTTCAGATAGCGGTGGAGTATCGATCTTCATAACTTGAGTTCAGTAGGCTAACACCTTAGCCGCGTGCCCGTACAGTTGTTAATGGTAAGCCCTAGCATTGCAAGCAATAGCCAATTCGCTGTAGCCAAGACAAATTTTTAGATTTTTGATTAGATTTTTTAATTATTGCAAGCACTACTGATGCGATTCCTCTGCTTGAAAGTAGAAAATTGAGCAAGCTTTTTAGCTGTCCTGCCTCAAAATGGAAGAAAGTGAAACGGAGGGTGTTGCTGGATGGAAACAGTAGCCCGCGAAAGCGAATTAGAGGTACTGGGGCGAATTCTACAAAATCGCCTTTACTCGGCATTACCGGAGAAGGTTCCCTTTCAAGTTCGGTGTGCCTTACCGCAGGAAGCGTTAATTATTTTGACGCAACACCCAGCGGATTTTCTGCCTGACCCGCAACGAACCTTTAGAACGTTAGAGCAAACTCTCAAAAGTCTGCAACCGGAATTTGCCCGTCAAGTCCAGCTGTATTTAAGAGTAGTCGGGCAAAAGCAACCCTATGCTTTCCATGCCTTCAGTGTCGATCCGCCTGTTGTGTCCCCGTCACCTGTGTCAACGTCAACTGCGTCAACGTCAACGACTGCTCTCGCTGATGAGACAGTTGTTATCGAGGAGACAATCCCAAATTCGACAGAGGTCAAAAATCTACCCAAAAAATTGAGGCGCAAGGAGACAATTCCGGAAAATCTCCCCAGCGAGACACCAGCAGCGGCAGATGACAGCATTGGAGTGGATACCGATTCGGCAGAAATCGGCTCAGCACCGACAATTGATGAATCTTCCTCCCTTCCCGCCGATGAACTCAGTTTAGAGCCGGATGATTCGCCGGGGGAGGTTAAAAGCGAGGCACCACCGACTTCACTGGCTGGTAAACTCCAGCGATTGCCATTGCCGGTACTGTTGGCAAGCGCGGGGGTAAGTTTATTGACGTTTCTGCTCACTCTCTACGCCTTGACACGTCCCTGCGTCATCGGAACCTGTACGCCACTACTCACGGCACAAGCGTTGAGCCAGGAGGCATTTGCAACCCTTCAGCGACCAAAATCTGGGCAAGAAATACTAGAAGCAAGAGAGAAACAACAAGAGGCAATCCGCCTTTTGAAGCTGATTCCATTCTGGTCTGGTTCTTATTCCGAAGCTCAGAAGCAATTGAACGACAATTCGCAGCAAGCGGAATTGCTCGATCAGCTGGTAATGGCTTTGAGTAAAGGTTCGGCGGCGGCTAGACAGAGCCAAAATCCTCCCCATTCAGCGACAGAATGGTTAGAAATTCAGAAGCTATGGCGAGAAGCGATCGCGCTTTTGGAACCCGTGCCCAAAAATAGCACGGTCTATCAACTGGCTCAGCAGAAAATTAAGGACTATCGAATAAATTTAGCCGCGATTAACGGGCGAGTGAATGCCGAACGACAGGCGCTTAAAAACCTCGACGCTGCAAAAGAAGGGCTTCAGGTAGCAGAAGCCCGTGAAGGAGTGGCTAATTCGATCGCCACTTGGCGACTGGCTGAAATGAACTGGGAGATGGCAATCAATCGGCTCAAGGCGATTCCTGTCGGCACGACTTCCCGTCCGGAGGCGCAGCAACTGCTGGCGACGAATCTGCCCAGATTGTCAGCAGCACGCGATCGCAAAAACAAAGAACAAATTGCCGCTAACGCCTACAATTTTGCTCAAACCCTCGCACGTAATGCCAAAAATTACGAACAGCGCAACCAATGGACATTAGCGGTGCTGAACTGGCGCAATGCAATCGTTAACATTCAAAAAATTCCCAGAGGTACTTTTTTCTACAATCAAGGCGATTCCCTAATGAGTTCTTATAAAGCCGAACTCAGGCAAGCAGAAATCCAACTAGGGTATGCCAGCCTGCTCCAAAAAGCGAGTACCGATCTTATTAAAACCTGCGCTGGAACGCCGAAAGTCTGCGAATATACTGTCACCAGTCAGCTAATCAGAGTTCAGTTGACACCCGCTTATATGCAGATGGTGACGCAAACCGTAAACGCCGCACAATTGAGGGGAGATTCTAATGCTCAAGCTGGGATAGCTGCTCATTTGCGAACGCTAGGAGATGCACTGGAAGCGATTAGCGATAACGCCCGTATTCCTCTTGAACTCTATACTCCAGATGGTTCGTTGATTAACAAATATCCTAAAGTTAGCTAGGAATAAAAGTCTCACATTAGGGTCGGTTATGTTTTCTGTCCCAACCCACCAAATCCTGAGGTTGGGTTAGCTTTTGCTGTTGCTACTTATACCATTTCACTTTTGTGCTGCTAGACTTACTGCTTCGTCTTCCTTCCCAGTTGAGCGGATCAAATGTGTAGCATCATCAAGGGAAATTAGGATTACATCTTGCATTTGTCAAACCAATAAACAACAGATGCAAAGTCGTAATAAAACTGGGCAATATTTGAGTTAAACTACCTAGGATTTTTTTTAAGAAAACTCGTTTTTTATTTTTAATGATTCTTGAGTTGGGCTTCGCTAGTAAAAAACTGGCGGCAAAGCCCTTGAGTGACTAATAAAGTTGTCACTAAGTTGGTAAAAGCAAGCATAAACATAATTAAAATTTGGTAGGATGCAGCATTCAGCGGGTCAACACCACTCAATAATTGACCTGTAATAATTCCCGGTAGTGTCACGACTCCAACAACCATCATTTGGTTGAGAGTGGGAATCAAACCGGCGCGGATGGAATCTTTGCGGTACTGTGCAACCGCCTGTTGTGGTGTTGCACCTAAGCTCAGGTGGGTTTCAATTTCGGCGCGACTAGCGTTGACGGTGCTGCTCAACCGTTCGCCCGCGATCGCTGCTCCATTCATCGCATTTCCGAGTACAATTCCCGCTAAGGGAATCAGGTACTGGGGTTCATACCAAATAGGCGGTTGAAGGATCAACAAAGTGGTGTAACTCAATGTCAGGGCGCTACTCACCAAAATCGACCCCCACACCACGGGCAATACTTGGGGAATTTTTTTGCCGATGCGATTGCGAGCAACAATTGCGGCAATGCTCAGCATCACCATCAAAAGTGCCAAAACTGCCCAAGGATTTTTCCAGGCGAAGACGAAGGCTAATACATATCCAACGCCCAACAGCTGGATAATAGTGCGACCAGTCGCGATCGCCAATTGCCCTTCTAATCCGAGTTGTTGAATCCTGGATAAACCAATGGCAACTGCCATCATGCCCAACGCCAAGACAAGGTCTGTAAAGTTCAGTGCGATTAAAGAATCCACAGTTCAAAATGAGGTCTTGCTTTCTCCCTAATTCTGCCAGGGTTGAGGAAGTTTTGATGGCGGAGGGCGGAGGGCGGAGGGCGGAGGACTGAGGACTGAGGACTGAGGACTGAGGACTGAGGACTGAGGACTGAGGACTGAGGACTGAGGGCGGAGTGCTGAGGACTGAGGACTGAGTGCTGAGGAGTTAGGAGTTAGGAGTTAGGAGTGAGTGAAAATAGGAATGCTCCCCTTGTCCTCTGTGGGTCTGCCTCGTTTTCCTGTTATCGTCCCTCTATCTGCCAAATTCTGCGAAACAATTTTGTAAGTTCGGCATTCTGAATCAAAAAGGATGGTGAGGCGTGGATTCCCTTTCTGAGCAAAATTTGGTTCTATGTAGATAAAAATTTGTGGTGTCAACGAGTGAATAATATTCCCCCCCTAGACCTGTCGCGGCAGTACAAAATTATCAGTGAAGAAGTGAATGCAGCCGTTCTAGGCATCTTGGCTTCTGGTCGTTATATTGGTGGTCCTTCGGTTGCAGGCTTCGAGCAACAGTTTGCAGCTTACACAGGCGTTTCAGAGTGTGTAGCGTGTAACTCTGGTACAGATGCCCTCTATCTAGCTCTCAGGGCTTTACAGATTGGGCCGGGGGATGAGGTAATTACGACGCCGTTCACCTTTATTGCCACTGCTGAAGTAATTAGCGTGGTGGGGGCGACGCCGGTTTTTGTCGATATTGATGCCCAAACGTTTAATTTCAATATCGACCAGCTGCAAAAGGCGATTACCGCTAAAACTCGCGCCATTATCCCAGTTCACCTGTTTGGGCAGCCGGTAGATATGACGACAGTGATGGACGTAGCACAGGCTCATAATCTAGCGGTGATTGAAGACTGTGCCCAAGCCACAGGCGCTGAGTGGGCAGGATCTAGAGTTGGCAGCATCGGGCATATTGGCTGCTTTAGTTTCTTTCCGACTAAGAATCTGGGTGCTTGTGGGGATGGCGGTGCGGTGACGACGAACGATCCAGCGATCGCTTCTGCTATACGGATGCTGCGGGAGCATGGAATGCGCGATCGCTACCATCATGAAGCAACTGGCATTAATAGCCGCTTGGATGCTCTACAAGCCGCCATTCTGCAAATTAAACTGCGTTATCTGGATACGTGGAATGACCTGCGTCGCTCGGTTGCACAGCAGTACCACCGATTGTTAGAGCCGGTGCCTGGGGTGGTGAAGCCGCAAGAAACGCCAGGAGGTCGCTGTGTCTGGAATCAATACACGATTCGCCTCACCCAATCTAGTAACGGCAGCTATCGGGACGAGGTTCGCAATCAGCTACAGCAGCAAGGCGTTAGTTCGATGGTTTACTATCCCTTGCCTTTACACCTACAGCCGGTCTACAAGAATTTAGGCTATAAATCTGGGGACTTCCCTGTGGTAGAGCAAGTCTGTCACGAGGTTTTGGCCTTGCCCATGTTCCCAGAACTTTCTCTGGAGGAACAGGAGCAAGTGGTTTACAGCTTGAAAGACTGCTTGGGATAAGTTTTGAGTTTTGAATTTTGAGTTTTGAGGGTCGATTTATTAACCTCGATTTCTGGCGTAGGGGCATAGCACTGCCATGTCCCTACAGAACGTGAATCAGTGTAAGTTTTTTAATCCACGTTCCTTAGCCAAGATTTATTCAAAATTCAAAACTCATCACTCATCACTCATCACTCCGACCGCTTAGGGATTACGCATGAATACGTTCGCGGCTGACAGTGGATAGTGCTTCCACCAAGCTACGAACAGCCGCTACCATCGCGACTTCACTGTTGAGTTGGTTGATGGCAGAACCGACGCCGACACCCGCAGCACCGGCAGCGATCGCCATCGGTGCGGTAACGCTAGAAATTCCGGAAGCACACAGGACTGGGACGGAAACAGCGCGGGAAATTTCGTAAGCTGCTGCTAAGGTAGGAGCCGCTTTTTCAATCA
Organism: Trichocoleus sp. ST-U2; assembly: GCF_039961875.1. Lineage (NCBI taxonomy): Bacteria > Bacillati > Cyanobacteriota > Cyanophyceae > Leptolyngbyales > Trichocoleusaceae > Trichocoleus > Trichocoleus sp. ST-U2. The sequence goes on along the minus strand of NZ_JAMPJY010000006.1, from coordinate 9,925 downwards.
GTCCCAGCGTACCGGCGTGAGTCGGGGTTGAGGAAGTGCCTCCTTCGGTTTGGATAATATCGGCACCGGCTTTTACCAATGCTTCTGCGAGTTGAACTTGCCGATCTAGCTCCAGAATATGGGGCACGGTGACAGACAAGGTAATATTTGGCAGCAGCGATCGCGTTGCTTGCGTCAGCGCCAACACTTCTTCTGCTTCAAACCGCCGTCCCTGCGCGTAAAAACTATCAAAGTTGCCGATCTCAATCAAATCCGCTCCAGCTTCCACTGCGATCGCAAACAGTTCTGGTTCTACTGCTGATACGCAAATTGGCAGGCTTGTCAACTGACGAGCCAACCGCACCAAATTGGGTTCTGCGGCAATATCGACGAAAGTAGCACCGCCTAAGTCGGCTGCCTTAACGGTGGCAGCAACTCGCTCCGGATTGAAGTTATTCAATCCGGTAATAATTTTTAAAGCACGACCTTGGTCAAAGACACGCTGTAGTGTAGTATTCATGGTCATAAGCCCGATTTGGCTCGCAAATTTTGCATCTTAATTGTACAGACCGAATCATCCGGTCTCTACATTCAGAACGATCTACCTGGGAATATTACTGCGGAAGGTTGTGCATCCCCGCTGATTGCCATACCATCAGGAAATAAAAATTACGCTCTGCTTTTTATCACAACTGGGATCTAGACTAGGAGCATAGCGCAGATCCTGCCCCCCTCCTGCCCTCCTCCTGCCAGTGACGGTCATGAATTTTCCACCCACAAATCTGTCAACTTTTCACTCAGATGTTTTACAGCAAACTGAACTAGGGCAGCTGTGTGGTACCGAGCAGTTGTTCCGCGATCGCTATGAGATCCTGCGAATGTTGGGAAGAGGTGGCTTTGGTATCACCTTTTTAGCCAGAGATGCCAACTTGCCAGGCGATCCTTTGTGCGTGATTAAGCAGCTGTGTCCCAAGTTTAGCGATCCGATTGGACTGCAAACAGCGCGGAAACGCTTCGAGCAAGAAGCAAGAACCCTCAGTAAGTTGGGCAGCCATTCCCAAATTCCTATGCTGCTAGATTACTTTGTAAACGAGGGAGAATTCTATTTAGTTCAGGAATATGTACGAGGGTATACCCTCGCACGCTTGGTGCGGCGCGGAGGTCCCTTATCGGAAGAGGGCGTTAAATATTTCCTCCGTCAAATCCTGCCATTGTTGCAGTACATCCACGGCAATAATGTGATTCACCGCGATATTAAGCCCCAGAACATCATCCGTTGCCAGGACGATGGGAGGCTGGTACTGATTGACTTTGGTGCTGTCAAAGAGGAGATGGTTCCTTTAAGCGATACAGGAGGTCAGAAGCAAACCACCCAGTTTATCGGCACGGTTGGATTTGCACCGCCGGAACAATTTTCACTGCGTCCTGTTTATGCCAGCGATATTTATTCGTTAGGCGTAACGTGTCTTTACTTGTTGAGTGGGAAAGCACCGCTAGAATTTGATAGTGATCGCTCTACGGGTGAGATTCAGTGGCAGGATACGATATCAGTCAGTAAAGACTTTGGCAAAATTCTCAACAGAATGCTGAAAATCTCTTTACGCGAACGTTATCAATCTGCAACAGCGATTATGCAGGCATTTGGCTGGGAATCGCCTCAAGACAATTTAGCGCAGTTTATGACAACTCAGCGTCCTTCAGGGAAAGATTCAGATAAGAAAAAATCAGAAGCAAATTCACCAAATTATGTTTCTCCTACCGCCAGAACAGCGATCGCGCTTCGAGACTGGAAAGCTAGGTGGCAGGCAAAGCAACGAGATCATAAGAAAAGACCCCGTCATAGCATCATTAGCAGTTCTGGTAACTCAGGACTTTAGAAATTGGTAGTGGAAAAATTATAGTTGGTTATTACACCATTGCTCGACAAAGGCTTTCGCTTTTGGGCAGAAGTTTCTTATTGGGTGCAGCAGTTTATTTCCTGAGAGTGAAAGCCCAAACAAGATGCCAATATTCCTTTCAGATATCTTCTAAAAAATTCTTTTCCTAAAGGAAAAAGGGGAACGGTTGCTTATATAGCAATCCCATTTAAGTGGCGGACCAGCGGTTCATATCCTCGAATTCTCTAAGAATTCGAGGATATCACCTTCATGAATCGTTTAGGCTCGCTGCATTATCTCGGTCTATTATTAATTGATAAAATATAAAAAGTTGTTTTAGATTTCTCAAGCTTACAGAGGGAAACATTTAGCTCAATCAAGCGTCTAATTTAGTAAAAAGTTTGAGAGCGAGCTGATATCAATTCACCTGTTTAAGCGCTACACTTCAGTTTCTTATTATCTCTCTTTCTTCTAGCGTAGCCGCACTCCCATCTCAGGGGATGAGGTATCTGATGTGTATCGCCAAAGACCAAGGAAAAATCTTATGAAAATAATTTGTTTTAGATCATAATCATTAACCATAGAAAAGCCAATGAGGTTGTGAAAGTTATTTAAAATGGCACTCAATCAAAAAAGCTTTAGTCACGAAAATAACTTAGAAATCATGTGGCAGCTTAACAAACTGGCATCCCCTTGATGAAGCTTGCTACTTAAAAAGCTCAAAATCAGTTTTATAAGTTATTTCCTCGTCAAAAAATGATTGGTGAGGGTATTTCTATGAGTAAAAAAATGGGAATCAATACCCAACCGCTTTAGCAAGTTAATCCTGAAAGCAGTAAAAGCAAACAAGCAGGATTTGCACTGGCTCCGCCAAAGATAAGGCATTGAAAACGTAGGAACTTGGAATATCGAACAGGAGGGGAGAATGAAACCTTATCAAATTTTAATAATATGCGCGATCGCTATAGGAGCGATCGCAGGTTCCACTTTAGCAACGATTAGCTACCGCAACAGCCAACCACCACAACCCACAACTGAAGTTCCAGCTCCTCCGGCGACAACGGAGACACTAGAACCGACAATACCCCCGTCTGTGGCGGTATCGCCCCCACCGTATACGCCGCCGACTTCAAAACCAACTGGGACTCAAACAACTCCGCCAGACAAAAGTTCGTTTTCTCAGTTTCGCGTGCGTCTTTTAGATGCCATTAGTCGGCGGGATGCTAATTTTATTCGCACGCTTGTCACCTCAGAAACTGAATGGAACTATGGCGGTACGCTCAATTTGGACAGCTACAACATTGATGACAAAAATTCTAAATTTTGGGCATACATGGATAAGGCACTTAGTTTAGGTTGTGCTACCGACAATCAGGCAAAAGTGGCGAACAAAGAACCGGGATCTGATGTTTGGGTGTGTCCAGATATCGCAAAAGCACTGGAGTCAATTCGCCCAGATAAACCGAATGTTGGACAACTGGCAATTTTAGGACAAAATGTGAATGTCCGTGCAAACCCTGGGGCAGGTAGCAAAGTTGTGGGGGTTGTGTCTTACGATTTTGTAGGGTTTGATGGCAACACCTTTAACAGCCTACCAGAGCAGATGCAGAAAGAGGTGAAGGAAAAGGTTATCGATGGTTGGACGCCAGTGAAACTCGGGAATGGTAAAAAAGGTTGGGTTCTCAACCGCTATGTGTACGATTCAGAAACCGATTACCGCGTCAGTTTTGTTCGGACTCGCGGACAATGGCGGCTACGTTACTTCTTGCCAGGAAATGGGAATTAAGCGATCGCAATTTCTGAAATCAACAGGTTAATCCACAGCCAAAGTCTTCGTCAAATTTCTGGGGCGGTCAACATCCAATCCCCGGTGAACAGCCGTGTAATAGGCTAAGAGTTGCAGCGGAATAACTGTCAGGATGGGAGAAAGTAATTCGTCAACCTCCGGGACAGTCAACATCCGATCAAATAAGCCAGTAATTTCTGAATTGTTTGTGGATGTCACGCCAATGAGCCGAACCCCCCTTGCTTTTGCTTTTTGGGCATTAGCAAGGATTTTTTCGTACACAGTTCCGGGCATCGCGATCGCTACTACAGTTACAGAAGAATCTAGCATCGCAATTGGGCCATGCAAAAACTCTCCAGCGTGATAACCTGTTGCGTGCATATAGCTGGTTTCTTTGAGTTTCAGTGCTGCTTCCAGAGTAATGGGAAAATTAATCCCGCGCCCTAAAATAATGCAGTTTTGGGTATGGGTAAAATCTTTGGCTAGCTGCTCGATGACGTGCTTTTGGCTTTGTAAAATTAAATCAATTTGATCGGGGATTCGGTGCAATTGCGTGAGGATTTGATGCAGGCGATCGCTCGATAGAGTTTGACGGCAGTATGCTACATCAAGCGCCCAACAGTAAAACGCTATCAACTGAGCGACAAAGGTTTTGGTGGCAGCGATCGCTACTTCACTTCCTGCCAAAGTATGAATTGTACGATCTACCAGCTTTTCTAAGGAACTTCCCGCCTGATTGGTAATTCCTAAAAATCGAGTTTCACCAGAACAATGCTGTTTTTCTATTTCTAAGGCAGCGAGAGTATCTGCGGTTTCTCCAGATTGGGTAACGCCAACAATGAGAGTATTCGGAGTTGCAGGCGATGGTGCATCCCGAAATTCTGAGGCATAGTGTACGCTTGTTGGCACTTTAGCCACTTGCTCTAATAGATATTTACCTACCAAGCTGGCATGAAGACTACTGCCACAAGCAAGAATTTTAATCTGGTCTATACCATCGTAAAAGTTGGATGATAAACCTAAGTTTAGAGGTTGTTGAGTCAATTCAAGCCGTGGCTGTTGATCGTTGAAACGAATTTCTGAGAAAGCCTCTAAACAAGTTCGGACAACTTCTGATTGCTCATGGATTTCCTTGAGCATGAAGTGGGAAAATACCTTTTCTTTAGGAGAATTCACGCTGCACTAGAAATGTTAATTGGATTGGCTGCTGCCGATAGGAGCTAGAGCCTCCTATCAGCAGTATTCCCGGACTTAGTTGGGGAAGAAGGAAAAATAACCTACCCTTAAAAGGAAATTGCTCCCTCTTCTAGGTTCCTATGCCCTACTACGAGCAGTTTAGCGATGGGGAAATAACTTCGGCTCTGTCGCTGAATTTGTAGCTGCCTGGTTAGAGGTAGGTGGTGAAGCCGATGAAGTTGAGCGCAACTCTTGATAGAAACCAAGAACTTTTTCTGTATAAGGGCCGGTTTCGTTGCTGTTATAGCGGGTCGGATCGCCCGTCATCCACCAGGAAGCCGCCCGTTGTACCGCTACCACCTCATTGTTGCCACTCGCCTGAAACTCGTCCCGCAACACGTCGCGCATGACACACACCAGAATGCTTCGTGCGGTTACGGGACTGCTTTCAAATTGCGCTGGTGTTAGTTCCCGATTGATACATTGTTGTGACCAGCCGGGTATATTGTCTGGTTTAACTTGCCACTCGCTGTACAGTCCATCATCAGCGGTGCCAGTTTGCGGTGCTGCCCGTCGTAACGCTTCCACCAGTGCCCCTACATGGGTATCAGAAATCTTTGCTGAATTGGTAGCCGCCGCCGTTGTGACAGGGGGTTTTGCGGGTGGCTGGTTTGAGGTGGGTGATGGTGATGGCGTGGGAGTTGGAGTTGGTTTAGCCGCTGGTTGGGTAGCAGGTTTGGGTGGGGTTGAGGCAGGCGGTACTGTGGATGAAGTTGAGCGCGACTGCTGGTAAAAACCAGAAACTTTTTGGATGTAGGAAGCGATGTCTTTACTGTTATAGCGGGTGGGATCGCCTGTCATCCACCAAGCAGCCGCCCGTTGTACCGCTACGGATTCATTGTTACCCGCCGCTTGATACTGTTGGCGAAGAATATTGCCCATGATGCACTCTACAACTTTCCGTGCGGTGGCGGGATTTGCTTCAAATTCCGCTGTGCTTAGGGCACGTCCGGTGCATTGTTTTGACCAGCGGGGAATGTTGTTTAGTTTGATTTGCCAGTCGCTGTAGAGTCCATCGTCCTGTTTTCCGGTTTGGGGTGCTGCCTTCCTGAGCGCTTCTGCGAATGCCGCTACTTTAGCATCTGTTATCTGTGCTTGAGCGGGCAGTGCTGACAGCCCAACGCTGAGGATTGCTCCCCACAGTAACCACTGTAATCGCATGGCTTGCGTCCTACGAACTTAAAACTCTTTTTTATCCTAAGTGCTATTCAATGATGCGCGATCGCTCTTAGCTATGAGAATGCGCTGAGAATGCGATCGCGGCCCTTGCTTCAAAATGAGAAGATATCTTGGGATAATCGGTGGTCGAAAAATCCTCAACCAGCATGAGCAAACGACGCAAAATTTCCTGGAAGCGATCGCTCAGTGCCATTGCCCTTAGTCTGGTGCTGTTGTCTCTGGGACTCTATGGTGTCTTCTATGGCGTTTCGTGTCTAAGACGTCCACCCCGCACCGACGTTCAGCAACCGCTATTTCAAGGTATCGTTTATCGGCGCATTCCCCGCTCAACACCGCGCCCCCTAACGATCCACGTTGTCACTATCGACCTAAAAGCGCCAGGAATTGGGGTGTTAGTAACGCCAGGAAAACCCACCCAAGGAAAAGAAACCGTAGCACAAACGACCAGTGACTTTTTGCGGGAATTTAACTTGCAATTGGCAATCAATGGTAGCTTTTTTTACCCATTCCAAGAGCAATGGCTGTTATATTATCCCCACAGTGGCGAACCCGTGAACGTATTGGGGCAGGCGATTTCTAACGGCGTCACCTACTCTGCGTTTGAGCGAGGCTGGCCCGTTTTGTGTTTTTCTCAGGATAATCGTGCCCAAATCAGCAAGGCGAGTTGTCCTGCGGATACGGCTCAAGCTTTGGCAGGCGGCGAAATCATCATCGAACGCGGCAACTTAGTGGTGATGAAAGATAACCGCGATCAAAAAAAGTTATTTCCGCGCACAGTGGTTGCGACTGATGAAAGCGGCGAGAAATTGTGGTTAATTCTGGTTGATGGTCGCCAGCGTTTCTATAGTGAGGGTGTCAGTATAATTGAGCTGCAAAATATTCTTGCCGAGTTGGGTGTTTATCGGGCGCTGAACTTGGATGGCGGCGGTTCGACAACGCTGGTGGTAGCGCGTCATGGAGAGAAGCCTAGCGAAGTGTTAGCAGCATCGCTCAATTCACCGATTCATACTCGCATCCCCATGCGGCAGCGCCCAGTGGCGAACCATCTGGGCTTTTATGCGCGACCGATAAAAATTAAAAATTAAAAATAAACAATCTTATTTTTTAATTTTTAATTTTGCATTTTTTAATTTACCTGCACAATCATCCCTTCACGGGCAAGGAACGAACCCGGCGAGACTTCTTGAACTTGTGTCTCAATTTTATCGAGAAAGTCATCGCTGTGGTTCGGTTCGTGGTGAAAAATTGCCAACCGATTGACGCCTGCTGCCTGCGCTACTTTCACCCCTTCCTGCCAAGTAGAGTGTCCCCAGCCGACTTTGGGAGATTTGGGGTTGTTATACTCCTCATCGGTGTACATGGCATCGTAAATCAAGACATCGGCTTCGCGGGCTAAGTGCAGCACATTTTCATCTGGACGATCCGGCAAATGTTCCGTATCCGTACAGTAGAAGACTGTGTGCCCCTGCCACGTCACCCGATATCCCATCGCGCCGTTGGGATGGTTCAGCGGGCCGGTTTCAATGGTGATATCATCCACCTGAAAGGTATCGCCACAAATTAACTCGTAAAACTTCAAGTCAGCTTCCATGCCTTGCAGTGGCACTGGAGAATTTGAGTGCATCACGCGATCGCAGAAATGCTGTTTCATGGAGTCTGCATCTGGTGGCACTGCCCCATAAATGTGGAAGCAATTGCCTTCCATAAAAGCTGGCTTAAAAAACGGTACTCCTTGAATATGATCCCAGTGGTAGTGAGTAAAAAACATATAAGCTTCTACTGACTGCTGCTGGTTTATCAAATCCTTAGATAGAAGGCGCAAGCCGGTGCCGCCATCAAAAATCAGGCGTTTCCCACCGATTTGCATTTCTATACAAGAAGTATTGCCACCGTAGCGAACGGTATCTTTTCCAGGGGAGGGGATACTGCCTCGCACACCCCAAAACTGAAGCAAAAACTCGGAAGAAGGGCTGGTTTCCATTTCACTCTCAAGGCTTTAAAGTACCGCACTGACCCTGATGGCGTAGCAAATGATCGCAAAGCACCAAAGCCACCATTGCCTCTACCATAGGCACGGCTCTGGGCAAAACGCAAGGGTCGTGACGTCCCTTAGCTGCTAGTATAGTCTCTTCACCCTCGCGGGTCACGGTGCGCTGTTCTTTGCGAATGGTGGCTGTTGGTTTAAATGCCACCCGAAGAATAATATTTTCTCCGTTGGAGATGCCCCCCTGAATCCCGCCGGAACGGTTGGTTTTGGTGCGAATTTCGCCGGTTTCGTCAATCGAGAATTCGTCATTATGCTCGCTGCCCAATAACAAAGTACCGGCAAAACCAGAGCCAATTTCAAATCCTTTACTTGCTGGTAGAGACATGACACCTTTAGCCAGGTCTGCTTCCAGCTTATCAAATACTGGCGAACCTAGCCCTTTGGGTAGATGACGGGCAACACATTCTACAACTCCGCCGATAGAGTCGCCTTCTCGCCCTACCTGCTCAATTTTTTCAATCATCCGCTCTGCACATTCAGCGTCCGGACAGCGGACAATATTACTTTCTACTTGTTCTAAAGTGACAGTGTTGGGATCGACAACGCCTTCTAAGTCTTTGATGCGTTTGACATAGGCGATGATTTCAACTCCAGCAACTTGGTGAAGAATTTTTTTAGCGATCGCGCCAGCAGCTACTCGTCCAATTGTCTCCCGCGCTGAGGATCTGCCGCCACCTTGCCAGTTGCGAATTCCATATTTAGCATCGTAAGTCGCATCAGCATGAGAAGGGCGATATTTCTGCGCCATCTCATCATAATCTTGGGGGCGAGTGTCCTTGTTTCGCACCAAAATTGCGATTGGCGTTCCCAGGGTTTTGCCTTCAAATACGCCGGAAAGAATTTCGCAGGTGTCAGCTTCTTTGCGGGGTGTGACGATTTTACTTTGTCCCGGACGCCGCCGATCGAGTTCTACCTGAATTTCTTCGGCAGAAATTTCCAATTGCGGTGGACACCCATCGATAATCACCCCGACGCCACCGCCGTGGGACTCGCCAAATGTAGTGATGCGAAATAGATGCCCGAAGGTATTGCCCATAATACTTAAGGAGGATGCATAGCGATTTGTATCTTAACAGCGATCGCGATTGAGATGGGGAGCGATCGCTGAAACTGTTGTTATTTAAACAAACCGCCTTAGCGTTCGCGTAGCGGCGCGGATGCGCGAGAGGGATGCGCGTTAGCGCTTTAGGCGCAGAGAACGCAGAGGGAAGAGGAGAGAGCTTATATTTTTTTAATTCCTCTATCTACTTATCAGCAGCCACACGCACTCCAGCACGTTTGCTCACCTTATCAAGCAAAGTTTTATAATCGGTTGCGATCGCTTCTTGTACGTCCTTTGCTTTCTCTATTTCCCCAAACAAAAAACGCCCCCCTTGCGGAGAGCGTTTTGATTTAGCTAAGTTTTAGCAATTAGCCATTGATGCTGGGAGCCATCAGAGCCACTGGGGTGGACTCACCTGCTGCCAAGTCGAGGGGGAAGTTGTGAGCGTTGCGCTCGTGCATTACTTCCATACCCAGGTTGGCGCGGTTGATGACATCTGCCCAAGTGTTGATGACCCGACCTTGGCTGTCAATCACTGACTGGTTGAAGTTGAAACCATTCAGGTTGAAGGCCATCGTGCTGATTCCCAAAGAGGTGAACCAGATGCCGACGACGGGCCATGCACCTAACAAGAAGTGCAAGGAACGGCTGTTGTTGAAGGAAGCGTATTGGAAGATTAACCGACCGAAGTAGCCGTGGGCTGCGACGATGTTGTAGGTTTCTTCTTCTTGTCCGAATTTGTAACCGTAGTTCTGAGATTCGGTTTCGGTGGTTTCACG
>NZ_JAMPJY010000005.1:0-227822 GCF_039961875.1 Trichocoleus sp. ST-U2 | reverse complement strand
AACCTGGCACTGAGCTATTTTCCCAGGCAGTCACCCACCGAGTATCTTCGCCGCAGTTGCGTTTCACCTCCGAGTTCGGGATGGAGTCGGTGTGGTTCCACAACGCTAGTAGCACCAGGAAAGAATGTGAGGATGAACCCTCAATACTGCATAGTAACGTTAGTTTAGTTTTAGGAGTTGAGGTCAAGCCCTCGGTCTATTAGGACGCTTCGGCTGCATACATTGCTGCACTTCCACCTGGCGCCTATTTACAGGTGTTCTTCCTGTGACCTTACTGGATTATTTCCATGAGAGCACTCATCTTGAGGTGGGCTTCCCACTTAGATGCTTTCAGCGGTTATCCGCTCCGCACTTGGCTACCCAGCGTTTACCGTTGGCACGATAACTGGTACACCAGCGGTGCGTCCCTCCCGGTCCTCTCGTACTAAGGAGGGATCCTCTCAATGCTCTTACGCCTGCACCGGATATGGACCGAACTGTCTCACGACGTTCTGAACCCAGCTCACGTACCGCTTTAATGGGCGAACAGCCCAACCCTTGGGACGTACTTCCGCCCCAGGTTGCGATGAGCCGACATCGAGGTGCCAAACCTCCCCGTCGATGTGAACTCTTGGGGGAGATCAGCCTGTTATCCCTAGAGTAACTTTTATCCGTTGAGCGACGGCCCTTCCACGCGGTGCCGTCGGATCACTAAGGCCGACTTTCGTCCCTGCTTGAGTTGTAGCTCTTGCAGTCAAGCTCCCTTTTGCCTTTACACTCGCCGCCTGGTTTCCAACCAGGCTGAGGGAACCTTTGCGCGCCTCCGTTACCTTTTAGGAGGCGACCGCCCCAGTCAAACTGCCCACCTGAAACTGTTCCTCGCCCCGATTCAGGGGTCAAGGTTAGAATTCTAGCCTCGCCAGAGTGGTATCTCACCGTTGGCTCCATACCCCCCACAAGGGGTACTTCAACGCCTCCCACCTATCCTGCGCAAGCGAAGCCCGAACACCATTCCAGGCTACAGTAAAGCTTCATAGGGTCTTTCTGTCCTGGTGCAGGCAGTCCGTATCTTCACAGACATTCCTATTTCGCCGAGCCTCTCTCCGAGACAGCATCCAGATCGTTACGCCTTTCGTGCGGGTCGGAACTTACCCGACAAGGAATTTCGCTACCTTAGGACCGTTATAGTTACGGCCGCCGTTCACCGGGGCTTCAGTCGCCAGCTTCGGCTTGCGCCTAACCGACTTCTTTAACCTTCCGGCACTGGGCAGGCGTCAGCCCCCATACATCGTCTTGCGACTTAGCGGAGACCTGTGTTTTTGGTAAACAGTCGCCTGGATCTCTTCACTGCGACCTTCATTTCTGAAGGCACCCCTTCTCCCGAAGTTACGGGGTCATTTTGCCGAGTTCCTTAGAGAGAGTTATCTCGCGCCCCTTGGTATTCTCAACCTCCCCACCTGTGTCGGTTTCGGGTACAGGCGGTAATTGTTTATGGTGTTTAGAGCTTTTCTTGGAAGCTTGACTGATACCACTTCCCCCCCGTAGGGGGTCGTACTCGCGCCTTAGCTCGGGCCGTTTTCTCCGTCCCTCATCACCTCGAACGCTTGAACCGGTAACCAACATCCGGCTGGCTCTTGCCTTCTCCGTCCCTCTGCACCAACAATTACTGGTACGGGATTGTTGACCCGTTGTCCATCGACTACGCATTTCTGCCTCGCCTTAGGCCCTGACTAACCCTCCGCGGACGAGCCTTCCGGAGGAACCCTTGGGGTTTCGGGGCATTGGATTCTCACCAATGTTTGCGCTACTCAAGCCGACATTCTCACTTCCGTTTCGTCCACACCTGCTTGTCGCTAGTGCTTCTCACTACTGCGGAACGCTCCCCTACCGATACTTTATATATCCCACAGCTTCGGCATGTCACTTAGCCCCGTTCATTTTCGGCGCAGGAGCGCTTGACCAGTGAGCTATTACGCACTCTTTCAAGGATGGCTGCTTCTAGGCAAACCTCCTGGTTGTCTTTGCACTCCCACCTCCTTAATCACTTAGTGACCATTTGGGGGCCTTAGCTGGTGGTCTGGGCTGTTTCCCTCTTGACGATGAAGCTTATCCCCCACCGTCTCACTGGCTGTGTGTGCATCTGGTATTCTGAGTTTGTCTCGATTTGGTACCGCTCTCGCAGCCCGCACCGAAACAGTGCTTTACCCCCAGACTATAATCACAACCGCTGCGCCTCAACACATTTCGGGGAGAACCAGCTAGCTCCGGGTTCGATTGGCATTTCACCCCTAACCACACCTCATCCGCTGATTTTTCAACATCAGTCGGTTCGGACCTCCACTTGGTGTTACCCAAGCTTCATCCTGGACATGGTTAGATCACCCGGGTTCGGGTCTATAAACAGTGACTTATCGCCCTTTTCAGACTCGCTTTCGCTTTGGCTTGAGCATTGAATGCTTTGACCTGCCACTGCTTATAAGTCGCCGGCTCATTCTTCAACAGGCACACGGTCACTCGTTCAATCGAGCTTCCATTGCTTGTAAGCTTACGGTTTCACGTTCTATTTCACTCCCCTTCCGGGGTTCTTTTCACCTTTCCCTCGCGGTACTGGTTCGCTATTGGTCACACAGTAGTATTTAGCCTTACCGAGTGGTCTCGGCTGATTCACACGGGATTTCACGTGCCCCGTGCTACTCGGGATTCAGCTAGGGCTTTTGAAGCTTTCGACTACAGGACTTTTACCTTCTCTGGTGCAGTTTTCAGTTGCTTTGTCTAACTTCTCGAGTCCCACGTTGCTGTCCCACTACCCCACCAAGCATGCTTGATGGTTTAGGCTCTTCCCGTTTCGCTCACCACTACTCAGGGAATCTCTTTTGATTTCTTTTCCTCCAGCTACTAAGATGTTTCAGTTCACTGGGTTGGCTCTTTACTGCCTATGGATTCAGCAGTTAGTTCTTTGGGGTTGCCCCATTCGGATATCTCCGGCTCATTGCTTGCTTCCAGCTCCCCGGAGCGTTTCGTCGGTCGCCACGTCCTTCATCGCCTCTGTGTGCCGAGGGATCCACCATAAGCTCTTTGTAGCTTGACCACATTCTCTTGCTTGGATGATACGGACGCCTTCTTTGATTGGACGTCTCGTTTTTTCCTGCTTTTTAACGTTACTATGCAGTTTTCAAGGTTCTTTGGCTGGAATTAGAGTCCAGCAGTCTCTCTGAGGCTTTTCGAGTTTCAGAGTCGATGCTGACTTCTTTTTCCGGTTTTCGGTTTTGACTTGCTCGGGTGATAGATATGCCCCTCAACCGGGCTTCCCAACTCAAGCTTTACCCTCTTACTTGTCAAGCAATCAGCTTGACTTTAGGTGGGCCATCCTGGACTCGAACCAGGGACCTCACCCTTATCAGGGGTGCGCTCTAACCACCTGAGCTAATAGCCCATGAACCGGAACCGTAATAGTTTGAAAGCTTTTGATGACACGACCTCGACGACCTGGGATGACCTTCTGTGACCGACTTCATCGGTTTTCAGAGGTTTGGTCTCCCTTAAAAGGAGGTGATCCAGCCACACCTTCCGGTACGGCTACCTTGTTACGACTTCACCCCAGTCATCAGCCCTGCCTTCGGCGTCCCCCTCCTTTGCAGGTTAGGGTAACGACTTCGGGCGTGGCCAACTCCCATGGTGTGACGGGCGGTGTGTACAAGGCCCGGGAACGGATTCACCGCCGTATGCTGACCGGCGATTACTAGCGATTCCGCCTTCACGCAGGCGAGTTGCAGCCTGCGATCTGAACTGAGCCACGGTTTATGGGATTTGCTTGTCATTGCTAACTTGCTGCCCTTTGTCCGTAGCATTGTAGTACGTGTGTAGCCCAGGACGTAAGGGGCATGCTGACTTGACGTCATCCCCACCTTCCTCCGGTTTGTCACCGGCAGTCTCCCTAAAGTGCCCAACTTAATGATGGCAACTAAGGACGAGGGTTGCGCTCGTTGCGGGACTTAACCCAACATCTCACGACACGAGCTGACGACAGCCATGCACCACCTGTGTTCCGGTTCCCGAAGGCACCCTTCTGTTTCCAGAAGGTTCCGGACATGTCAAGTCCTGGTAAGGTTCTTCGCGTTGCATCGAATTAAACCACATACTCCACCGCTTGTGCGGGCCCCCGTCAATTCCTTTGAGTTTCACACTTGCGTGCGTACTCCCCAGGCGGGATACTTAACGCGTTAGCTACGGCGCGGCCCGGGTCGATACAGGCCACACCTAGTATCCATCGTTTACGGCTAGGACTACTGGGGTATCTAATCCCATTCGCTCCCCTAGCTTTCGTCCCTCAGTGTCAGTTGCAGTCCAGCAGAGCGCTTTCGCCACCGGTGTTCTTCCCAATCTCTACGCATTTCACCGCTACACTGGGAATTCCCTCTACCCCTACTGCACTCTAGCCGTTCAGTTTCCACCGCCTTTCCAGGGTTAAGCCCCGGTCTTTAACGGCAGACTTGAACAGCCACCTACGGACGCTTTACGCCCAATTATTCCGGATAACGCTTGCATCCTCCGTATTACCGCGGCTGCTGGCACGGAGTTAGCCGATGCTGATTCCTCAGGTACCGTCATTTTGTTCTTCCCTGAGAAAAGGGGTTTACAATCCAAGAACCTTCCTCCCCCACGCGGTCTTGCTCCGTCAGGCTTTCGCCCATTGCGGAAAATTCCCCACTGCTGCCTCCCGTAGGAGTCTGGGCCGTGTCTCAGTCCCAGTGTGGCTGATCGTCCTCTCAGACCAGCTACCGATCGTCGCCTTGGTAAGCTTTTACCTTACCAACTAGCTAATCGGACGCGAGCTCATCTTCAGGCTATAAATATTTCACCTCTCGGCACATCCGGTCTTAGCAGTCGTTTCCAACTGTTATCCCCGTCCTGAAGGCAGATTCTCACGCGTTACTCACCCGTCCGCCACTAGAATCCGAAGATTCCCGTTCGACTTGCATGTGTTAAGCAGACCGCCAGCGTTCATCCTGAGCCAGGATCAAACTCTCCATTGTGTTAAGTGAGTTTGTTTTTTTGGCTATTGGAAACTATTAGTTTCCTACCGACTTCGTCTGGGTGATTGAAGTTTCCTCCAATTCACCTGATTTTTTTGACGAGGTACTTGTGTTTACTTGGCTTTCAAACTATTATTTTTTCTAGGTTCGGTGCGCTTCGGTGTCGCTTCACTTTCGCTTGCTCTCCCGACCGCTTTATTAATGTAGCAACCACGAACCGCTTCTGTCAACTGTTTTGAAAAACTTTTTTGGAAAACTCTCAAAAGCTCCAAGGGCGCAGCTTTTGGGCTAAGTTGGTTGGGCAAGCTTTTAGAAAAATTAGGGGAAAACTGAAGTGGTGAGTCCCAGGGCTGTTCTACCTCCCTCGATCGTATTAGACCCGATGTTACGCAGCTGGTTGTTGGAGGATGTCGGTCGCGGCGATCGCTCGAGTCAAGGTTTGTTAGGCAACAAAGTACGTGTGGGGCAAGCTGAGTGGACTGCTAAGGAGGCAGGAATCATTACCGGATTGCCGATAGCTAGTCGGATATTCCAACTGTTGAACGATAGAGTCAGTTTTGTTGCTGTTGTCGCTGAGGGGGAACAGTGCCAGCGAGGACAGTTGGTTGCTCGCGTTGATGGCTCGCTCGAGGCTCTGCTGCTCGGAGAACGAGTTGCTTTAAACCTAGCTATGCGTTTGAGTGGGATTGCTACACTCACCCGTAAGTATGTTGAGCAAATTGCGGATTTGCCAGCTCAATTGGTGGATACTCGCAAAACGACTCCGGGGCTGAGAATTTTAGAAAAGTACGCGACACAGGTGGGGGGAGCGATGAACCACCGAATGGGGTTAGATGATGCTGTGATGATCAAGGATAATCACATTGCTGTGGCTGGAGGGATTGGCAAGGCGATCGCTTGTATTCGCTCCCAAATGCCCTATCCATTGACTATAGAAGTAGAAACCGAAACCCTAGATCAAGTGAAAGAAGCCTTACAGCACGGCGCTGATATCATCATGCTGGACAATATGCCGCTGGAGATGATGCGGCAGGCAGTGCAGATAATCCGCCATAGCAATGACCGGATCAAGATTGAAGCATCGGGCAACATTACTCTAGAAACTATTCGTGCTGTGGCTGAAACTGGCGTAGACTACATTTCCAGTAGTGCCCCGATTACTCGCTCAACATGGCTCGATTTGAGTATGAACATAGACGTTAGTACGATGGAGGAGAGAAGTACGCTGCCTGAGGTTTCGGCAAAACCCAATGAACTCTACCCTTGAACAACTTAAAAATAGATTTGAGCAGGCTTTAGTTGCCGCTTTCGGCAGTGACTATGCTGGGGTAGACCCAATGTTAGTGCCTGCTAGCAATGCCAAGTTTGGCGATTATCAGTCTAATGTGGCAATGTCTTTAACTAAAAAGTTGAGTCAGCCGCCACGAGCGATCGCCCAAAAAATCGTTGAGTATATAGATGTCACCGATTTCTGTCGTCCGCCAGAAATTGCGGGTCCTGGTTTTATCAATTTCACCCTGAAACCAGAATATTTGGAAGCGCAGCTAAGTGCTATTCAGGCAGATTCCCGATTGGGTGTCAGCAAGGCAAAACATCCCCAGCGGGTAGTGGTGGATTTTTCTAGCCCTAATATTGCTAAAGAGATGCACGTTGGGCACTTGCGTTCAACGATCATTGGAGATTGCATTGCCCGAACTTTGGAATTTCAAAATCACGATGTTTTGCGCCTGAATCATGTAGGCGACTGGGGAACCCAGTTTGGAATGCTAATTGCCTACTTGAGAGAAGTTTGTCCAGAAGCTTTGACAACTGCTAATGCGATAGATTTGGGCGACTTAGTGGCTTTCTACCGCAAAGCAAAACAGCGGTTTGATGAGGATGAGAAGTTTCAACAAACGGCCCGACAAGAAGTTGTCAAGTTGCAAGCGGGTGACGAAGAGTCTCGGCGGGCATGGCAGCTGTTGTGCGAACAGTCTCGGCGCGAGTTTCAGATTATCTACGAGCGACTTGATGTCTATCTGACAGAACGAGGTGAATCTTTCTATAACCCTTTGCTAGCAGGAGTGGTGGAAGACCTCGCCCAGATGGGCTTGCTAGTGGAAAACAATGGGGCTAAATGCGTATTTCTGGAAGGGTTTACCAACAAAGAAGGTGAACCTTTGCCCATGATTGTCCAAAAGTCTGATGGAGGTTATAACTACGCCACTACTGATTTGGCAGCCTTACGCTACCGAATTGAACAAGATCGAGCCGAGCGGATAATCTACGTTACAGATGCTGGACAAGCCAATCACTTTACTCAGGTGTTTCAGGTAGCGCAACGGGCTGGCTGGATTCCAGAAAATTTAGAGTTGGTACACGTCCCCTTTGGGTTGGTGCTGGGGGAAGATGGAAAGAAAATAAAAACTCGTTTTGGAGAAGCGGTACGGTTGCGGGATTTGCTGGATGAAGCGATCGCGCGTGCCCGTGCTGATTTAGAAACCAGACTCAAAGAAGAAGGTCGCGAGGAAACAGAAGAGTTCATCACCCATGTTGCTAAAGTGATTGGCATGAGTGCGGTTAAGTACGCCGACCTGAGCCAAAACCGCACTAGCAACTACGTCTTTAGCTATGACAAGATGTTGTCTCTCCAAGGCAATACCGCACCTTACCTGCTTTATGCCTATGTACGAGTACAGGGAATTAGCCGCAAAGGCGATATTGACTTTGAGCAGTTGGGAATGAATGCCAAAATTCTGTTGCAGGAAGAAACCGAATTGGTGTTAGCAAAGCATTTACTACAACTAAGCGAAGTTCTCAGTGACGTTGAGCAAAATTTACTACCCAATCGCCTTTGTCAATATTTATTTGAACTGAGCCAAAAGTTTAATCAGTTCTATGACCAGTGTCAGGTGCTTAAAGCGGAGGAACCAGTGCGGACATCTCGTTTGGTTTTGTGCAATCTAACAGCGCGAACTTTGAAGTTAGGATTATCCCTACTTGGCATTTCCGTGCTAGAGCGTATGTAGACAGGGTGGAAGCGATCGCTCACGCTTCTAATCAGTCAAACCAAACAATCGTCAACAATCTAGGATATCAGTGCTGCTGTTGAACAATTCGTTGCTGATATTCCTGTTCGGTCATCATCTCTTGCGTGCTTTGTAAACGATCTACAAACACGATGCCATCCAGGTGATCGGATTCGTGTTGAAAAATTCGGGCGACAAAATCTGTGAACTGTTGACGATGCAATTTAGCATCCCGACTGGTGTATTCCACATCAATCGCCTGATATCTGGGAACCAACCCTCGAATTCCTGGAATGCTGAGGCACCCTTCCCAGCCTTTCACCACCTCATCAGAGTGAGCAATGATGCGAGGATTTATTATGGCGGTTGGTTCCATCTCAGGAGCGGTGGGATACCGAGGATTCGGACGAGATGCGACGATGAACAAGCGATAAGATTGAGCTACCTGGGGTGCTGCAATGCCAACACCGCTTGCTTGAACAACGGTTGTAATTAGGTCATCAATCAGCTTTTGGATCTGTCCAGAGTGGACATTTTCAATAATTTGAGCTTGTTGGCGCAGGATGGGATTTCCCAGTTGAGTAATTGGCAGGATTTCAGCCATAGTTGAGACTGGTTTAAAAGAGCGATCGCTCTTCACAAGAATGGATAATACTATTCTGCACAAAGCCGTAGAGGTGAGGCGTGGATATTTCTCTTGAACAGCTCTGGAGCCAAGTGCTAGAGCGTCTACAGCTACAACTGAGCCGTCCTACCTTTGAAACGTGGATCAAAACTGCCAGCGCTCAAGAGCTGGAAAATAACTGCTTGGTGATTTGCACGCCTAACCCGTTTGCCCGGAATTGGTTGCAGAAATATTACATCAAAACAATTGCTGATGTCGTACAAGATATTCTGGGACAGCCGGTGGAAATTCACATCACGGTTGCCAAAGGAAATGAAATCTCTAGCGCTGATGATGCCGAAATTTCCTGGTCGCTGCCTATAGAAACGAGTGTCCCCGAAATTTCCCCTAACCAGCGACCCAGACCAACCGAATTAAATCCTAAATACGTTTTTTCACGCTTTGTTGTCGGCTCTAATAATCGGATGGCTCATGCAGCTTCTTTAGCTGTGGCAGAATCTCCAGGACGTGAGTTTAATCCATTATTTTTGTGTGGGGGTGTTGGGCTAGGAAAAACTCACTTAATGCAAGCAATTGGGCATTACCGTTTGGAAATTCACCCAGATTCAAAAATATTTTATGTTTCTACTGAGCAGTTTACAAACGACTTGATTGCAGCAATTCGTAAAGATAGTATGCAACGGTTTCGAGAACATTATCGAGCTGCCGATGTACTGTTGGTGGATGATATTCAATTTTTAGAAGGAAAGGAATATACTCAAGAAGAATTCTTTCATACTTTTAATACTTTACATGAAGCTGGAAAGCAAGTAGTAATCGCTTCTGACCGCCCTCCTAATCAGATTCCTCGCCTGCAAGAACGTCTTTGCTCCCGCTTTTCTATGGGATTAATTGCCGATATTCAGCGCCCAGACTTAGAAACACGGATGGCAATTTTACAAAAAAAGGCAGAATATGAAAATATGCGATTACCGCGAGATGTTATTGAATATATAGCGACTAACTATACTTCAAATATTCGGGAATTGGAGGGCGCTTTAATTCGGGCTGTGGCTTATATTTCAATTTCCGGTTTGTCGATGACTGTCGAAAATATTGCTCCAGTTTTGAATCCACCTGCGGAAAAAGTAGCGGTTTCTCCAGAAGCGGTAATGATAGCGATCGCAGAAACTTTTGAGCTTCGCATTGAAGATTTAAAAAGTAATTCTCGCCGTCGAGAAATTAGCTGGGCGCGACAAATTGGTATGTATTTAATGCGTCAGCACACAGATTTGAGTTTACCCAGGATTGGTGAGGAATTTGGAGGTAAAGATCACACCACAGTAATGTATAGCTGCGAGAAAATTACTCAATTAAAGGATAGCGATCCTGATGTAGCTAGAACGCTACGCCAACTTAGCGATCGCATCAATTTTGCTAGCAGAAGCCAAAATAAATCCTGATACTCCTCTCACAGCTAGCCAGTAGCCGTTAATTTAAGTTTTCGGAAAGTACTTATAAAGAATGATTCACCTTTAGAAGGGTTGTGGAAAACTCCTGGTTTTCTGTGGAAAAGCTTGTGGTAAAGCCGTGAAAAATTTTGTGCCATCAGTGGAAAACAATGACAAGTATAAATACCTTGTGGAAAAGTGACTCTTTTTTCCACAAGGTTTCCACAATTCATTAGAGCTGCTAAAACATACACAGGAAATTCATTTGACAACATTTTCCACATTTTCCACAGCTCCAGCAGTTTTGCCTGAAGCAGGTAAGCAGGCTAATCTGGATTGCTGAGGACAAGGGTGCTACGATCTCCTTCTGTGCCAAAAGTACCGCGCTATGAGCGTCGGTTGGCTGAACAACTCCAAGGTTGAACATCTATGAAACTGGTTTGCACCCAAAACGATCTCAGTACCAACCTTTCTCTCGTCAGCCGAGCAGTGCCATCGCGCCCGACACATCCTGTCCTCGCAAATGTCAAGCTGGAAGCTAACAAAAAAACTCAGCTCGTCAGTTTGACGGCATTCGATCTCAGCCTTGGCATTCAGACCAGCTTTCCAGCACAAGTGGAAGAGGAAGGTTCTCTCACTTTACCCGCTAAGCTGTTAAACGATATTGTTTCCCGTCTAGCAGACGGAGAAATTATTTTAGAGGATAAAGGGGAGGAAGGGACAAGTGAAGGAATTGTTGCCACGCTGACTTCTGCCTCTGGGCGTTATAAAGTCCGGGGTATGACCGCAGAAGAATTTCCAGAACTGCCAGTAATAGAAAATGGCGAAGCTGCTCAATTGCCTGCTGCGGCATTAATTGATGGCTTGCGGGGTTCCTTATTTGCCACTAGTCCCGATGAAACGAAGCAGGTTCTCACGGGCATCCATTTAACAGTCAAACCAGAATATCTTGAATTTGCCGCGACAGATGGTCATCGTTTATCGGTTGTTGAAACGACTAACCAAGGTCAAACGGATGAAGAAGCCTCTGAGACGATTAGTCAGACAGCTCCGTTAGAAGTCACAATTCCAGCACGGGCACTGCGAGAACTGGAACGAATTTTAGGAATGCGCCAGTCAGCGGAAGCTATCGCTCTCCATCTTGACCAAGGGCAGGTCGTATTTGAGTTGGTCGATCAACGTTTGACTAGCCGCACCCTAGAAGGTCAATATCCCGCCTATCGTCAGTTGATTCCCCAACAATTTGAGCGGCAGGTGACAATCGATCGGCGTCAGTTGCTCAATGCATTAGAACGAATTGCCGTGCTAGCTGACCAAAAAAATAATATTGTCAAATTCACGATAGACAGCACTAACCAGCAGATTGCCTTATCAGTGGAAGCACAGGATGTTGGTAGCGGACGCGAATCTCTACCTGCACAGATATCGGGAAAGGATCTAGAGATTGCCTTCAACATCACTTATCTCAGAGATGGACTGAAGGCGCTGCAATCCTCCGAGATTCAAATGCAAATGAATACAGGGAATAGCCCGGTGATTTTGACACCGCTAGGAGGTCTAAAAATGACTTACTTAGTGATGCCGGTGCAGATTCGTGCTTAACGAATTGTCAAGAGATAGCGACCTCGACCGCGCGGATTTGAGGCGGTGGCGATCGCTCGATAAACGCCTGTTCGGGGTAAAGTCACACTCATCTGAGAATTGGGATTGCTGCGGCTGATGTTATCATTCTCAGCAATCTTCCGACCATTTTGATCGACCAAAATCAGATAGGTATCAAAATCAGGACTGGCGAGTGCGATTGTCAGAGGCTGACCGGCACGACCTTGAAAGGAATATTCCTGAAACAAACTGCCATCAGAAAGCACCTTGGCACCCCGACCCAAAACGCCCGCTTGCCGCATCAGCAAGCGATTTTGAGAAGTTTGATAGCGATCGCTCCCAGCAGTTGCCATTGCTCGAAGACGGTAAGCACCCGCTTGTCTTCCCTCAGAAGAATTAGCAATGATTAAATAAGTGCCACTTGCTGGCAGTGTCGCCACAAGGCTGGCATTTCCCCTACCGCCCCTATCATCGTCTTGGGCAACTTCATTGCCATTGGGGCCAAGCAGAATTAAGTAGGAGTCAATCTGCTGACTAGCCATATCAATTCTGACTTGTTGACCCGCTCTCCCCTGGAAGGTGTAAAGGTCAAAATAGCTGTTATCCGCTCGGAGAACATTATCACCACTGCCGAGAGTGGCGTTAATCACCGTACCATTCAAAGCAATGGGCTGAGGCGGTTGCCTTCTACCAGGAGTGGGTTGTTGCCGTTGAGCGGTCGTAGGGGCGCGTCCTTGGCGCACCGCTGTTAAGAACGGTTGCACCTGGTCTACAGAAATCGCAAATCCAATACCAATGTTTCCCGCAGTCTGACCGTTGGTAAAAATGGCAGTATTGACGCCAATTAATTCTCCCTGACTATTGAGAAGAGGACCACCAGAATTGCCTGGGTTGATGGCTGCATCGGTTTGGATTAAACCGCGCTGTTGATCAATCCGACTAACAATGCCAACAGTGAAGGTTCCCTGAAATCGACCGAAAGGATTCCCAATCGCAAACGCCCGCTGACCGACTTGTACGGAGTTTGGAGGAGCGATCGCAACAGTAGGCAAATTGTTCTGTCCGCGAATTTTAAGGACGGCTAAATCTAGACTGTTGTTAGCAAAAGCAACAATATCGGCTGGGAGTCTTCTGCCATCTGAGAGAATAACAGTGACAGTTTGGCGACCATTTGCCACAACGTGAGCATTGGTCAATACCAGACCGTCTCGGCTAATGATGCTACCACTGCCGCTACCGTCACCAGCCTGGATAGAGACTACTCCTGGACTAGCGCGTCTATAAACCTGAATATTTGTTTGTTCTTCAGCATCTTGGGCAACAGCGATATTTGACTGTTGCCAGTTAAAGGGAGCAATTGCGTCGATTGCATTAGCACCAATGGCAGCGGCGGCTGCGATGATGCCCGAAGTGGCAATACGCAGAACTTTGGTACTCATTATGTTGATTTTTTAAGCTTTTTTGACTGTTCTAGCATATTTAGCAGCGATCGCTCTCAAGCAATGCTCTTTCCATAGAAGAAGCATCTGACTCGCTCGTGCAGGAACTCGCCAATTTCATCGATCTTCTACTGTTGTAAAGAGCCAGAATTTGTTGCTGAAGTTCCTCTTTCTACAGTTGCAATATGCCATTGGCCTAACTGGCTAGTTTCAAACGCGACGTAGCGACCATCACCAGAAATAGTGGGATGGCGTACCGAGCCTCGGATGCTGCTAGTGAGCAATTCGGAGCGTTGAGTTTGACGGTCGTAGACAAAGATATCCGTCTTGCCTCGTTCGCTAGAAACATAAGCAATAAATCGACCATCAGCATTCAAAGCGGGTTGATCCTGTCTGGAGTCCCGACGATTGATATTGGGGAGATCGACGAGACGGCGTTGCTGCAAGTCGTAAAGGAAAATGTCTCGATTATTATTGCGGTCAGAAGCAAAGGCGAGATAGCGACCGTCACTGCTGTAGGCGGGATATTCGTCAGGGGTCTGGCTGTTGATACCGCCAGTCAGTATTTGCGGCGGGTTGAAGAGCTGGGTATCAAGACAACCAGTTATCCCCATTGTGAATAAAATCGTTAGCCAGCGCCAGTTAATTAGCCATTTCATATCACTTGCGCCTAAATACCTGATGACTGTAGCTGTGAAGTGCGACTACACGAATCAAGCCTGCCTTTATAGGCTAAAAAAATCCCCTGATTCGCCAAAGCTGTGTATTCAGATAAGCGGGTATTTACTTTTTCCAAGCATTCCTTCCCAAATACTCAGCACTTTTACCCTCAAGGAGGTGCTGGAAGATTCAGCGTTTGTCCAGAGCGATCGCTAACTACAATATCCCACTGACCATTTTCACTAGATTCAAAGGCAATCGTACTGCCATCAGCGCTAATCGTTGGATTTCGCACTTCTGCTTGCACGTTTTCCGCGAGATTCCTTAACTGGCGAGTTTCCCGGTCATAGAGGTAGATTCCCGACCGACCCTGACGACTTGCAGCAAAGACAATGTAACGACCATCAGCGGAAACAGCAGGGTTAGATGCGATCGCATCCAGGGAGTTTAATCCAGGCAAATCAATCAAACGCCGATCCACCGTGTCGAAAAGGTAAACATCCTGACTGCTGCGCCGGTCAGAAATTAGCACAATGTACCGACTGGCGATTTGAGGATTAATGTCAGAAGCTGGGCTATTTAAACTTCGCCCTGCTGAATCAAAGGGAAAACTCATAAGACGACCTGAGCCAGTACAACTACTCAATAAACTGGCTAAGGTAACAAATACTGATAGAAAAAGGTTACGTTTCACGCTCAGGGAGAGGCAGATGGACTGCCATCGGGGATATCTAACTCAATATTAGGCCCCCGGTCTAGGACCTCTACATCCCACTGACCGCGACTGCTGCTTTCAAAGGCAATATAGCGACCATCTGGACTAATGCTAGGATTTCGCACCCAACCGCGATAGCCCATTGTAAGAATTTGTGAGGATTTGGTGCTGCGATCGTAAAGTTCAACTTCCGGGCGTCCTTGGTCGCTGGCAATGTAGACAATGTAACGACCGTTCTGACTGAGACTGGGATTTTCTGCGATCGCGTCTTGTCGGTTCAAGCGCGGTACATCTACAAACTGCCGCTGTTGCAAGTCATACAGCCAAATCTGTCGGCTGCCATTGCGGTTAGAAACAAAGGCAAGCAACCGACCATTGCCGCCCAAAGCCGGTTGCTCATCTGTATAACGACTGTTGAGGGCAACTGGTCCTGTTGAGCGATTGACTGGGGTACAGGCAACGACTAACCCAGCCATGCTAAACCAGATTCCCCATTTGACCCAGGTATGGATTCCCAGACCGCACGTCAATCTTTTCATGTCAAAGTTGGATTGTTGCTTGCAAAAGTAACCCGACCCAATGAACCAGATGCGTCTCATGAAACGCGGGGCAGACACGAAGACACCGCCCTTACCAGACTCATTCTTGGTCAAAATTGCTGGAGTTGCCGCCTTCGTCTTCCGGGTAGTCTATGGGTTTGTAGTCTACATAGTCGGTTGGGGTTGCTTCTACATCTTCCCGGCTCTCTCGATTAGGCGATCGCTCCGATGATTCTCCCCTAGGTGGACGACTTCTTCTTGGCTTGGCAGCAGTCTCTGGATCTCGGCTGGGTGGACGAGTCGAGCTGGGACGGCTACTGCGAGACGGTTTTTCCTCCCATGTGTCTGAGACTTCCCAATCGTCCGGTTGTTCGGTTGGGCGAGTTTCTGTTGGACGGGGACGACGCTTGCGAGGACGGTCTCCTTGTCCCAGCCTTTCAGGATTACTATTACTAGGATTACTGTTACTCCGACTGGATGGACGGCGACGCGGTTCATCGTCGTAAGTCTCTACCGTTCGGCTATTGCGAGATTCTTGCGTTCCCCGAATCCGGCGTCTCGGTGGTTCCTCATCCATCGGTTCGAGTTGATCCAACTCGGCTCGATACACGCGGCTTACGGGACGATCGTCATCGACAATTTGCGTATTTCGCTTTGCAACCTCCGTCGCCACTCCACGCATCCGAATACTTTCAAATGCAAAAAAGATAGCAGAGCCGGTCAACAGAAATTGACCGAATTGCAAAATCGGATCGAGTCGCCATCCTTGAAATAAAAGAATGAAGCCGCACAAGAGACCGACCGCTGCAAAAAAGATATCGTGATCTCGCGCTAGCTCTGGACGCACGGTACGCAGAAAGTACAGTGCTGCCCCTGCCACTGCCAGAAAAATACCCAGAAGACTGGCTGAGTTAAGCCCGAAGTTTACCATTGCTGTTTTCCCAAGACAAATCTATGTTAACGAGTTAACCGCAGAAATTGGTACGCAGGTTGGGAATTTTAATTCTAAGTATCCTGGGTCAGCAGGAGAACGAGCGGGCAGAAACTGGCTTGCTGCATCGCATCAGCTCTTCTCCCTTTAACATATAAAACCTCAGTTTTTTTAGAGCGAGCAACTAATTTAATAATTACTCTCTCGACAAACTGAGGTTTCCGGCTATTCCGACAATCTAGGAACGTTGGATTTTATCCTTCTGACTAATAAAAATCAGCGCCACCGTGGCTGGGATGACAACAATTACAGCACCCCAGAGCAGACTATAGAGAAAATTCGCTAATGAAGGCGTCATTTTTTTCGCTCGCTTTGACAACGATTTCTTTTGATCAATTTTAACGATATGTTATGAACTTGAGAAGCCTATTTTTCGCTTCATTTTGTTTTTACGTCTCTTATACCCCTGTACCAGTCTGGCTGAATAGGATTGAGTGCCACGCTGCGTTAGAATAATGAGAGATTTGGTTACAAAACTTTAACTATAATGCCTTGCCGCGTCAGTTGCATGACAAATACGCGACACGGCTAAAGTTTTGACACCCGGAAATATTCTTGATTAAGAACCAATGGACGCTGTTTCGCTTGCTAGCTGGATTCTTGGCCCGCTTGTGGGCTTGATGACTTTGCTGTTTATCTTTCGGATCGTCCTTACCTGGTATCCCCAGATAGACTTAAATCGGCTTCCCTTTAACTTGATTGCTTGGCCTACAGAACCTTTTTTAGTGCCATTGCGGAAAATTGTGCCCCCTATCGGTGGTGTGGACATTACCCCGATCGTTTGGGTAGGGATCTTTAGCCTAGTGCGAGAGATTCTCTTGGGTCAGCAAGGACTGCTGACGATGTTTGCTCATACTCATTAAGGTGCTTCGGAGGTTAGTAAAAGTGGGTAACGGAAAAAATTACCGATTACCCACTCCTTACTTACTGCTGGGACTGCATTAACTTCTCAACAAAATTGGTATAAACCTCGCCTTGTAAAAACTCCGGTGTCTCCATAATTTTTTGATGGAAGCCAATGGTTGTGGGCAAACCCGTGATGGCACACTCCCGCAATGCCCGTTTCATACGCTTAATTGCAGTAGGGCGATCGCTACCCCAAACAATTAACTTACCAATCAGGGAGTCATAGTAAGCAGGGATTTCGTAGTCCGTGTAGACATGAGAATCCATGCGAACACCAAAGCCACCAGGAGGCAGATAGCCGCTGATCCGCCCCGGATGAGGACGGAAGTTGTGGTCGGGGTCTTCCGCATTGATTCGACATTCAATGGCATGGCCTCGGAGAACGATTCGATCTTGAGTCAGCGACAATTTCTCCCCTTGAGCAATGCGGATTTGCTCGGCAATCAAGTCTAACCCAGTGATCATTTCTGTCACCGGGTGTTCGACTTGAATCCGAGTATTCATTTCCATGAAATAAAATTCCCCAGAGGGTGCAAGCAGAAACTCAACAGTCCCGGCACCCGTGTAGTTGATAGACTTAGCAGCCATGACAGCGGCAGTGCCCATTTTTTGGCGCAGTTCTGAACTGAGAACTGGACTAGGGGCTTCTTCTAGTAACTTTTGATGACGCCGTTGGATAGAGCAATCGCGTTCACCCAGGTGAATTACGTTGCCGTAGCTATCGGCTAAGATTTGAAATTCGATGTGACGGG
Organism: Trichocoleus sp. ST-U2; assembly: GCF_039961875.1. NCBI lineage: Bacteria > Bacillati > Cyanobacteriota > Cyanophyceae > Leptolyngbyales > Trichocoleusaceae > Trichocoleus > Trichocoleus sp. ST-U2. The sequence continues at coordinate 210,143 of NZ_JAMPJY010000005.1, read as the reverse complement.
GACGTTCAATAAATTTTTCCAGATAGACGCCTGGATTGCCAAATGCAGCTTCTGCTTCTCCCTGTGCAGCTTGGAAGAGCTTGACGAGTTCGCTTTCTTCCCGCACCAAACGCATTCCTCGCCCTCCACCTCCGGCGGTGGCTTTGATCATGACAGGATAGCCGATTTCATCCGCGATCGCTAATGCTTCCCGATCGGACATTAATATCCCGTCACTTCCCGGCACTGTAGGCACCCCCGCCCGTTGCATCGTTTCTTTTGCGGTGGATTTGTCTCCCATTGCCCGAATCGCTTCCGGCGTTGGACCAATGAAAGAAATCTGGTGATCCGCGCAGATTTCCGCAAATCGGGCATTTTCTGCTAAAAAACCATAGCCCGGATGAATAGCGATCGCGTTGCGCGTCAAAGCTGCCGCAATAATATTGGGAATATTCAGATAACTTTTGATACTGGGGGGTTCACCAATGCAAACGGCTTCGTCAGCCAGTTGCACATGAAGGGCGTGTCGATCGATCGTCGAGTGAACTGCAACAGTCGCAATCCCCATTTCTTCGCAGGTACGGAGAATGCGGAGAGCAATTTCCCCTCGGTTAGCAATTAAAATCTTTGAAAAACGCATCTTCTAGTTTTTAGAGAAATGGGGTAGCGCAAGGAACAATCATTATTATTTCAGGATGTTGCCTTCAGCATCAGTACAATATATAGATCGCATCACCTCGCATTAGAACAGTTATTGATACTGATTGAAAGTCTTGTTTCTTCCAAAGAGAACGAAATTGCCTCAAAGATGATACAATTGGTATATATGCAAGCGGATGTGGCGGAATTGGTATACGCGCACGTTTGAGGGGCGTGTGGCTTTGCCTTGCGAGTTCGAGTCTCGCCATCCGCATTACTTTTTCAGTTCTCAGTGCTGCAAGCGCATCAACGCATAGTATGCACTGAGAACTGAAATTGCAAAAGAACTAAACTCACCACTCAATTTTTTTTGCTGGAATAGGTTTCCGGCAAGAAATTGTTTATGATTTTATATAAGAAAATGAAGTTTTGTAAAGAGCTTTGACTTCAACTGTTATACCTACAAACAGCATTAGCCTACCAAGAAATTGGTATGCTCTCAGCCCGCTTTGGCAGGGAGGCGAAGAAGTGGTGCAGCAAGGACTGCCTCACACACAGCTAGCACCAGCATGGCAGATGCTTTTACTGGGAGATGGCTCCCCGACGCGCCACCTGCAACTTTTGACGGGTGAACCAACAGAAGTAGATGTCATTGATATGTCGCCTGTTGGCATGGATGCTGATGCAGCACCCAATCAAATCCAGGCTGTACCAGGACCTAGGTTGCGACGACAGGTATGGCTGCGTACTACCTCCGGTCAGCGGCTGGCTTACGCGACTTCCTGGTGGGAAGCCAGCCATGTAGATGAGTATTTACAAAACCGTTCCTTGCCAATTTGGGCAAGTTTGGCTCGCCTGCGTACCGAGTTATATCGGGATGTCCAGGGAATTTACTACGGTCAGTCCGATGCTTTAGAATCTGCCTTTGGACAAACAGGACCATTCTGGGGGCGTCACTACCTATTTTGGCATCATGGGCGTCCGCTGACGCTGATTTATGAAGTTTTTTCACCCTATTTGACAAACTACTTGGGGCCAATGCAGCCGGTGAAGCCAGGGGATTAATTAGAGAGACTTCATTAATTTTTAGGATGGGTAGAGCAGGAGCGAAACCACCCAACATTGTCAATGTTGGTTTGACAATCGCCCAAACTTCAAAATGACAGAGTTTTATTCAGTTCTCCCATCTTCTTGACACTCTCCGGCATAAATACGCAAAGCAAACATGAAGTGAAAAACTTACACGGGAATGAAGTTTTGACCTCTTTCCCGTGTAAGTTTTTCAAACTTATTTAACCACTGACAAAAAGCTAACAGGTGGCTGCTTTTTCCAACATCAGCTTAGAACGCTTAACTTGCTCTGGAATTGAAATGGGATAGTCACCCGTAAAACAAGCAGAACAAAAATTGTTGGGATCTTCGCCGGTAGTTTTTAACATTCCCTCGCGGCTGAGATAAGCTAGCGAGTCTACACCTATTTGTTCGGCAATTTCTTCGACTGACTTTGTTGCCGCAATCAACTGATCTTGGCTATCCGTGTCAATACCATAAAAGCAGGGATGAGTTACGGGTGGAGAGGAAATTCGCATATGAACCTCGGTGGCACCAGCATCTCGGAGGGCTTTGACAAGTTTGCGGCTAGTCGTTCCTCGCACGATAGAGTCGTCAACAATAACGACTCGTTTCCCACTCAGCACATCTTTAAGAGGATTGAGTTTCATCTTGATGCCACACTCTCGCATTGCCTGAGTCGGCTGGATGAAAGTGCGACCAACATAGCGATTTTTAATCAATCCCTCGGCGTAAGGAATGCCGGATGCTTGGGAAAATCCAATCGCGGCGGGAATGCCGGAATCGGGCACGCCAATAATGATATCGGTATCCGCTGGAGATTCATGAGCGAGTTGCCGTCCTAAGCGCAGCCGGTAGCTATAGAGACTCTCGTCATGCATGACGCTATCCGGACGAGCAAAGTAAATCATTTCAAAGATGCATAGTTTCCGCTTGGGTTGTTCTGCCCAGAAGAAGGAAGCCATACCTTCTTCGGTAATCCAAACTAACTCGCCCGGTTCAACATCCCGCAGGTACTCAGCCCCAATAATATCTAAGCCACAAGTTTCTGATGCGAGGACATATCGCTGAGGGTTTGTGTTTAAAATGCCAATCACTAAGGGACGAATACCGTTGGAGTCGCGGGCACCCATCAAGCCGTCTGGCGTTCCGATTGCCAGACTAAAGGCTCCTTCGCATTGCCGAAAGGCTCGGATCGCTCCTTCTAACCAGTCTTTGCCTGCGTTAATTTCTTCTGCGATCGCAAAGGCAATCATCTCAGAATCCGTCGTCGTGACTAAGTTACAGTCGCGTCGCAACAACTCTTCCCGCAGTTTCCCAGTATTGACTAAATTCCCATTGTGTGTTAGAGCAAGGGTTCCTAACCGAGTCTCTACAACTGCTGGCTGAGCATTAACAACGCGGCTGGAACCCGTCGTGGAGTAACGGGTATGACCAACTGCCAAGTTCCCCGGTAGCTGGTTCAAAATGGATTCGTTGAAGACTTGGGAAACTAAGCCCATCTCTTTGTGTAAATGAACCTGCTTACCGTCAAAAGCGGCAATACCAGCAGATTCCTGACCCCGGTGCTGTAACGCATACAAACCAAAATAGGTCAGTTTGGCGACATCTTCATCTGGTGCATAAACCCCAAAAACGCCACAGGCTTCCTCTGGCTTATCAGGTCGCTGATCGTTCAAGTGGTTAGACTCAGCTGGAGACTCATCACTTGCAAAGGGATGGTTGGGAATCATTTGAGAACTTGGCTCCTACTTGTTGAGGCAGAGAAAAACTAACCAGGCTTAGTAATTCTTAATAATCTCATAACAAAGCGTTAATGTCGCTAGCCGAAGACATAGACCAGGAATTTAGCTCTGTCTGGGTCAGCGATTTCTGGAAGTAAATTGGGGAAGGTTGACTAAACGGTTAAACGGCGTTGGATAGCATTGTGATAAGCATCGCCCATTTTCTTAATGCTAACGTCAATCAAAGTTTGGCTTTGAGTGGTAAAAACCCGTAACTCGCTGTCCGGTTTTCCGACGCGACCCATTTGTTCCCAGCAATTTTCCAGTTGCTCCTTTAAATAGGATTCCCAAATTTCTTGATGTTCTTGCACGACAGAAACTAAAATTCGCGCTCCCCCTTCACCAAAAAGGATAGAATCCCAGCGTACAGAGGGTTCTGGAGGAAGTTTCCAGTGAATTTCGGCTCCCAAATTGCTAGCGATGCAAGCTTCCGAGAGAGCGATCGCAACTCCTCCCTCAGCACAATCGTGAGCTGAGCGAATCCAACCTTGACGAATTCCCTCCCGACAAGCAGCTTGTACCCGACGTTCCAAATCAAAATCTACGGTGGGCGGTTTACCGGCGACAATGTCATGAATGACTGACAAATACTCGGAGGCACCTAACGTGACTCCCTCTGAGGAATCCAAACGTTTTCCCAATAAATAAATTAAATCTCCCTCGGCTTGCCAAGCTTGGCTGCAAACTCGCGTGATGTCAGGAATTAACCCCACCATCCCCACCACGGGCGTTGGATAAATTGGCTGGGGATTCCCGTCAGCGTCCAGGGTTTCATTGTAGAGAGACACGTTGCCGCCAGTCACCGGCGTTCCCAATTCCCGACAAGCTTCCGCGATTCCCCGACAAGCATTTGCCAGTTGCCAATAACCCACCGGCTTTTCTGGACTCCCAAAATTTAGGTTATCCGTTACCGCTAAAGGTTCGGCTCCCACACAACTAAGATTACGAGCCGCTTCTGCGACGACTGCCTTGGCTCCTTCATAAGGGTCAAGATAGACGTAACGAGCATTGCAATCGACAGTGGCAGCAACCCCTTTATTGTCCCCCTGGTTAATCGAGTAATTTGGCGAGGGTTCCAGCGGACGCACCCGCACCACTGCTGCATCTGCCCCGCCTGGAACAATCACAGTATTGTTTTGCACCTGATGGTCGTACTGACGATAAACCCAACGCTTAGAGGCAATTGTGGGAGTATCTAACAGACTCAAGAGAATCTCATTCCAGGTGAGAGAACGACCTTGAATTTCAATGCCTGCGCTGGTACAAGTCGGAAGGCGATCGCTTGTCCATTCCCAAGCTACACGCGCATACTCTGGCGCTTCAGTCAACAATTCTCGGTGATAAATGGGCGTATTATCCGCCAAAGCCGTTGCTGGAATTTCTGCCGCCACGCCGCCTTGGAACAAAATCCGCACAATCGGCTGCTCAATGACGGTGCCTGCAACGACAGCTTGTAGACCCCAGCGGTGGAAAATATCAATTAACTCCTGTTCGCGCCCTTTGTAAGCAACAAACAGCATCCGTTCCTGAGATTCAGAGAGTAAATATTCATAAGGCACCATTCCCGTTTCCCGCACGGGAATTTTGTCTAGATCCAGTTCAATCCCAACGCCACCTTTAGCTGCCATTTCTGACGTGGAACAGGTAATGCCTGCTGCACCCATATCCTGCGCGGCAGCAACAGCACCCGTTTTAAATGCTTCTAAGCAAGCTTCAATGAGAGATTTTTCTAGGAAAGGGTCGCCCACTTGTACCGCTGGACGGTCATCCATCGACTCATCACTGAGTTCTGCACTCGCAAAACTCGCCCCGCCCATGCCATCTCGCCCAGTCGTAGAACCCACATACAGCACTGGATTTCCAATCCCTACGGCTCCAGAGGTGACAATTTCCGGAGTTTCCATCAATCCTAGTGCCATTACATTCACTAGGGGATTGCCAGAATAAGCTGGATCAAAATAAACTTCACCGCCCACAGTAGGGACTCCCACACAATTGCCATAATGGGAGATTCCCGACACCACACCATTGAACAGTCGCCGCGTCTTGGCATCTTCGAGAGAACCAAAGCGGAGGGAGTTTAACAAGGCGATGGGACGCGCACCCATTGTAAAGATATCCCGGAGAATCCCGCCGACTCCCGTTGCAGCCCCTTGAAACGGTTCAACTGCTGAGGGGTGATTGTGAGATTCGATTTTAAATGCGAGTTGCAGTCCGTCGCCCAAGTCTACAACACCAGCATTTTCTCCTGGCCCGACGAGAATGCGATCGCCGTCAGTCGGAAACTGCTTGAGTAATGGTCGTGAGTTCTTGTAGCAGCAATGCTCCGACCACATGACGCCAAACATCCCTAGCTCAGCTTTATTCGGATGACGCCCTAGCCGTTGGACAATGTCTTCGTATTCTTCTGGTTTTATACCTTCTGCGGCAATTTCTTCGGGGGTAAACGGAGCGGATGAGATTGTAGACATGGAACCCTTGCACGAACGGCACAGGGTTATTGTATCGATATTTCCCCGCTACTTATGCGGTAAATGTGCTTGTAACTTTAACGGATATAAAATTGTGTCAATTTTAAGGAGTTTTAAAGCGCATCTAAAAAAATAGAGTAGGCATTGCCTACCCTATATTTGACTACCGTTATTAACGCTAACTGTTAATCATCACCGGCAAAAATATAACGGTACAGTTCGCTAGGATCGGGTTCTGGGCTTTCCTCGGCAAACTTCACCGCATCGTCGATGACGGCTTGGATTTTCCGGTCAATTTCCTTAAGTTCTTCTTGGTCTACCAGATTGTGTTCTACAAGATGAGCAGCCAACTTTTTGATTGGATCGCGGGCGAACCAATATTCCTTCTCATTTTTAGAACGAAGTTCGTCAGGGTCAGCGAGAGAGTGACCTCGGAAGCGATAGGTTAGGGCTTCAATCAAGGTTGGCCCTTCACCCGCACGGGCACGCGCGATCGCTTCCTGGGCGACTGCACGAACTGCTAACACGTCCATCCCATCAACCTCAACACCTGCCATACCAAAGGCATGGGCTTTCTTGAAAATTTCTGGTACAGAAGTTGCCCGTTCGTGCGCCATACCAATTGCCCACTTGTTGTTTTCCACAACATACAAAATTGGCAGTTTCCACAGCGCCGCCATGTTCAAGCATTCAAAAAATTGACCGTTATTCGCTGCACCGTCGCCAAAAAAGCAGGCGGTTACTTGATCGGAACCGGCATCTCCCAAGGCTTCGCGGCGGTACTTACTGGCAAAAGCCGCACCCGTAGCAACAGGAATCCCTTCAGCCACAAAAGCATAACCTCCCAGCAGTTTATGCTCCGAGGAAAACATATGCATCGAGCCGCCGCGCCCTTTACTACAGCCGGTTGCCTTACCAAACAACTCAGCCATTACCTCTTTTGCAGGCACCCCAGCACTCAGAGCATGAACGTGGTCGCGGTAGGTGCTGGAAACATAATCCTCATCTTGGCGCATTGCCTTGATGACGCCAGTTGACACAGCCTCTTGACCGTTATATAGGTGGACAAAACCAAACATTTTGCCCCGGTAGTACATCTCGGCGCACTTATCTTCAAAAAACCGCCCCAAGACCATGTCCTCGTAAAGGATCAATCCTTCTTCTTTGGTGATTTGGGTTTGATCGGCGTGAAAGACGGGTAAAATGCGTTCCTGAACCATTGATTTAAGGGATAAACTTGACGTGATTGGTTGAACGGCGGTTTTTATCTACCAAGATAAGCTTCTACTATAGAAGCTAGGGGGTATAATTATCGCACCTATTCTATCGTTTATGTTCGCTCGTACAGATACAGATTAATTTAGTTGCCTGGGGCTGAGGAAGTAGACTGTGAGAATTCCGCTCGATTACTACCGGATTCTGGGCCTGCCGATTCAGGCTACGGCTGAGCAGTTGCAGCAAGCGTATCGCGATCGCGCTCTGCAACTTCCTCGACGAGAGTATTCGGAAATCACGATCGCCGCCCGAAAACAACTGCTAGACGAAGCTTACGCGATTCTGTGCGATCCAGAACAGCGTTCCGCTTACGACGCTACATTTCTGACAAAAACATACGACCTGGATTCAGAATCAGGAACAGCAACTCGTCAGGAAGGAAACGGTACAGCAGACGCCGACCTTGACCCTTATACGCCCAGCATCGAAATTCAAGATGAGCAATTCGTTGGGGCATTGCTGATCTTACAGGAGCTAGGAGAATACGAACTGGTGCTGAAGCTGGGACGTCCCTTCCTCAGCCGTGCTAGCACCAGTATCGAAAAGGGTCGTTTGGGCAACCCTCAGCTAGTGCAACCAGATATTGTGTTGACGCTGGCATTGGCGTGTCTGGAACTAGGCCGAGAGCAATGGCAGCAAGGTCAATATGAAAACGCCGCCACCTCCCTAGAGACGGGTCAAGAATTACTATTGCGAGAAGGGATATTTGCCAGCCTGCGGGGTGAAATTCAGGCGGATCTTTACAAGCTTCGCCCGTACCGAATTTTGGAATTACTCGCAAGTAGTGAAGACAAAGTAACCGAACGCCGTAAAGGATTGCAGCATTTGCAAGAAATGTTGCAAGAACGCGGCGGCATTGATGGCACTGGAGACGATCAATCGGGATTGAACATTGATGACTTTCTCCGCTTCATTCAGCAGCTGCGGAGCTACTTGACCTCCGCCGAACAGCAGAATCTCTTTGAAGCAGAAGCGCGTCGTCCCTCGGCAGTGGCTACCTATTTAGCGGTTTATGCTTTACTAGGTCGGGGGTTTGCCCAACGACAGCCGGGTCTAATTAGACAAGCTAAGCAGATGCTGATGCGCTTAGGCAAGCGTCAGGATGTGCATTTGGAACAGGCGGTGTGCGCTCTCCTTCTCGGTCAGACGGAAGAAGCCAGTCGCGCCTTGGAACTCAGCCAAGAGTACGAACCCCTCGCCTTCATTCGAGAACATTCTCAGGGTGCCCCAGACTTGTTACCTGGGTTGTGTTTGTACGGGGAGCGTTGGTTGCAAGCAGAAGTGTTTCCCCACTTCCGAGATTTGGCATCGGTGCGAGCTTCTTTAAAAGATTACTTTGCCGATGACCAGGTTCAGGCTTACTTAGAAGAATTGCCAGTAGAGGAAGATACAACCAATGAGTGGGCGGTATTGCCGACTCAGCAAGTATCTTATGCTGCGACTCCCGTCTCGCGAGGGACAAGTGACTCCCCAGGATTTCGCAGGCCGGAGAGTGTGGTATCTCGCTCCAGTGGGCGGAACGGCAGTGGAGAAAATGGGGGCAGGATGAGCGATGCGGCATCAAGCAACGCGCCCTTGCGTCCCAATGCTGAAGAAAGTTCCTCGCGCGATCGCCTTCAACAATTGGTGGAACAGCAATCTGGTGCGGCTCATCGAACGGCGACAATGACCGCTACAATCGATCGCCCGCAAACAGGGGGAGGATCGAATTTACCGGCGGCAGAACGAGTTTCTCGGTCTCCAGAACCAGAAGGAAACGATCCGGGCTTGGCTGGGGATGCTGCCTCGAAGCGTCAGCGCCGCCGAGGGAATTTACCGGAACAAAATGAACAACCACGAGCAACAATCGCAAGTCGGTTGCGGAGACCAGATTCTGTGTCCAAGGCATCCCCCACAGGGGGAGATGTATCAGGTCGTCGTTCAGGTGGTCGTCTTCAACGTTCCGCAGCTTCCTTGCGGTCGGCAAAAACCGGACGGCTTCTTTTACTGGGACTTGCCGGGATTCTCAGTTTAGGAGTCTTGCTAATGCTAGCGACCGCTGCTTTCAGTTGGCTCCAGAGAAGTTTCTCAGGCCCGCTCTTAGAAGGAGAGCAACCAATGGTACAGCTAGCTGCTCCTCCAGTACCCATTCCCGAACCAGGCAGTAAACTACTGAGTCCATCTGGCCCTCTAACCCAGGAGACGGCTCGACAATTGGTTCAGATTTGGCTTGCTAGTAAAGCCGATGCCTTGGGTGAAGAGCATACCGTCGAAAAATTACAGCAAATCCTTGCCGATCCCGCTTTATCTCGTTGGCAAAAACGTTCTCAAAGCACAAAGAACAGTAACTCGTACTGGAAGTACAGGCACAAGGTCGAGGTAAAATCTGTTGAAATGAGCGATCGCAATCCCGATCGCGCCAAAGTGGATGCACAGGTGAATGAAGCCGCAGATTTCTATAAAGCAGGTAAGCTCAATCAAGCTTCTTCCTATGATGAAAGCCTGCGCGTGCGTTATGACCTGGTACGCAAAGATGGTCAGTGGCTGATCCAGGACATGAAGGTTCTGAGGTAGTCATTGGGGATTAGTCATGAGTCGGCTCGTCATTAGGCGACCGATTGTTAACGCTTGACCGTGGCTGATAACCAGTGGCTAATAACGAATGACCGAAACCTTATTTCATGCCTATACCCCCATCATCCTGTGGACGGTACTCGGTTTCATACTCTTTAGGTTTATCCCCAGTTCCTTACCCAGGTTGCTGGGTCGCGGTCTTTATTGGGTTGGGGTGCCGCTACAAATTCTGACGCTGGCTCGTCAGGCAAACTTATCGGAAAATGCTGGAGTAGTGCCGCTAATTGCCATAGGAGCTTTGGCGGTCGGTTTTACTTTTGCATGGCTAAGTTTGCAGGTCTGGAAACGCTTCAGCCGTGAAAATGGCGACAGTAAAAAATCTTCTTTTCTGCCTTTTTTAGACCGCCCTCGCTACGGAAGTTTCATCCTGTCTGCCATGCTGGGCAATACAGGTTTTGTGGGGTTAGCGATCGCTCCTTCTTTGATTAGCGCTCAAGCTGTGGGTCTAGCCGTCTTCTACAGCGTCACGAATAACATCATTGGTACCTATGGAATTGGTGTCTTTATCGCCAGCTACTTTGGGCGACCCGCAAAGCGAAATCATTGGTGGATTCAACTTCGAGATATCTTGACCGTTCCTGCCTTGTGGACATTTAGTTTCGGATACCTCACTCGCTCGGTTGAACTGCCGACTCTACTAGAATCAGGACTGCAAGCTTCTGTAGGGTTTGTCATTGCTAGCTCCTTTGTGCTAATGGGGATACGGCTCGCTCAGCTGCAAGGATGGAAGAGTTTTCGGGTTGCCTTACTCCCTGCCCTGGTGAAAGTTGTGGTGATGCCAGGACTGGTGGGTATTGCAGCTACCCTAATTGGTTTATCGGGCGATGCCCGCTTGGCAATGGTTCTCATGGCAGGTGTGCCCACTGCCTTTGCGAGTTTGATCCTGGCGGAGGAGTACGATCTCGACCCAGATTTAGCCGCCAGCAGTATTGTCCTAAGTATCGGACTGCTACTGTTGATGATTCCGGTTTGGCTGCTTGTATATGGTTAATCCGAAAACGCCAATACAGGAGTTCTCGTTTCTGCCTCATTAATCTAGCTTTCTTGCCGATTACCAAAAGTTGAGCCTCTGAAGAAAGCGTTCCCAAGGCAGGGGAGCTTAAGAATGAGACCAATCTCTCTTTGCCTCTAATGATTGGGGAAGGATTGGGGCAAGGACAGATTTCAACGATTGCCCCAAAAACGATTGCCCCAAAAAAGTGACTGGGTTTCGCTTATTTTGTCAAGATTCTCTGACATTGTAGATTTGCATGGGAACGCTTCCCACAAATTGACAAGTTACGGCGATCCCAATCCGTTTGCAATGTCAAAATATCATGACAATTCGATCCCCAAGTCCCTTATAACTTCGTAGATATACCTATAATCGGCTGAAACACCTCTTGACCTAACCCGGTATTTTTCTGCAACATGAAATTAACAAAGCGATCCCGCGATCCCAAAGAAATGCTCTAATCAGCAAATTTCTAAAATCCTGGGCGCTCAGTTAGATTCTCAATCCAGCCAAGAAAGCCAGTCAGTCTTCTTGGCGTCACAAAAGCAGCCCCTATTCAAGACTGACACCGGCTCATTCAAGACCGCAGCTAACCATTGAGACGTTACGGATTTCAGAAAGGGGATAACATGGCACAACTTTCCGAAGTTGAAGAGATGCGAAATAGCATTTTGTGCTGCTTTGCTAGTCAGTCTTTAGAGAAGTAACCTAACTGCCGCCCAAACTACCGGAGACTATTTGTTATGGCAAAAGAACGCCCACCATTGGAAGAGATGACATTAAGGCAACTCCGTAAAGTTGCTAGCGAATGCAGCATCTCTCGATACAGCAGAATGCGTAAAGAGCAACTGCTAACAGCAATTAAAGAAGTTCAACGCACCAAGATTTCTCTCGGTTCAACTCGTATAGTGGAGGCGCAAGAAGAAGTGGAAGCAGCAAAATTTGAACTGGGTCAGGAAGATCGCACAGGTGGAACCCTTGCATCCGTAGATGAAGGTCTAGGGGATCTTCCGGGTGGCTACGGTGAAAGCCGGGTTGTCCTGATGCCTCGCGACCCCCAATGGGCATACACCTACTGGGATATCCCCAACGATCATAAAGAAGATTTACGCCGTCAGGGAGGACAACAACTCGCGCTGCGACTCTACGATGTCACCGACGTAAATCTAGAATATCAAAGCCCTCACAGCATTCAGGAATATCCTTGCGATGAGCTAGCGCGGGAATGGTATTTGCCGATGCCCGTGAGCGATCGCGACTATGCTGTAGACATCGGCTACCGTTGTGCTGATGGTCGCTGGCTCGTCTTAGCTCGTTCCGCTCCCGTCCGCGTTCCTCCCGTTTATCCTTCAGATTGGATTGAAGACCAATTCATCACCGTTGCTTGGGAAGAAGACCTACGCGGCAAGACTTTCCTCGAACTGGTTCCCCCTGCCAAGAAAATGGCAATGGCTGGCTACGGTAGTGTAGCCACAGGTGGCAATCCTATTTACGACGAAATCTTCGGCATGGCTCAGACTGTCGAAGCTCAACGGGTAGCCGGTTCGTTGTTTGGCTCCATGCAGCAAGTACCTGGTTCGATGCAGTCAGTGTCCCTTGCCGAACAAGCTCTGAGTTCCTACGTCTTCCCCTCTGGCGTTGGGATGTGGGCAGTTCCTACCGTATCTGGTCTTACCATGTCTGGTGTGGGAATGTCCGGCGCTGGCTTCTCAGGTTCCGGCATCCCGATGCGTCCTCGCCAGTTCTGGCTGGTTGCCGATGCGGAACTCATTGTTTACGGTGCTACCGAGCCAGATGCTACAGTCACAATTGGCGGTCGTCCCATCAAGCTGAATCCAGATGGCACCTTCCGCTTCCAGATGTCCTTCCAGGATGGTCTGATTGACTACCCAATTATGGCAGTGGCAGCTGATGGCGAGCAAACTCGCTCGATTCACATGAAGTTTAACCGCGAAACGCCATCGCGCAATACCAACACCAAAGAAGACGCTGTTGAGGAATGGCTCTCTTGAAAAGATGAAGGATGAGGAATAAATTCCTCCTTCTGTCCTCAATCTTCTGTCTTTTGAAGTTTCCCCCGGCTAAGGCTGGGGGTTTATTATTTGGAAATTATGAAACCTGAAGACATTACCAAAACCCTTACAGAACTATTTGATGCCGCAGCGATTGAAGCAACTGCCCCCGGCTTGTGGCAAGTAGAAACGACTCAGATGCGTCTGTTGGTGCTGCTTTCCGATGACAGTTCTTGGCTGCGAGTTCTCTTACCGATTGCACCCGCTCAAGAAGCGCAACCGTTTGTAGAACAGCTGCTGGAAGCCAACTTTGATGACACTCAGGAGACTCGTTACGCCCTGAATCAGGGAGTGCTATGGGGTGTATTTCAGCACAATCTTGAGACTTTAAATGTAGAGGATTTTTCAGGAGCGATCGCGCGACTCATTTCTCTGCATCAGACAGGTTTATCTGACTGCTTTAATCAGCTCGTTGAAAGTCGAATTAGTCAAATTATCCTTGCTGCCAAGCAGCAAGGACAATCCCTCGAAGCCACACTCCAAACCCTCGATCGATTCTACGAAGAAGGTCTCATGGGCGATTTGGATCTGCCTCCAGAGGCTCGTGAAGAAGTGCTGGCAGCATGGCGGCGTCAGTTAGAACGCCTCTGGACTGAAATCGAACCGTAGCTTCTTGTCACCCTCTAAGTCTTATGGACATCATTCAAATCCTCAAAGACGACTACCAAAGATTTCCAGAAAACCAAACCTACAGCATCTATGTAGAAGACGTTTTTTTCAAAGATCCGCTGAACAAATTTAATGGTCTTGAGCGTTACAAACTCATGATTGGCTTTATCAAAACCTGGTTTATGAACGTCAAGATGGATTTACATGACATTCGCAAATCCGGAGATACAATCCAACTTGAGTGGACTTTGAGCTGGAATACCCCTCTGCCGTGGAAACCTCGTATCACCATCCCAGGCTGGAGTGAGTTGAAACTCAACACTGATGGAATGATTGCTTCCCATATCGACTACTGGAAATGTTCGCGTTTTGATGTGTTGAAACAACATTTGTTACCCTTAAAACAGGGAAAAAATAATAAGTAACGTAAACAATTCTCAGATAGGAAAAAAGCATTCATGCGCGTAATTTTGATGACCGGCAAGGGTGGCGTTGGCAAAACTTCTGTAGCCGCCGCTACTGGCTTGCGTTGTGCCGAACTCGGTTACAAAACCCTTGTTTTAAGTACCGATCCCGCTCACTCTCTCGCCGACAGTTTTGACTTGGAACTGGGGCACGATCCGCGACAGGTTCGTCCAAACTTGTGGGGGGCTGAATTAGATGCTCTGATGGAATTAGAAGGCAACTGGGGCGCAGTTAAGCGTTATATTACCCAAGTTTTGCAGGCAAGAGGCTTGGAAGGCGTACAAGCGGAAGAATTAGCAATTCTTCCCGGCATGGATGAAATTTTCGGTTTGGTACGCATGAAGCGCCACTACGATGAAGGCGAGTTTGACGTTTTAATTATTGACTCAGCTCCTACTGGTACGGCTCTAAGATTGCTCAGTCTACCGGAAGTCGGCGGCTGGTATATGAGACGTTTTTACAAGCCGTTACAGGGGATATCAGTAGCGCTCAGACCTCTAGTTGAACCGATCTTCAGACCAATTGCCGGTTTTTCCTTGCCCGATAAAGAGGTAATGGACGCTCCCTTTGAATTCTACGAGCAGATTGAAGCTTTAGAAAAAGTATTGAGTGACAATACTCAGACTTCGGTGCGCCTCGTCACCAATCCCGAAAAAATGGTGATTAAAGAGTCTCTCCGCGCCCATGCTTATTTAAGTTTATACAATGTTGCTACGGATTTAGTGGTGGCAAATCGGATTATCCCCGATCAAGTGACCGACCCTTTCTTTCAACGTTGGAAAGAAAGCCAGCAGCAATATCGGCAGGAAATTCACGAAAACTTCCATCCCTTACCAGTAAAGGAAGTTCCGCTTTACTCAGAAGAAATGTGTGGGTTAGAGGCTTTAGAACGGTTAAAGGAAACGCTCTATAAAGATGAAGATCCCACTCAGGTGTATTACAAGGAAACCACTCTGAGGGTTGTGCAAGACCAAAATAACTACAGCTTAGAACTTTACTTGCCCGGTATTGCCAAAGATAATATCCAACTAAGTAAAACCGGCGATGAATTAAACATTACGATAGGCAATCACCGCCGCAATTTGGTGTTACCGCAAGCCTTGGCAGCCCTGCAACCGGCTGGAGCAAAGATGGAGGATGATTATCTTAAAATCCGGTTTAGCACTCCGGTTCAGGTGTAGCCAGTTAATTTGGGTAGATATTAAGGCAGAATCTAGATGCGTAGGGGCGTGTTTATACCATGCCCCTACGGATGGAATTAGCAACTCACAAATCCACGCCCCTACGAATGGAATTGGCGGTTAACCAATCCATGTCTTTAAGTGCGGATTAGCGCAAACCCAGCCAGGTAAAAAAATCCTGATGGGTGAAAAACTCCAGTACCAATAAAGCAACAAACCCTACCATTGCGAATCGTCCGTTGATTTGCTCGGAGTAGAGCGTCCAGCCGAAAGCAGGCTCTGGTTGGTTGTAATTTTCTGCGGGTGTTTCTACGGGTGATTGTTCTGGGGAAGTTGTTTCAGGATTCATTGTTTTTACTTCAATCGTGATTCAATATGATTAAGACTCAAGGCTTTGGACAGATTCAATGAGCGATCGCACTACCTCAGCCCCAGCAGACGGCTCAAACCCCAAAGGAAACTTACCGCGAGCCAGCATTCTTAATCCGAGTGGCCCCAGGCTAATCATCCCCTTGATGTCTCTAAAAGAATTTCCCACGACTTGTAAACCAAACCGACGTTCATCAATCCAACCACCTTCCTTCACTAGATCAATTAATACTTTCCGGTGACGGATTGAACGACTGGCTTGATCGTCCTTGCGGTCGAGAATTTGCTGTTTAATTTTGCCGATTTGATCCATTGGTGCCACATCCATCGGACAAACCGTATTACACATAAAACAGCGGGTACAACCCCAGACGCCTTTGGTGCCTTCGTTGTAATTTTCCAAACGGGATTCTATTTCGGCGTCACGAGAATCCCCTACCATTCGATAAGCCTTTGCAAGGGCGTGAGGTCCTACAAAATCCGAATTGACCTCACGGGCGTTGCATTCAGAATAGCAGGCACCACACAATATACAATTGCCTGTTTGATTAAGGCGATCGCGTTCTTCGGGTGTCTGTAAAAACTCTCGTTCCGGTATAGGATTTGCCCCCGTACTCACATAGGGTTCAACTACTTCAAGATGATCCCAAAAACTACGCATATCCACCACCAAATCTTTAATGACCGGCATATTGCCCATTGGTGCAATAGTAATTTCTGGGATGGCATCTAAAGGTTTTTGCGGGGCATCTGAAAGGGTAGCACTCGCTGCTATCTGTTGCAGCCTTTGCACTTCACTGCCAATATTTTCCTTACACGCCAAAGCGGAACGACCGTTGATTCGCATTCCACAACTGCCGCAAATTGTGTTGCGACAATTCTTGCGAAAAGCTAAACTTCCATCCTGCTCCCACTTAATAAGATTTAGGCAGTCCAGAATTGTGTTACCAGGATCGACATCCAACGTATAAGTCTGTACTACAGGAGAGGAATTTTGCTCCTGCCGGATGACCTTAAAAAGGACTTGCATGCTTCAAAGCTCTTCATTGCTCTTAACTTCTAGTCTAAAGCTGAATTTACGATCTGTAGACAAATAGGAGCTTTGTTTGGCATGACTAGACTAAGGGGTGTAGCTGATTTTTAGATGCTGAAGGCTTGAAGGATAAAACAGACAGCTCTCCTGTCTTCCCCTCCAAAAGATAGATTTTCAGAAGTAAATACTTTACACTTTATACTTTAAACTTTACAAAATCTCTAGTCTCTAGTCTCTAGTCTATCCTTTAACGATCTGCTATCTGGTAGTAAGAACCTCAACTTTTACCCAATTACGCAATTTTGCTGCAATCTAAGAATTTGGAGGATGCTCTTGTAAATATCCTTGTGAAAGTTGAGTGATTTAACGATATATTTTTTTAGTCAGCCAAATATTGGCATTAGACACTCTTTACTATACTGTAGATTGAAGTGTATTTTGCATATAGCGATGAGTGAAACCGCAACAGCTCCATTGACAGGGAAAGCACTGCTTCAAAAAGTAAAAGAGCTTTCACACTTACCACGGCGAGAAACAGCAAAACGCTGTGGCTATTACACCGTAACAAAGAACAACCAGACTCGCGTCAACTTAACAGACTTTTATGACGCAGTTTTAGGCGCGAAAGGTGTTCCCCTAGATCCAGAAGGAACAAAAGATGGTCGGGGTCGCGAACCAACCTATCGTGTAAGCGTACACAAAAATGGTCAAATTGTTATTGGTGCAACTTACACTGAGGCAATGGGATTAAAGCCTGGTGATGAGTTTGAAATTAAGCTGGGTTACAAGCATATTCACCTAATTCAGGTGGATGGCGGAAGTAAGACTGGAGACGATACCAGTGATGAAAGCGAAAGTGAGGAGGCGACTGCATCATAAGCGGTAATGCTTTCTGATATGGCGTTGCTTCTAACAAATTTATCGGGAAATTTGAAAGAACCAACTGCCTCTCCTTTCAAGGGAGCATCCTAGGGAAAGCAAATACATCTTTTGTGGACTAGACATAAAAGCTGCGGGGGTTCATGCTTACCCCCAGCGGTAAATAAGGCAGTTTTTTCCCAAACTTGAGGTGTTACGCTTGAGCCAATGAAAGCTGTCTTTAACAATGCCTATTTTTGATCGAGCCGATTGGTGGCTGGTATCACTTCCACAAACTCCTGCTGTGTTGAAGGCGATCGCTTTCTTCATTGTCTGGTTAGTTCTTTGGTTGCCAGTTGCGATTCCTTTGGCAGCAGTGCTGAAATGGCGACCCTTTCACCCCTTGGCTGTAGAGCAAAAGCTTCCTTTATTAGCTTCGCTCTATTTAATTGCCCCTGCGATCGTCTGGGGTGCCGCTTGGGTGGAGGGGGCTTTTTTTGCGGATTATGGGTTGGACTGGAAAGCTTCAATATTCATTTCCCTAGGACAAGGCTTTGCTTTAGGGGTGCTAAGTCTGGTAGTGGTGTTTGGCATCCAAAAAGCGTTGGGCTGGGTCGAGTGGCGATCTCAAGAGAATCCTCTCTATGAAGATACACAGAACCCACCGCAAAATCTGTGGTCGGTAGTCGGATCTGTCTTACTACCAACATTGTTATTAGGATTATTGATTAGTGGAATTGAAGAGTTAATTTTTCGGGGATTTCTGCTTACGGAACTCCAGCAAGATTATTCAACTTGGGTAGCGGCGGCAGTTTCTAGCTTAATTTTTGCGCTGCTTCATTTGGTTTGGGAACAGCAGGAAACATTGCCTCAGCTACCGGGATTATGGCTGATGGGAATGGTATTAGTGCTGGCTCGTGTCTGTGATGATGGGAATCTAGGCTTGGCGTGGGGGCTTCACGCCGGATGGATTTGGGCGATCGCAAGTTTGGATACGACGAGAGTGATTCGCTACACTGGCATGGTTCCGGCTTGGGTAACTGGTTTGGGAGAAAAGCCTCTGGCGGGTGCGGCGGGAATTTTTTGTCTGCTGGGAACTGGGATTTTAATCTGGCAAATTTATCTTTAAAATGAGCATCTTTAAAATGAGCGATTTGCTGCCAGAATCGTGACCGGATTCAGCGGGGAAAACCGAGTCAGCGATCCCACCGGCACAGAACGCGATAACTGCACTTGCAACAAGTGATAATCCCATTGCTGACGCGATAACCAACTCAAAGCCTCATTCAGGTGTTCTAGTGTGGCGAGTGCCAGTACCAAGCGCCCTGAAGCCGTTAAATGCGAATTGCAGGTATCGAGAATTTCAGTTAAATTGCCGCCGCTACCGCCAATAAAGATGCGGTTAGGTGCAGGGAGGCTGTACAAAGCTTCTGGGGCGCTGCCATGAATAGAAATCACATTTTCTACTTGGAAGCGATCGCAGTTCTGCTGAATTAACATCGTGCCAGCAGCCGTTTTCTCAATCGCATACACGCGAGAAGTGGGGAATAAACGGGCAATCTCAATCGAAACTGAGCCAGTACCTGCCCCAATATCCCAAATAATTTGTCCCGGCTGTAGCGCCAGTTCTCCCAGTACAAGAACCCGCACTTCCCGCTTCGTCATCAAGCCAGGGCGATCGCTAAAACTCAAGAAACTCCCATCCGGGACTCCCAGCATCGGCAGGGCATCCAGATTCGGTAGGAATGCGTCCCCACTCTTACTCCCTGAATCAGAGGGACGTAGCAAGACAACAACATTCAAAGAAGCAAAATCTTGCTCTTGTAGAGCCGTAATTAATTGTCTTCCGACACAGGGAAAAGACCGAACTCGCTCATCGGCACCGCCTAAATTTTCACAAACCCAGAACTCATAAGTGCTAGGTAAATCTAAAGCGAGTAACAGACGAGCGATCGCTTCCGGTGTATTTTGAGTATCGGTTAATACAGCAATCTTCTCAATGCCCTGTTGCAGCGCTTGGGTTAACTCATCCAGCGATCGCCCGTGGGCGCTGATGACACGCGCATCCTGCCAGGGAACCTTAATCCGGTTAAAAGCCAGTTGAACCGAACTCAGATGCGGATGAAACGTTAATTCTGCTGAGGGTAGTTGTGCCACCAACAGCCGTCCTAGTCCAAAAAAGAGGGGATCGCCACTCACCAATACGACAATGCCGCCAGAACCCGCAGACAGGCGATCGCGAATTTCCTCAACTACCTTTGTCAAGTCACCCAGAATCAGACGTTGGGCTGAGGAATTGGGAAAGTAAGAGAGATGGCGATCGCTCCCAATTAACAGCATCGCTTGCTCTACAATCTCCCGCACATTATGACTCAGCCCATCTGCACCATCCAAGCCAATTCCAACAACGTGTACAAGTGTCATGAATAGCGGCTGAATGCACCCGATGGCGGGAAGTCGCTGCGATACCGACTCAACGCAAATCGATTTTTCGTGACCCTAAATAGGCAGCGAATCCCTAACATTCCTCTGCCTCCCAAGCCAATAGGAGTAAAGCATTCACAATCGCAGCGGTAATCGGTGAACCGCCCTTGCGCCCCTCAATCCGAATTTGGGGTACGGGCGTCTTTTCTAGTACCGCTTTAGACTCTACGACGGAGATAAATCCAACGGGTGCGCCAATCACTAAAGCCGGTTGAATGGGTGCCGAGGGTAACTCTGCACACAAAGCCAGCAGAGCAGTGGGAGCATTACCAATCGCATAAATTGCCTCTGGAAATTCTTGCCAACATTTTAGTAAGCCGGTTTCCGTGCGCGTCTTGCCAGGGAGAGCAACGCTTGCTTGTTCCACAGCGGCAACCAGGGGATTGTTAAAGGTTTGCGCCACCATTCCCGCCACTCCCTGTTTGACCATGCCAACGTCTGTAACAATCGGCACGCGACGCCGCAAGGCAGCGATCGCGCTTTCAATCGCCCCCTCACTAAATCGAATTAATTGGGCAAATTCAAAATCAGCGGTGCTGTGGATGGCTCGACGTACAATTGCGTACTCGGAGGGGCTAAAGCGGTGTTCGCCAATTTCTCGATCGATGAGAGCAAAACTTTGCTGGAGGATGGGATGAATGGGTAAGCTCATAAATCAGGAGTCAGCTAATAGCGATTTGTAAGCCGCTATTAGCCGATTGTTTTTAAAAAGTTAAAACGGGCCAATCAGGTTCCCGATAATACCGGGTCATATCGTCAAATTTTCGCAATTGCGCTTGGTGTGTCCAAATTTCTGGAGAATTTTCCAACCATTGGTTGTTAATTTGAGAAAGTTTTTCACACAAGCGAGCGCGGTTCAAATCTGGTGAAATATCGCCAAAATAGCCCAGCGTCACATGGGCAGTAAAACGATATTGCTGTTCAATCCCCAACTCTATCAAACTCCGACTTTGATAGATAAACCGGCGAAACTTCAACATTCGCTCGTAAGTGCCTTCGTCCTTGGGGACTAAACAAACCGCGACTGCACGGGGCATTACCATCAACCCCAGCAACTGCCAAAGCATCGGATTGCCGCCAGTGAGAGATGGCTGGGACTGCTCGAAAATTTGAGCAATGCGATCGCGCAGTTGTTCTTCAAACTCCGGATTCTCACTCGTGGTGTGCCGATAAGCACTGTCCCAAATCAAATCTGCTAAGGTCACATGAAAACTCTCAGCAGGGACTGGCACAATAAAACCAGGATCTAGCTGCTGTAGGAGTTGCTCTTGGCACGCTTTCAAGCTTTCGTAAAACGTCGCATTCTCGGATTCTTCTCCCGCAGGTGGCGTGATCGCCGAATAGCCAGGGAAAGGCACGGCTTGTCTTGTCCCTGACGGGGAGGGCTTAAACTTCGGAGACTCCTGTATATGCTGTACTTGGGACTCGTAGGTTGCAGGTAGTGTTAGCCGTGCTACCCGATTTAAATAAGTGTGATAAGTCTCGTCCAATCTTAATAGCCTCGTACTTTTCAGAGATGCTTTAATGCCAATTTACCTCTACTGGGGTGAGGATGATTTTGCCCTGGAAAAAGCTGTTGACTCCCTGCGCGATCGCATTCTCGACCCCCAATGGGCTAACTTTAACTATGACAAAATTTCTCAAGCGCTACCCGATGCGGTCATCACTGCTTTAAACCAAGCAATGACACCACCCTTTGGCAGCGCCTACCGTTTGGTATGGTTGGTTGATACTACTATATGCCTGCACTGTTCGGAAGATCTGCTGGCTGAACTGGAGCGTACGATACCGGCGATTCCTGAGTCTTCAGTATTTTTGCTGACGACTCGCTCTAAACCCGATGGGCGTCTCCGGTCTACAAAGCTGCTGCAAAACCATGCTGATATTCGAGAATTTTCGCTCATCCCGCCCTGGAAAACTGAAGAACTGCTAAAAAAGGTGCGTCAGGTTGCCCAGCAAGTCGGTGTAAAACTAACCCCCGCAGCTGCCGAACTGTTAGCCCAATCTGTGGGAAATGATACCAGACAACTTTGGAACGAACTGGAAAAGTTGCAGGTTTACGCCGGTATCCCGAAGCCGCTTCCCACCGCTTCTGACCAAGCAGGCGTATCCCAAGACGCGATCGCCCTTGAAGTCGTTGCTGCCCTAGTAACCTCTAACACCCAAAACAGCTTGCAGCTCGCATCGGCGATCGCCAAGGGGAATACCGCTCACGCCTGTTCGCTGGTTGCTGACTTAATCGGTCATAACGAACCCGCTTTGCGGATTGTCGCCACCCTCATCGGTCAATTTCGTACCTGGTTGTGGGTGAAACTGATGGTAGAGAGCGGTGAGCGAGATGAACGGGCGATCGCAACTGCGGCAGAAATTGGCAACCCCAAACGGATTTACTTTCTGCGCCAAGAAGTCAAAGACTTCTCTGTGCGTCAACTCACCTTAACCTTACCCTTACTCCTGGAATTGGAAGTCGCCCTCAAGCGAGGAGCTGACCCCATTTCAACGTTACAAATGAAAGTTATCGAACTGTGTCAATTGTATCAATGAAGGCATAAACACGTAGAGAGAATTCTTCCCTCCCTCCCTTTACACCTAGAGGTAGGGAGGAAAGCGCTACCCATACCACCCAATCGTTACAGCTTTGGTAACACCCCGCTTTTTATGCGAAAGTGTGGTAAAATCCTCACACTCATAATATCCGTAGTTAGTTGTAGATTACTACTCGATCCTTACTCCGTAGGGAGAAGGCTTCTGTTTTCTGAGGTACCAACACGAGATGTAAATCTACGAATGCCCATCTCTAGCTGGAACTTCTCACCCTTAAAACAGTTCAGAAAAAGTAATCCGTGTGTGTTTTGATTTTCTATTTTTTGGTCGCACTAGATCATGATGACTTTATACAGTTCACGTCGCTCTCTGAATCGAGTCTTATCTCAATGCCTGAGTGTTGGTACTCTCGCTACTCTAAGTCTGTTGTTAGGTTTTGCACCCGGTCTATCCGAGCGCTCCCATAGCCTTGACTTTAGTTCTCAGGCATACGCTCAATCACCCTTCAGCTCCAAAGACTTAAGCAACTTTGCCAGAGCTGTTTTGGCGATGGAACCGGGTCGCCAAGCGGCCTATAACGAGATCAAAAGAATTGTGGGCAGCCCTCCAAATATTGCTTGCAGCCAGCCGAATAGCCTGCGATCGCTTCCAGGAAATGCCCAGGCCATTGCCATCAATTACTGCAAACAGTCTCAAAAGATTGTTGAGAGCAACGGTTTGTCCATTGGATTATTTAATCAAATTACGGTGGAGGCGCAAAAAAATTCGGAGGTAGCAGCACAGATAAAAAATGAAATGATCCGTCTGCAAGCTCAGTAAAAAATAAACTTTTGCTGACCCTGCTTGACTCGGATATTGATGTCATCTGTGCTGATGTTAGTAGCATCACCATAACTTGCTGACTAAAGATTCCAGTGATGCTAACGATAACGCAACGCTTTCCCGCCAATTTGGATGCATCGGTCAACTTTACTCTTTTTCTGACTGCCGAGGAGCGCACGCGCAGCCGCTATCGCTTTGAAACTGCTGAGGGGCAAGCTTTGTATCTGCGCTTACCCAGAGGAACCGTGTTGCGCGATCGCGATCTCCTTCAATCTGAAATCGGTGATATCGTCGTGAGAATCGTGGCTAAACCGGAACCCGTTCTCACTGCGACTGCCCAGAAACCCCTCGATTTGCTGCGGGCGGCTTATCATCTAGGCAATCGCCATGTACCGATAGAAATTGCTGCCACTCATTTGCGGTTGTCTCCCGACCCCGTTTTAAAGTCAATGCTAGAACATCTGGGGATGGAGGTACGAGAGGAAATCTCGCCTTTTTATCCAGAAATGGGTGCCTATGGACACCATCATCACGCTTAGTTAATTGGGTAATCGGTAATGGGGGAGTTTTGAGTTTTGAGTTTTGATTTCTAGAAACGCGATAATCGCGTCTGAGTTTTAACGAGAACCGATACAAAACTCTAGGCTTCATCCTAAAACTCTTCCCCACTCCCTACGTACCAACAATGACCAACGAGCAATTACCGATTCCCCATTCTCCAGTTAACCTGCTGTGTCTTATGCAACTGGTGAGTCCCGCGTTGCCGGTAGGTGCTTATAGCTATTCCGAAGGGCTGGAAACCCTCGTCGATGCTGGTGTAATTGAGAACCTGCAACATCTGGGACACTGGCTCAAACAGGAACTGGGTTATGGGGCAATTCGGTTGGAAGCAGCGGTGATGATTCGGGGATATCGGGGGGCAATTGCCGGGGATTTAGAGGCTTTAAATTACTGGAATGTCTGGTTATCTGCTGCTAAGGAAACACAGGAGTTGCAAGCACAAAGTTGGCAGATGGGGCGATCGCTAATTCGATTGCTTTTGGAATTACAGCCGCAGGTTCGGTCAATGGTGGATGCAATTGGGAGTCCTTGTAATTATGCGATCGCTTTCGGCATTGCCGCCGCCCATTGGCAAATCGACGCTGCATCTACCCTCTTGGGCTACTTACACAGCTGGGCAACCAATTTGATCGCTGCCGGAGTCAAATTGATTCCCCTCGGACAAACGGCTGGGCAACAGCTACTCCTAGAACTACAACCCATCTTGATTCAGGCTGCCAAGGAAATTTTAGGGTTAGAAGATGACGCCCTGAGTAGTTGCGGCTGGGGATTAGCATTGGCGAGTATCGCTCACGAAACACAGTACACGCGCTTATTTCGGAGTTAAAAGAAATCGGCACAAAAACATATCGCTGGTAAAACCTGGGAATAGATTATCGTTAATTGCCTTGCTACGATGAGCAATTAGCCATTCGCTTTCAGAAAATTTTATGAATGCTTTTCGGGTTGGAGTTGCTGGCCCAGTGGGTTCGGGAAAAACTGCCTTGGTTGAAGCCTTATGTAAGGCGATGCGGCAAAAATATCAAATTGCTGTGGTCACGAATGATATTTATACCCAGGAAGATGCCCAGTTTTTAGTGCGGAGTCACGCCTTGGAAAGCGATCGCATCCTTGGCGTCGAAACTGGCGGCTGTCCCCATACTGCCATCCGCGAAGACGCTTCCATGAACATCGCCGCCATTGAACAAATGGAACAGCGATTTCCCGATTTAGACTTAGTGTTTTTAGAAAGTGGCGGCGATAACTTAGCGGCTACCTTCAGCCCAGAACTGGTAGACTTGACAATTTACGTCATTGATGTTGCAGCCGGTGACAAAATTCCGCGCAAAGGTGGTCCCGGAATTACTAAATCCGATCTTTTAGCAATCAACAAAATTGATCTTGCTCCTCAAGTCGGAGCAGATTTAGGGGTCATGGAACGCGATGCGCGGAGGATGCGTGGAGAAAAACCCTTTATCTTTACGAATTTGAAGACTCAGCAAGGATTAACGGCTGTGGTGGACTTTATCCGCCTAAATCTGGGCGAAATTTCAGAAACCGTAAGCTGACCTTTCCGAAAGCTGTTCCAAAAATTCGATTCTTTGTATCATTGATAACAATTTCTTGCCAGAACATCGCTCTAATATCACTGCTTAACTGTATATGTTCTCTATCATTGGGCTGATTCAGCCAGGAGTACGGTAACGGTATGGCAAGGCGATTAGGGCGACGTAAATTTCTTCTATACGGTTCTGCTACTCTGGGAACCAGTATTCTTCTCAAAGCTTGTAGCAGCACTCCCACTTCTACCCCTGAGACTGCCAGTCCAACGGCGGCGTCTCCCTCTTCCAGCGCAACAACCGTTGCTGCTGCCGGTGCAGGAAACACCATCAAAGTTGGGATTCTGCACTCTCGCAGCGGCACGATGGCGATTAGCGAAAACAGCGTTGTAGATGCCGAACTGTTGGCAATTGAGGAGATTAATAAAGCCGGTGGCGTCCTCGGCAAGCAAATTCAAGCAATTGAAGAAGATGGTCAATCCGACTGGCCTACTTTTGCAGAGAAGGCGAGAAAGCTAATCGATCAGGATAAAGTTGTCACCGTTTTCGGCTGTTGGACTTCCGCCAGCCGCAAAGCAGTGCTGCCAGTATTTGAAGAAAAAGGTCATATGCTCTGGTATCCCGTGCAATACGAGGGTCAAGAGTGCTCCAAAAATATTTTCTATACGGGTGCTGCTCCCAACCAACAAATCGAGCCAGCAGTCGATTGGCTCTTGCAGAATAAGGGCAAAAAATTCTTCCTAGTTGGCTCTGATTACGTTTTTCCGCGTACCGCGAATACGATTATTAAAGAGCAGTTAAAGGCAAAAGGCGGCGAAACCGTCGGTGAAGATTATTTACCCCTAGGCAATACAGAAGTTACACCCATCATCACTAAAATTAAAGCAGCTCTGCCTGATGGCGGCGTCATTTTTAATACCCTAAATGGGGATAGTAATGTGGCTTTCTTCAAGCAGATGCAAGGTGCAGGGTTGGGACCAGATAAATATCCCGTAATGTCTGTCAGTATTGCCGAAGAAGAAGTCAAAGCAATTGGCACAGAATATCTCAAAGGCCAATATGCCGCATGGAATTACTTCCAAACGGTAGATACCCCGGCGAATAAAAAATTTGTCGAAGCTTTTAAGGCAAAATACGGTCCAGATCGGGTAACAAATGACCCGATGGAAGCAGCTTACATTGCTGTTTATCTGTGGAAACAAGCTGTCGAGAAAGCAAAAACCGCTGACGATTTAGAGGCAGTGCGAAAGGCTGCGGTTGGTCAGAAGTTTGAGGCTCCAGAAGGCACTGTAACGATGGAAAGTAACCATCACATTTCTAAGTTTGTACGGCTAGGTGAAGTCGCAGATGATGGTCTCTTTAAGATTGTCTATGAGACGAAATCAGCAGTGAAGCCAGTTCCTTGGAACCAATTCGTTGCTGCAACTAAGGGTTTGGGATGCGACTGGTCAGATTCCAAAAAAGGTGGTCAGTACAAAATTTAAGCGGTTAAAAATTAGTCCTTAGTTATTAGTCGTCAATCTTGAGAAGATTGGTTGGGTTTCGTTACCTGATGGTGTTGGCTAATTAAGAACCTAACCCCCCATCCCCCTTCTCTATGAGGGAAGGGGGAGTCTGGAAGCCTCTACCCTTGTAGGGAAGAGTTTGGGGAGAGGTCAAAAATTAATGCCAACAGCATCCGTTACCTCAACTCAACCTAGGGGATTTGAAAGCTAATAACTAATGACTCACGATCCATGACTAATGACCCATGATTAATGGCTGAGGAAGCGGTGTGATAGCAGGATTGCTGGATGGGATTTTTAATGGAATTAGCATCGGCGCGGTTTTGTTAATTTCAGCGCTGGGACTAGCCATTGTCTTTGGACTCATGGGTGTCATTAACTTAGCTCACGGTGAGTTGATGATGCTAGGAGCCTACACAACGTTTGTTGTACAAAATGGCTTCAAAATATTGGGTAAGCCTTGGTCTGAAACCTATATTGTTTTTGCGCTAATTTTGGCTTTCCTGGTGACAGCAGGTGTGGGATTAGTTCTGGAACGGGGAGTGATTCGTTATCTTTACGGACGCCCGCTAGAAACACTGCTCGCAACTTGGGGCGTTAGTCTGATTTTGCAGCAATTCGCTCGTAGTGTTAGCTGGGTGTTAGTCATTGGCATTGGGATATTTTGCCTTTTGTTTTTTGGCGCTTTTTGGATTTTGTCCCGCCGCCCAGATTTTGAGCGTATTCGTAACTGGGTAATTGCAATAATGTTGCCGATATCTCTAGGCGTTGCGAGTGCCACAAGTGCAGTTTTGGGACAAACTTATAAACTGGCTGTCACCAAGCCTTGGTTTGGCGCTCAAAATGTAGACGTGACGGCACCCAACTGGTTACGAGGAGGATTGCGGTTGGGTACGTTGCAGATGCCTTATACGCGGCTATTTATTATTGCGCTAACCATTGTTTGTGTAGCCGGAATTTATGTATTTTTGCAACGGTCTCCGTGGGGATTAAGAATTCGCTCAGTCATGCAGAATCGCAGTATGAGTGCCTGTTTAGGAATTCCGACTGCTAAAGTTGATGCCATTACATTTGCTTTGGGTTCTGGATTGGCTGGAATTGCCGGTTGTGCGATTAGTTTGCTGGGTTCTGTGGGACCCAATACAGGCCAGAACTACATCGTTGATACATTTATGGTGGTTGTTGTCGGTGGCGTCGGTAAGCTGGTGGGCAGTATTGTGGCAGCGATGGGAATTGGCACGATTAACTACTTAATCAGTTCTAAAGTCTTGGTTCCGATGGTGGCACCAATAAAGCCTTTAGTGGATTTCTTTGAGTTTTTCGGCACAACCAGTATGGCGAAGGTGATGGTATTCGCCTTAATTATTGCGTTCCTTCAGGTGCGTCCAGGAGGGATTTTTCCACAGAAGGGACGTAGCGTTGATGCTTAAACAAAGACAATCGAGTAGAGGCTCAAGGCGATGATTTTGGATGCGGTTCTTGAAGTTAAGGGCATGAAGCAGCAACGCAGACGAGCGGTGCTGATGGAAGTGGGGATAACGATTGCGATCGCTCTCCTCCTCATCTTCGTAATGCCAGCAGTTCTCACAGGCTTTCGTCTCAACTTGTTAGCGCGATTCTTGGCATTAGCGATCGCTGCCCTCGGCATTGATTTAATTTGGGGCTATACGGGTATGCTCAGTTTGGGGCATGGTGTATTTTTTGCGCTCGGTGGCTATGCCTTGGCAATGCACTTGCAATTAGCTCCTCTCAAGAATGGTTTACCAGAATTTATGAGCCTCTTCGGCATCACAGAATTGCCTTGGTTCTGGCAGCCGTTTTATTCGTTTAGTTTTGCCGCCGCAGCCGTTGTGATAATTCCGGCTGTATTAGCCGCAATATTGGGTTATTTAGTATTTCGCAACCGGATTCGGGGCGTTTACTTCTCAATTTTGACCCAAGCCGCAACGATTGTATTTTTTAATTTTTTCAACGGGCAGCAGGGATTTTTTAACGGTACCAATGGTTTAACCAATTTCAAAACATTATTAGGGGCA
This sequence comes from Trichocoleus sp. ST-U2, assembly GCF_039961875.1. Lineage (NCBI taxonomy): Bacteria > Bacillati > Cyanobacteriota > Cyanophyceae > Leptolyngbyales > Trichocoleusaceae > Trichocoleus > Trichocoleus sp. ST-U2. The sequence continues at coordinate 181,240 of NZ_JAMPJY010000005.1, read as the reverse complement.
ACAGTCAGTAATAGTCAGACGCAATTTGTTTTCTACGCGCTAACAGTCTTATTTTTGGCAGGTGCTTATGCTTTGTGCCGGTGGCTGACTAGCGATCGCTTTGGACGAGTTCTGGTTGCGATTCGGGATGATGAGAGCCGGATGCGCTTCTCTGGCTATAATCCCACGGGATTTAAAGTCGTAGTGTTTGCGATTTCCGCTGCTCTGGCTGGAATTGGGGGTGCTTTATTCACCCTTCAATCTGGTTTAATTTCACCGAAAGCAATGGATATTGCTTTTTCGATTGAAATGGTAATTTGGGTAGCAGTGGGAGGTCGTGCCAGCTTAATCGGAGCCATATTTGGGGCGCTATTAGTCAACTTTGCCAAAAGTCTTTTAAGCGAACAATTTCCAGGTATTTGGGTATTTTTCCAAGGAGCATTATTCCTAATTGTGGTAACAGTTCTTCCCGATGGTGTAGTCGGTTGGCTACGCTATCAAGGTTTCCAGCGCCTGCTGACACTTCTAGGGCGGAAGCAGATGGCAACCTATCCCAGCCTTGAAGAAGACCCAGAGGTACAGCATGAACGCGAAAATATTAGAAACTGAAAATTTAACGGTGAATTTTGATGGTTTTAAAGCACTGAACCATCTGAATTTCAGCATGGATGTCGGAGAGTTACGGGTCGTAATTGGTCCAAACGGTGCCGGGAAAACAACCTTTTTAGATGTCATTACTGGCAAAGTACAACCGACTGAGGGACGGGTATTATTTAAGGGGAGAAACGTGAAAGCACTCTCCGAACATCAAATCGCCCGATTGGGAATTGGGCGAAAGTTCCAAACCCCCCGCATTTACCTCAACCTGACGCCCCGCGAAAACCTAGAACTTAGCTGCAATCGTAATAAAAATGTCTTAGCAACGCTATTTGGGCGTCCTGCTACTGGCGAACGTAGCAAAGTAATGAGTTTGCTCGAAACGATTGGTTTAAGTGCAAAAGCAGATATCCGCGCTGGTTTACTTTCTCACGGGGAGAAACAACGCTTAGAAATTGGAATGTTAGTTGCTCAGTCGCCCGATTTATTGTTAGTGGATGAACCCGTTGCAGGGCTAACTGATGAAGAAACTGACAATATTGGGGAACTACTGATCGCGTTAGCTCACAGTCATTCTATTTTGGTCATTGAACATGACATGGAATTTGTGCGCCAAATTGCTCGTAAAGTAACTGTGTTGCATGAAGGCTCGGTGTTGTGTGAAGGCACGATTGAGGAAGTACAAAATGACCCTCGCGTTATAGAAGTTTATTTAGGAGAGCAGTTAGATCCTCAGGGAGAACCGCTTAAAGAAATTGAAGAGTAAAAAGAAGCGCTAAATTAAGCAATTAAAAAACGATCGCGTCTTATTCAACCAAGCACAATAAAATGCTAAAAATTTCTAATTTAAATGTCTATTACGGTGAAAGCCATATCCTCCGCAATGTGGATTTGAGCGTCCCCTTAGGGCAAATGGTGTGTCTAATTGGACGTAATGGTGTTGGCAAAACCACTCTACTCAAAACAATTATGGGGCTACTTAAACCCCGTAGCGGCACGATTACTTTTGCTGATGAGATAATAATAGACAAATCTCCAGATCGACGGGCGCGGCTAGGAATTGGTTATGTTCCTCAAGGACGGGAAATTATTCCGCGCTTGACGGTGAAAGAAAATTTGTTGCTGGGTTTGGAGGCGCGACGGGAGGGTAGAAGTGGTAAAGAAGAAATCCCAGAAGAAATATTTTCCCTCTTTCCTGTTTTAAAAACAATGCTGTCTCGGATGGGCGGCGATTTAAGCGGAGGACAACAACAGCAACTCGCGATCGCTCGCGCTTTGATGGGGAAGCCGCAGTTACTTGTACTGGATGAACCCACAGAAGGCATTCAACCCTCGATTATTTTAGAAATAGAAGCAGCAGTGCGCCGCATTATTGAATCTACCGGCATTTCTGTTTTATTGGTCGAGCAACACTTGCATTTTGTCCGACAAGCAGATCGGTACTACGCGATGCAAAAAGGCGGTATCGTCGCGTCTGGCTCGACTAGCGAACTCAGTCAGGATGTAATTCAACGGTTTCTGGCTGTCTGATGCAGATCGCTAACAATCTTTGCGAGGAACCCGTAGAACTTACAGTTCTCAAGATAGGCGCTTTTACGCCTCCGAAAATAGAGCGGTCAGTTTACTCTCACAGCCGCTAAACTGTGGAGAGCCTTGTGACAGATTATCTGTCTGGAGGACGAAACACCGCATCTATATTAACTCAGAGATGTTCAAGCGGCTGCAACAGCTTCAACCCAAGCTGCTAATTTTTACCTTTGGGGCATCTTTGCTACCCGTGATGTTCCTGAGTGCTGTAGCGTGGCGGTTTGTGCAGCAGCCGCTCATCGACTTAGAAAAGACTCGGCTCGACGATCAAGTTTTAGCCTTTCGGGGATACACTGCGGCTACTGAGAAAGGATTGCAAAATTTATCCTCTAGCTATGCAATCTGGACAGATTTATACAACGCAATTGGGAAGCGAGATGAGGCTTGGATCAAAAAGGAAGTCTCCGAGCAACTTGTTCTTTCTACCGATGTCGATCATGTGAAAGTGGTGGATCGTAGGGGAGAGATTTTGGGAGAGCGGGGTGACGCTTTGCGAATTCCGAATGTAGCTGAGCGGATAACAGATGCGATCGCTACCAACAAGCCAACGACGATGTTGATTGATAGCGGCTTGCCTCAGATATTGCTCTTTTCAACAGCGCCTGTTTACAACAGCGATGGTACGGGGAAGTCACCCGGAACTTTGATTTTAGGGCAAAATTTAGATGAAACTTGGTTGCGTAACTTTCTTAATTTCTCTCAACCTACCACTAAACTGCAAGTTATTTCTCTAGATGGCAAATCAATCATTTCTAGCAATGCCAAATCCAGCATTGAGCCTTGGGAACAAGCAAATTTAAAGTCGCAGGTGTTACGCAAGATTCAAAAAGGTAAAACAGTTTATCGGATCGAACCAAAATCTGGTTTGAATACGATATATGCTCCGATTACTTCCCGCAATCAGCCTATTGCCATTGCCAAAATTCAAATTGTCTCAAAGTATTTTAATCAAGCTTCCATCAACCTAAACCGTGTGATTTGGCTAGGACTGGGATTGGCTACCTTGTTATCGATTGCGATCGCACATTTGCTAGCCAAACAAATCGGCAACCCGATTATCCAGCTCTCCGAACGCAGTAAAACCTTAGCCGCAGGCGATTTGACTACCCCCATTCCCGGTATCGGCGCGGGTGGTGAAATCGGTCAACTTGCTCATGCTTATCAAGAAATGGCTCAGGCGCTAAAAGCCCTCATCGAAAACCTAGAGCAACGAGTTGCAAAGCGTACTGAGGAACTAGAACAGGCGCGTCAGACTCTTGAAGAACGGGTGCAACAGCGTACTGAAGAGCTTTCGCAAAAAAACCAGCAATTACAGCAAGCCCACGACCAACTACAGCAACTGAATACTGAATTAACTACCAACGCTCAACAGCTAAGTCAAGCATTACGCAATTTGGGAAGGGCGCAGGCGCAACTCATTCAAACTGAAAAAATGTCTAGTTTGGGTCAACTTGTTGCTGGCATTGCCCACGAAATTAACAATCCGATTAATTTTATTTATGGTAATCTTCCCCATATCAGTGACTACACAAAAAATCTACTGAACCTCGTACAACGCTATCAAAAAAGTTATCCTGATGCTGAAATACAGCAATATATTGAGAACATCGATCTCGATTTTTTGACGGGCGATCTGCCTAAAATTATTACTTCAATGAGGGCTGGCAGCGATCGCATTCGTCAAATTATTCTATTACTGCGAAACTTTTCCCGACTCGATGAAGCTGAAAGGAAGCGCGTCAACATTCATGAAGGAATTGATAGCAGTTTGCTAATTGTGCAGCATCGCTTGCAATCAGGCGGAGACTGGAAGGCGGAGGGAAATCCAGAGATTCAGGTAGTTAAGCAGTACGGCGTTCTGCCACCCGTTGAATGCTATCCGGCGCAGCTTAACCAGGTATTTATGAATATTTTCAGCAATGCAATTGATGCTCTGGAAACTTTCAAAGAGCAACCCGAAAAACGGATTTACATTAAAACTGAATTTAGTGCAGCTAAGCAAATAATTATCAAAATTAAAGATAACGGTTCCGGGATTCCAACAGCGATTAAATCAAAAATATTTGACCCTTTCTTTACAACCAAACCTGTCGGAAAAGGCATAGGTTTAGGACTAACTGTATGTTATCAAATATTAGAACATCATCAAGGACGTATTGCTATTATCTCCGAACCGGGGCAGGGAACAGAAGTTATCATTGAATTACCCATTAAGTTAAACAATCCAATTGGTAATCCCTAAAAGGTGCTGATTGCCTTTTTCTAAGCAATCAACAAGCTAGTAAGTTTTAATTTATCGGATTTTTTGCACTTGATAAGTAATACTTACAAATTAGAGAATTACTATTTTATTTGCTATTTAAAATTAATTTTTATTTCTAGGATCTCCAAAGAGATAGTAACCAGTAACTTTTTTAAAAGCCTCGGAAGTTTTATCACCAAGGCAACCATCTACACTTAAATAAATTCCTGAAAATTGATTTAAAAACTGTTGCAGTTCTTTGCCGTTATCAATCTTAGAATCTGGTGAATAATATACCAAAGGTTGCTTTTCGCCAGGTTGGATATCTACATCTTTTTCTCCAACCTCACTGGTTTCTGGATTATCCCAAGTAATTGTTCCTCGATCGATCATTCGGCGCAGAAGTACGGCGGCACCGTATTGCTGCGATACGGCTGTATTTGACCAGGTGCCATCGTCAACGTATTTTCCTTTAGTATAGTGGTTTGAAGCACTCCACAAATAAGGTGAAAAAACATCAGAATGGTAGAGGCGATAACCCCAACCGTTGTAGCCTTCTAACTTAAAAAGAATGCTCGGAAGACTCCACTCTTTCCATTGGTCAAATTTATCAAAAGTTAAAGCATCAATAGCACTTTCTTCCCATGTAAAGGGAGGATTGCCATTAGAGGGGCGATTTTTTGGTTCGTGTACGGTTCTTTTTGTCAGCGGATCTCCATTATGCAGGTGAGTATTGAAATTTAAGGAAGATTCCATGTTGTGAATAATGGCTATCACATACCAGGGAATCGCCAGTCTTTTCCCTACCGCATCATACCTAGCCCGATTTGTATCAATGGTATCTAAAATATTATCTACTTGCTCAATTTTATTTTTAGTGATTTTGCAGCTATCAAAGAGTTGCTGGTATTCGTTTTTTAAGCTTTCAAAGCTGATAGCCGCCATAAGAATCTCCAGTATAAAGACTTAAGAATATTCGGTTGAATCGAGTTTAATGGTATTTTTGTTTAAGATGATTTTCCGGAGTAAAAAATTAACAATTTATACACCAAATTTAATGAAAGACCTCGATCCGGCAGTAGCAAATCCCTCATCCTCTGGATGGCACGGCATTCTTAACTTGGAGTTTTCTAAAACCCAAAGCAAAACCCAGGTGATTAGCGATCGCGTAAAAGCACCGCTGAAGGTACAGCGCCCATTTTATCCAGAAGGGTCGGAGATTTGTCATAGTGTAATTTTGCATACAGCGGGGGGTGTTGTGGGGGGCGATCGCTTATCGCTTAATTTCCACCTCCAACCCAACGCCCAAGCCTTAATCACTACCGCTGCCGCCGGTAAGGTTTATCGCAGCAATGGATTGCCAGCGAGTCAAACGATTGAAATCGAGGTGAACGCGGGTGCTACTTTGGAGTGGCTACCGCAGGAAACAATTATTTTTGACGGTGCGATGTATCGACAAGACTTGCGGGTAGAATTAGCTCCAGAAGCAAGTTGGCTGGGTTGGGAAATTACACGCTTTGGACGCAGTGCCAGAGGGGAGAGATTCTTACACGGAGAGTGGCGATCGCATACTGAAATCTGGCAGCAAGGACGCCCTCTGTGGATTGACAGGCAATGGTTACCCGGCGGGACAGAAATCCTCGACAGTCCTCACGGTTTAGCTGGGCAATCCGTTGTAGCGAGTTTAGTCTGGATTGGGCAAGCGGTGTCACCAGAAATTGTAGAAAAAGCACGAAATCTAGGGAATCATTCACCCTTTTTTAAGAAAGGGACAGGGGAAAATCTTCACCAAGCAGGCATTACTCGTCTTCCTGCTGGGCTATTGTGTCGCTATCGCGGTTCTTCTACTTCCCAGGTGCGAAACTGGTTTATAGATATTTGGAATTTGCTGCGATTGCACTTTTTAGAACGCCCTGCTTGTCCACCGAGAGTTTGGCAAATTTGAGCGAATCGTAGTAGACATAGAGAACACGAAAGAATGTAAGAGGTTATCAATGCAACTGACGCCACAGGAAAAAGATAAGCTGTTGATTTTTACGGCGGCACTATTAGCGGAACGCCGCAAGGGAAGAGGTTTAAAACTGAATTACCCAGAAGCGATCGCTTATATTTCTGCTGGCATTCTGGAAGGCGCTAGAGATGGACGCACCGTTGCCGATTTAATGAGTTATGGGACAACACTACTGTCACGGGAAGAAGTAATGGAAGGTGTGCCAGAAATGATTCATGAAGTGCAGGTAGAAGCTACATTTACCGATGGTACAAAATTGGTTACAGTTCACAACCCAATTCGTTAGGTAATCTCGTAACTTGGAGGATTATTTATGAATGTTGCATTTATCATTTACACGGGAATGACCGCTTTAGATTTTATTGGAGTTTACGATCCAGTTACTCGTCTCAAGACAATGAATTTTATAGCCGATTTGGAATGGGATATTTGTGCCCATTCTCCAGAAGTCAGCGATAACGCTGGACTTCGTTTCCCTCCGAATAAAGTAGGTGAATCTCTCCAACCCTACGACATGATTATCGTACCCGGTGGAATTGGCACCCGAAACTTAGTTGACGATCCTGAGTTAATGACATGGCTGAAAACCTCAGCAACTTGCAAGTTCAAAGTTTCTGTGTGTACGGGTTGTTTACTACTCGGCGCAGCGGGATTTTTACAAGGGAAAACAGCAACAACCCATCCCAATGCTTTCCAAGACCTTCAAAAATATTGTAAGTCTGTCGTAAACAAAAGAGTTGTTGATGAAGGTGACGTAATTACCGCCAGAGGAGTTACTTCGGCAATTGATTTAGGTTTATATCTTTGTGAAAAGTTCGCCGGATACGAGATTAAAGAGAAAATCCGTCAGCAAATGGATTATCAGACATAATCTTACAAAAATAAGGTAACTATGAGCAATTTACGGAGCGAATTATACTCAGCTTTTTACGACACCGATCCGGTTCCTATGGTTGAATTTATACAGTAGTTAGCCATTCTTATAAAAAACTAAAAGAGGAAGTTGAAATGATTCCTGGAGAAATAATTGTACAAGGTGGGGAAATAGAACTCAATGTGGGTCGCCCTAGTCTAAAAGTGCAAGTAGCAAATACAGGCGATCGCCCGATTCAAGTGGGTTCTCATTTCCACTTCTATGAGGTGAACGAATCTTTAGATTTTGATAGAGAACAAGCAAAGGGAATGCGCCTGAATATTCCAGCAGGCACGGCGGTACGCTTTGAACCTGGAGATGAAAAAGAAGTAGAATTAGTGCCATTTGTTGGTAGCCGCCAAGTGTATGGCTTCAATGGCAAAATAAATGGTTCGCTATAGCCATGAAATAGGGAAATAGAGGGTTACTGTATTTCATTGAGCGCTTACCCTCTCTGATGCTTAGAAAAAACCCCAAAATAATAGACATATCAAGAGCCAAAGAGAGGCTTTAGTTTCAATGGTAGATTTTAAAAAATTGCGTGAGTCTAAAACTCAATCGACTGTTATAGAGCCAATTGACATTTTCCGACGTTTACCGAAGCCTCCAGGAATTAATGATCTTTACACCAGTCAAGCCCAGGCGCTAGAGGCGTGGTTCAGTCGTCGAAATGAACGCGATCTAGTAATTAAGTTACACACGGGAGGTGGCAAGACGCTTGTTGGCTTGCTTATCGCACAATCAATCCTAAATGAACACTGCGAACCAGTTATCTATCTATCGCCTACTGTCCAGCTTGTCCAGCAGACTCTTGAGAAGGCTAAGGAATATAGTATTCCGGCAGTTGCTTACGAGAAAGGCACCGATTTCCCTGACGAGTTTCTTGCAGGCAAGAGTGTTCTTATCTGTACCTATCAAGCTCTTTTTAACGGTCGTAGCCGATTTGGAGTTCGTGGCATTAAGCAGGCTCACATGGCAGCAGCCATAATACTTGACGATGCCCATGTTGCTTTTTCAGCGATGCGTGATACGTTCACGCTACGTGTTGATAAAGACAGCCAACAAGAGAATTACACCTATCTGACGAATTTATTTCGTAATGATTTTCAAATGTTTGGCAAGTTAGGAACATTTGATGACCTTGTGAGCGGGGCAGATCATGGCATTTTGGAAGTACCCTATTGGAGCTGGCAAGCAAAATCGACTGAGATAAGGGAATTTTTACGCAGGAAATCTGAGTCTTATCAATTTGTTTGGTCATTTATCCGAGACAATTTTGATTATTGCCATTGTCTCATTAGCCGCAAAGCTTTCGTCATCACACCAATTTCTCCATTAGTAGATATGATTCCAACGTTCGCAGATTGCCCCCGCCGCGTCTTTATGTCGGCAACAATCAGCGACGACAGTGCTATTGTACGGACATTTGATGCAAACCCTGATTCTATAGCCAAGCCCATTACGTCAAACTCATTAGCTGGTGTGAGCGAACGAATGATTCTTGCCCCAGAACTTATGCCGTTCTCTAGCGATGATGTGCCGCAAATGCTCAGAGAACTGGCTAAGGAGATGGCTAATCAACAAAAGGTAGGAACAGTAATTCTTGTACCGTCTAATGCTTCCGCCAAGCTGTGGGAGGATGTTGCCATTTTTTCAGATTCAACTGAGAAGGTAGCTGCCCATGTCAAAGAACTTCAAGAAGGCAAATCGCATGGGCCTTTCGTGTTTGCCAATCGCTACGACGGCATAGACCTTCCTGGTTCAGCTTGTAGACTGCTGATTTTATCTGAGTTACCTATTGGAAGTAGTGAGTACGATCAATATCGGGCAAATACTTTCATAGGTGGATCTGAACTTAGTAGTGCTTTAGCACAGCGTATTGAGCAAGGCATGGGAAGGGGAGCGCGGGGCGGTGCTGACTATTGTGTAGTGATAGTTACTGGTAAAAACCTCACGGCATGGCTTGGTCGTGAGGGTCATCTTAAGTTCTTGACAAAGAGTACCCACGCTCAGTTTGAAATGGGAGTAGAGATCAGTAAAAGTGTTGCTGATAAAAAAGATTTGCACGAAACGATTATGCGCTGCTTGGAGCGCGATAAAGACTGGATTGAATACCACGCAGAAACATTAGCTGAGCTGACTGAAGCTACTCAAGAAGATAATAACTTCCTAACTCAAGCTGCGGTAGAGCGAAAAGCATTCCAACTGATGCGTGACGGTTATCTTGAGAAGGCAATTGCTAAGTTAGAAAAGCACTGGCAGGAAGCAGTCGAACTTGATCAAAAGAGCAGAGGATGGCTGAAACAACTTGCAGCTCGTGCAGCTTATTACTGGGGCGAAACTGATAAAGCTCAACAGCTTCAGCAGCAAGCATATGCTGATAATAATAATTTGTTGCGTCCTCAAGTTATTCCTCCATATGTACCACTTACAATACCTGGCAAGCAAGCTGAAGCAATTGTAGAGCGGTTTGCACAATATAAACCCCATCGACGTGCTTATATTGCATGGATTGATCAACAAGTATCGCATCTGGTTCCAGAAGCATCGGCTAGTCAATTTGAGCAAGCTTTAGAAAACCTTGGCTATATGCTTGGTTTTTGTACACATAGACCGGAAAAACTATACCGCAAAGGGCCAGACATTCTGTGGTTGTTAAACGATAATGTAGGTTTAGTTATTGAGGCGAAGAGCCGCAAACATCAGAATAACGTCCTCACCAAGAATGAACACGGTCAACTATTGAATGCAGAACAATGGTTTAAGAAAGAATATCCGAATCACTCTTGCATACGTGTTTCAGTTCATCCAAATATTGGGGCTACAAAGAATACGGTAACTAACGATTCCAAGGCTTTAACCCTTGAAAAGTTAAATCAACTCATCACTGACGCACGTACTCTGCTTGTAGAGCTATGTGAGTCAGTCGTGTCTGAAGATGAACTTGTTGTTAGGTGTGAGCAACTTTTGGCTGATTCTACACTAAGACCTCAGTCACTTATTGAGCAGTATCTTGTGCCATTCGAGGAGATGGAGTAATTAATTGTAAATACGATTAGTGGCAGTAACGTGAATTTTTTCTAGACAATTAGGAGTAAAGGATGAGTTATAGAATGGATCGCCGCGCTTATGCCGAAACCTATGGCCCGACAGTAGGCGATCGCGTTCGTCTTGCTGACACCGAATTATTCATCGAAGTCGAACAAGACTTCACTACCTACGGCGATGAAGTGAAATTCGGTGGCGGCAAAGTCATCCGGGATGGTATGGGACAATCCCCCATTTCTAATGCCGACGGTGCCGTCGATCTGGTGATTACCAACGCCTTAATCCTCGACTGGTGGGGGATTGTCAAAGCCGATATTGGTATTAAAGATGGCAATATTTTCAAAATTGGGAAAGCGGGAAATCCCTATATTCAAGACAACGTAGAGATTATTATTGGCCCTGGAACCGAGGTCGTTGCCGGAGAAGGAATGATTCTCACCGCAGGCGGGATTGATAGCCACATTCACTTTATTTGTCCGCAACAGATAGAAGTCGCGATCGCATCCGGCATCACTACCATGATCGGCGGTGGTACTGGCCCCGCTACGGGTACAAATGCGACCACTTGCACTCCTGGCCCGTGGAATATGTACCGGATGCTGCAAGCCGCTGACGCCTTCCCGGTAAATCTAGGCTTCTTGGGGAAAGGGAATAGCAGCCAACCCCAAGGACTAATCGAACAAGTCTTAGCCGGGGCGATAGGTTTAAAACTGCACGAAGACTGGGGCACCACACCCGCGACGATTGATACTTGCTTGAACGTTGCGGATAATTATGATGTGCAGGTAGCCATTCATACCGATACCTTGAACGAAGCCGGTTTTGTAGAAACCACCATCGCCGCCTTTAAGAATCGCGTTATTCACACTTACCACACCGAGGGAGCCGGGGGCGGTCACGCGCCGGACATCATCAAGGTATGCGGCGAAGCGAACGTCCTGCCCTCTTCCACTAACCCGACGCGCCCTTATACCGTCAATACCCTAGACGAACACCTAGATATGCTGATGGTGTGCCATCACCTCGACCCCAGCATTCCGGAAGATGTCGCCTTTGCCGAGTCGCGGATTCGCCGGGAAACCATTGCCGCTGAAGATATCCTGCACGATTTGGGCGCATTCAGCATGATTTCCTCTGATTCTCAAGCGATGGGGCGGGTAGGAGAGGTAATTATTCGCACCTGGCAAACGGCACACAAAATGAAAGTGCAGCGGGGAAACCTCTCCCCATTGTTACCAGGAGCGGGGCAAGAAAGAGCAGATAATTTCCGGGCGAAGCGCTATGTTGCAAAATATACAATCAATCCAGCGATTACCCACGGCATTTCGCAGTATGTTGGTTCCGTAGAAGTGGGGAAACTGGCGGATTTATGCCTCTGGCGTCCGGCATTTTTTGGCGTCAAGCCAGAGATAGTCATTAAAGGCGGGGCGATCGCTTACGCTCAAATGGGCGATGCCAACGCTAGTATCCCCACACCGCAACCCGTGCATATGCGCCCGATGTTCGGCAGCTTTGGAGGAGCGATCGCTGCCACTTCTCTAACTTTTATTTCCCAAGCGGCACTCGAACAAGAGATTCCCAGCCAGCTTAAGCTACAAAAGCCAGCCGTTGCCGTCAGCGGTACGCGGCAGCTCAGTAAGCGAGACATGAAATTAAACGATGCCCTGCCTCACATGGAAGTAAATCCGGAAACCTACGAAGTGCGAGCCGATGGGGAATTGCTGACTTGCGAACCGGCAACCGTTCTCCCATTAGCACAACGCTACTTTTTATTCTGATTAAATTGGTAGTAGAGAAGCGATTAACTTGCTAGAGATGCAACTAATCGCTTCTCTACTTATCTATTTTTCAAAACTAATACCCCTTCCGGATTCACCTCGTATTGTGCCCCCACATAACCAGTGCGGTCATACAGAATTTGGTGAATGTGTTGGTCTAGTTTTGCTTCATCAGAAAATTGAGGTCGATAATATTCCTTGATTTGCTCCTCGACGCCCATTACCTCAAGACGGTCGTGAAGTGCTGCGGGTTCTCCTGCTAAATAAGCATTTCGTGCCGCATCATCGCTCAAGAAGCTCATCAAGATTGGCAACGGAACCCCGCCAATCGTCATCCTGCCACTGCTCAGCAGTAGCACCCCTAGAAAGATAGATAAAAGTATAGAAAAGTAGATGCCCGCGATCACTTTTACAGGAACTTTAGGCGAAGGACGGTAATCAGGGCGTTGTTGTTTGCGAATGGTTCGACTAGATTCAGGTGCTAAGCGACCCATACTTTCCAACTTTAGAATCTTCTCTTCAATTGATGACTGAAATTGGGGGGGTCGGTCAATCTATCCGGAGGCGTAAAAATTTAAAGAGTGGGGAAACAACGCAGTCAACATAGAACGCAGACCGCTAAGTAGCGGAGCGTTTAAAGCGATCGCTTCCACGTCCATCCTGTAGATAAAGCTGTCTCATTACCAACCACTCAAATTTCTATCTTGAGCGCGATCGCCCAAAAGACCTCTTTTACCTATCCATCCGCACGAGGAAATTGACTTCGCTACTGCCTATCTTTCCCGTTTTGCTTAATTTATAGATGTAAATAAACTAGATATCTGCGATTTTTTCTTTCCAGCAATGAGCAGCCAGATGTATCAGATGACAGAAAAGTATGACCGTCATCCTAAAGGTTTATAATTAATTTTCTGTTGCTAAGGTCATTTGGCTAGTCCAGACACTGGATAGAAGCCAAAGAAGCAAAGATTCGGTAAAGATCCTCAACAATCCTTCTGTAGAATGAGGCAAAATGATACCTTAGGCGTAAAGAATGTTACGTGATGCACGATTAATTTACAAAAATTAATTTCAATAAACTTGAGTTGTTAACCTATCGCTTCCATGAAGAATCATTCGAGTCTCAATCAACCTTCTAAAACTGACCGCATTCTCGTTGTGGATGATTCTCCCGATAACTTGTTTTTGGTTCAAACCATTTTAGAAGAAGAGGGATATCAAATTACCTTGGCGGAAAATGGTCGTTCTGCCTTAAACGAGATTGAACAATCTCCACCAGACTTGGTCTTGTTGGATGTGATGATGCCGGGGATGGATGGATATGAAGTCACGAGGCGAGTCCGTGATAATACTAAGTTGCCATTTATCCCGATTTTACTGATCACAGCCCACGATCACGCCAGCGTGGTAGAGGGATTAGATACCGGAGCAGATGATTTTATTCGCAAGCCAGTGCAAGTTGACGAATTGCTGGCGCGGGTGCGATCGCTTCTGCGGCTGAAGCATAGTGTGGACGAACGCGATCAAATTGCCCGTCAGCGAGAAGATTTCGTTTCCTGGCTCACCCACGACTTGCGGACGCCGATCGTCGCCGCAGAGCGGATGCTGGCTTTATTTAGGCAAGGAGCCTTAGGAGAACTCTCGCCAGGAATGCAAGAAGCGATCGCTACAATGGATCGCAGCAACCGCAACTTGCTGGCGATGGTGAATACTTTGTTAGAAGTCTATCGCTATGAAGCCGGTCGTAAAACCCTGAGCTTCTCACCAATTGACCTGCGGAAACTACTTCAGGAAGTAGTTCAAGAACTTTCTCCCTTAGCAGAGGAAAAGAACCTCACCCTGAAGCTGGATTTAGGGGACAGCGCCGACAATCATCCGCTTGATTTCAAAGTAGTCGGCGATCGCATGGAAATCCATCGGGTTTTAACGAACTTAATCGGAAATGCTATCAAATTTACAGATAACGGTTCAGTTGCTGTCCATGCGTCGGTAGGCTCCCATACAAGTAACTCCGCTAATCCCGCCATCGTGATTGACGTTAACGACACAGGTCCTGGCATCACCCTAGAAGACCAGAAAGTTTTATTTGAGCGGTTTCGCCAAGGGAACCACAAGCGTTCTGGCAGCGGTTTAGGGCTGCATCTATCGCGTAGAATTGTGGAAGCTCACCAAGGTGAAATAGAAGTCAAATCCGAGTTGGGTAAAGGTAGTTTATTTAGAGTTCGCTTGCCTGCTCAAATATGAAATTTTATTGTTGGATTTTAGATTTTGGATTTCAAAGGGTATAGAGTCTAAAATTTAAAATCCAACATTGGAGAAAAAATGCTAGTACCACCAAAAGTTAGTAACATCGTATTTCAGCAACGAAAGTTTTTTGTAACTGGAAAAACTAAAGACATATCATTTAGAATTCAACATTTAAAGCTTTTAAAAAGAGCATTATTAGAGAATGAAGCCGCTATTTTTAAGGCTCTGCAAACCGACCTGAACAAATCAGTGTTTGAAGCTGCTTTATCAGAAATAGGAGTTTGCTTAGAAGAAATTAATTATGCGTTAAAAAATATTAATACCTGGACAAAACCCAAGAAAATAAAGGCACCAATTACCCAATTTATAGCCTCCGCTCAGGTTTATTCTGAGCCGTTGGGTGTAGTTCTAATCGTGGGAGCTTGGAACTATCCCTTGCAGCTACTAATTTCCCCTCTAGTGGGTGCGATCGCAGCCGGTAACTGTGCGATTCTAAAACCGTCAGAACTCGCTACAAATACATCGCATCTATTAGCTGAGATTATCCCTAAATACTTTAATCCAGAAGTAGTGGCTGTTGTAGAAGGCGGTATCGAAACCAGCCAGCAGCTACTGGAAGAAAAGTTTGACTATATCTTTTTTACAGGCGGCAGCGAAGTTGGAAAAATTGTTATGGCGGCAGCAGCCAAACATCTGACGCCCGTTACCCTAGAATTGGGCGGCAAAAGTCCTTGTATTGTAGATGCCGATACTCATCTGGAATACACTTCCAAAAGGATTGTTTGGGGTAAATTCATGAATGCAGGTCAAACTTGTATTGCCCCAGATTATCTTTTAGTAGATAAAAGAATTAAAAGAGATTTGCTCGCACAAATCAAAAATTGTATTCACGATTTTTATGGGGATGAACCGGAAAAAAGCCCTGATTATGGCAGAATTATTAATCAAAAACACTTTAACCGTCTTTGTAAATATCTAGATGGGGATGTTTTGATTGGTGGAGAGACTAATCCATCTGAGCGATACATTGCTCCTACCGTCATCGATCGCGTGGGCTGGGAAGATCCAGTCATGCAAGAAGAAATCTTTGGTCCAATTCTGCCAGTCCTAGAATATACAGAGTTGAACGAAGCGATCGCGCTTGTCAACGCCAAGCCGAAACCCTTAGCCCTCTACTTCTTCTCGAAAGACAAACAAAAGCAACAAACCGTCTTGCAACAAACCTCTTCAGGGGGTGTTTGCATCAATGATACCGTTATGCAAGTTGGCGTCCTAGATTTACCCTTCGGTGGCGTTGGAGAGAGCGGCATCGGTCGTTATCACGGCAAGGCAAGTTTTGAGACATTCTCCCATCAAAAAAGCGTACTCAACAAATCTTTTCTCGTTGATATGAAGTTGAGATACGCTCCCTATAAAGACAAGCTCAAGATCCTGAAGTGGCTGATGAAATAATTAGTTAAGAGGAAAAAGTTTTAAATTGTAGAGGCGCGATTTATTGCGTCTGAGTTTTGAATTAAAGAATTCTTTTATAACTCAAAACTCAAAACTCTCTTTTCCTACTCCCTTAATAGCTATATCGCTCTTCTGCCCACGGTTCTCCCCGCCGGTGGTAGCCATTGCGCTCCCAAAAACCCGATTCCTCTTGCGGGAGAAATTCTAAGCCGTTAATCCATTTGGCGCTTTTCCAGGCATAAAGGTGAGGGACAACTAGCCGCATCGGTCCGCCATGTTCCGCCGGTAGGGGTTCCCCAAATAGAGTGTGAGCAAAAAAGTTTTCTTCTCGCAGAAAGTCTTCTAAAGGAATATTCGTGGTGTAGTCGCCGTAGCAGTGTTCCATAACATGAACGGCTTTCGGGTCAACTTCCACCAGCTTCATAAAGTCTGTCACCTTAACGCCAGTCCACTGCACGTCGAGTTTAGACCAGCGGGTGACGCAATGGAAATCGGCAGTAAAGTTATGTTGGGGCAGAGCCATAAAATCTGCCAAGCTGAAAGTCTTTTCGGTTGCCAAACCCCAGACGCGAAATTGCCAGTTGTCAGTATCGATCTGCGGAGTGTTGCCGTAGGTCAGCACCGGGAAGCCTTTCGTCAGATATTGACCGGGAGGAACCCGTTCGCTCTGCTCCGATTCTGGTTTTTTGAAAAATTTTCCTAGCATGAGTCTAGTAGAGATGGCGTTTTTTGTACTCTAATTCTTAATATGCACTTATATCCAAAAAAATAGCGCCCAAAGGCGCTCGGAAATTCTAGGAGGCTGAGACGAAAAGCAACCTCTAGGATAATTATTCTTCTTCGGCTTCTTCTTCCTGCGTTGGATACACAAACTTAGAACGCCCAGTCAGAATCGATTTGCCCAAAGAGAGAGCTTTCTGAGCTTGAATTGTCGCCTTGTGCTTCCAGGTAGCTTTGCGCTTATCGCGCTTGGATTTTGATGTTTTCTTCTTAGGAACCGCCATGATCGTAACTCCAGCAATCGTTTACAGCCTTCCTATTCTAAGAGATCCCTTGACCAGTTCAATCTAGCCGGGCGAATTTCTCGACTGTCTCACCCTTGTTCGTTCCCGATGAGGCACTGAGCAGAGAGGTGTGCGCGGTGGTTCACACGCTGATTTGGGCGGTTTTTATCGCCCCTGTCCGGTGGTTCCCGTTCCAGTGGTTGGCGTAGTGGGATTGGGAATGTTCTCTGTTGGATTGGGAATGTTTTCTGTTGGATTGGGAATCGTTTCCGTGGGATTTACATTACCGCCAGGAAATGCTGGTGAAGAGGGAATCGTTGGCGAGGTGGGAGCAGTTGGTGCATTTGGTGCAGTTGGGGCTGCGGTTCCGGGTGCCTGGTTCTGAGGAGTACCGGGGGCTGCGGGAGCGGCTGTTCCCGGTGTCTGGTTCTGAGGAGTCCCTGTAGCCGCTCCGGGCGCGACATCCCTAATGTTACCGGGCACTGCGGTTGGTGGGGGAGGTGTAGCAGGTGCCCCCTGTGCTGGTGCTGGGGGGGGTTCGGCAGTAGCAGGAACGGGCTGATCGGAAGGCGTCACGTCATCCACAAAACCGAGTAAAGACTTGGTATTGGGGAAGTAGGTTGCCCAGCGGGGGGTATCGGGGCGGCTTCTCCAGGCTCCGCGAGTTACTTTTAAAGAAAGAATCGGCGCGATCGCTCCCTGATTTTGCCCCAGAATCATTACGGCAACATCAGTCACTAAGATGTCGCGATCAAAGCTGCGCTGCGCCGCCGCCCTAGCCACTACCTCGGCTCTGCGGACAAAACCTTCGTAAGTTTCTGCTGGCTGACGAACCAAGGCAACTTCAGAGCGAGCAGTGTAAGCTTGGGCAATCTGCGGTATAAAAGCAGCCGTTGCCAGCCAAGTTGCTCCCCCACAACCGAGCAATGTCACTAAACTAATGGGTGCAATTCGCTTAGCTGCAAAAGACTTCATCCAATTAGCAGTCCTCTGACTCCACCCTCTCCCTTGAAACTCGATTGCTGATAAAACCTTCAAACCATCAGAACCCGATTCGTGCATAGTTGCCACCCGGTTTTTGCCCCGCCCTAGAATCACCGATTTTCGCCTTCCTACTTTAAAGATAATGCCCAACAAAAATGTAGTTCATCTACATCATGGCTGAGAATTACCTCCCACTGTAGAGGGATTTTGCCATAGATCACGACAAAATTAAATTCAAAATAGTTCCGAGTAAATGAATCTTTTCTTGTCTTTGGTACTTGGCTATGCGTTCTTTTTTAGTTTTCAGCTCAACCCTAGCGGTAATAGCTAGCATTTGGGGAGTCTTGAGTCCTTCATCTAGGGCGATTCAGCTAGCAGATGGAACTGTTTCCTTTGAAAAACCGCCTCGCTTAATAGATGCTACGACTACCTTTGACCGGATTAATGTCTGGGGAGCTACCTATTATTTCACCGTCAGTCTGCCAGAAAATGCTGGTGAACCGCTTGGGCAAGTGACGATTACCCAAAACGAGGGATTAGAGATAATTCGATTTAAACTTAACGACAGCGAAGCATTTGTAGGGAAGCCTGAAAACAAAGGTGAGAAGTTAGGGCTGGGAAAAGTCATAAGAGATAGCCAGACAAACACCATTTCAGTCATGTTTTATCCTCCCGTACCTCCAGGTAAAACCGTTACGATTGGTCTCGATCCGGTACGTAACCCCTTCAGTAGCGGCGTATATCTGTTCCGAATCAAAGCTTTTCCAGCCGGAGAGAAAGCTTACGGTTTAGATTTGGGAGTAGGACGCCTGCACTTCTATTCGCCCTTTTAAAAGCTTGTCTTTCTCTTAACCATCATTGCCGAATTTTCCGGATAGGCTCTTATAGGGGATGTAGCCGTCTGAATTGCTTGCATAAAACAAGTAAATTTGCAAGCGAGCGCTACTCTGGTTGCAGATTTTTGTTACCACACCCCAATTACTCTGTTTCAATATCACTATGGCTCAAACTTTTTTTATCAATCCAGCGACCGGAAATGATAGCGCTGCTGGCAGCCAGTCAGCGCCGTTTAAAACGATTACCAAAGCTCTCCAACAAGCACAATCTGATACGACCATTCAACTGGCAGTCGGGAACTACAATGCAGCCAGCGGTGAAGTCTTTCCCCTCAAGGTGCCGGCTGGGGTCAAGGTTGTGGGGAATGAAGCCAATAAAGGCAGTGGCATTTTGATTGAAGGAAGCGGAACCTACAGCAGCCCCAACTCTTCTGGCGGTCAAAATGTGACGGTCACTTTAGCCAATAATGCTCAACTCCGGGGCGTCACTGCAACCAATCTGGCTACACGCGGAACTGCTGTCTGGATAGAATCAAACGGCTCCACGGTTGCCAATTGCACCTTCACCAATAGCAAGCGCGAGGGAGTCTTTGTAACGGGTGATGGCAACCCGGTCGTTACCAATAATGTATTTACTAAAAATCTGGGCAATGGCATTTCGCTAGCAGGAAATGCCAAAGGCGAAATTCGAGGCAATACTTGCCAAAATACGGGTTATGGCATGAGCATTGCGGATAGTGCCTCTCCATTGGTGGTAGATAACCAAATTTCAGGCAACCGATCTGGGATTGTCATCTCTGGAAATGCGCGTCCCAAGCTGCGGAATAATCTGAGCGAACGAAACTCTGATGATGGTGTGACAGTGATTGGAAATGCCTTACCGGATCTGGGCAGTGCCACCGAAGCAGGAAAAAATATCCTGCGCTACAACACTAAATTTGATTTACAAAATAGCAGCTCAAACCAGCTGGTTGTGGCGGGAAATCAAATGAATCCCGACAAAGTAAAGGGAAGCGTAAACTTGCTCGACAATCAGCTTCCTCCTACTGATACGGCTGGCGGTGGCGGTGGTAGTGGCGGTGGTAGTGGCGGTGGTAGTGGCGGTGGCGGTGGCAGTGGCGGTGGCAGTGGCGGTGGCAGTGGCGGTGGTAGTGGCGGTGGTGGCGGTGGCTCTCCAGTCCTTGAGCTAACCGATATTAAAGGTCATTGGGCTGAGACTTTTATTCAAGAATTAGTGAAGCAAGAGATTATCAGCGGTTTTCCTGACAAAACCTTCAGACCCGATGCCAGTCTGACGCGAGCGCAATATGCTGCCTTATTGACAAAAGCCTTTACCCCACCTGCCAAACGAGAAGCGATCGCTTTCAAAGATGTGGCAAACAGTTTCTGGGGTTACGCTGCGATTCAACAAGCCTATCGCGGTGAATTTCTCTCTGGGTTCCCCGATAAAACCTTCAAACCGAACGACAATGTCCAGCGCGTCCAAGTGATTGTCTCCTTGGTGAATGGACTAAAGTTAACCGGGGGCGCTCTCACCGCGTTAAACTTCTTCGATGACCGCACGGGCATTCCTGACTATGCCAAGGACGAGGTCGCAACAGCCGCCCAAAAGCAGCTGGTTGTCAATCATCCAACGCTCAAAAAACTTAACCCCACCCGCGATGCAACGCGGGCGGAAGTAGCGGCAATCGTTTATCAAGCCTTGGTGAATGCTAACCGAGTCTCAGCTATCAACTCACCCTATATCGTGACGGCTTGATCGAGGCTGGAACTGCTTGACCTTGATTAAATGTTTCGACCGCCTTTAGGGGCGAACAGTTGTTCGCCTCTACTTCTCAAATCTACACTGGAGAAACCACGAGATTTACGAGGGTAGACCCGATCTCGTGGAGGGGGAGAACGAAATCTACACTTCCCGTCTCAATGGCGGCGCGAGGCATCTCAAAAAATTCCGATGTACTTTCATCTTGGGCGATCGCTAATCCACCCATCTTATGAATTGCCTGCACCCCGGTTGCACCATCGCTGCCAATTCCAGAGAGAATAACCGCGATCGCCCGTTCTTTAAAACTCGCCGCCAGTGACTGCAATAGCAAGTCAGCAGAGGGGCGTGCAAAGTCCACGAGTACCGCCCCAGACAGGCAAAAAGTCCCCTCCGGGGTGACGAGTAGATGCTGATTTGGAGGAGCCACGTAGACCATCCCCGGTTTTAATGGCTCTCCTTCTTGTGCCTGCTTGAGTGGCAAGGTCGTAGGGCGATTTAAAGCGTCGGTTATCAAACTGGAGGCAGACTGAATGTCGGGTTTTTGCACCACAATAATCGCTGCCGGAAAGTCCGGGGGGAAGGCAGGCAGGATGTGGCTTAAGGCTCTCAGCCCCCCCTCAGATGCCGCCAGCACCACTACTTTGAAAGGGGAGTGCGAATTTCCATTTCCGTCTGCACTCTTGCCTGATTGCTCACTCTCGGCTAGGGGTACTGTCGCAGGCAATTGACCTTGGAAAAGCCCCTGCCGGATGAAATCAGAGCGTTGTTCCGCTTCTTTAGCTTTTGCTTCATAACGCTGTGCTGACAAGGTTTTGTTGCGATCGCGCGAATACTTCGCCATCTTATACATCAGCTCCGCACGCTCTTCTAGAGAACGGATTGCGGCCCACAGCGCCTCCTCCTGAGCCTGAGACTGCCCCGCTACCAGAGTCTCTGCTGAATAAGCGTGCCCCACGCGACAGCGGTACTGGAGCAATCCTCTCTCATTCAGTTGGAACAAACTCCCGCCACAATCTGGACAAGTAAAGCTTGAGTGGGTTCCAGGCTTTCCCCGTTCCCGTAAAGCGGCTCCATCCACTTCCACAATATCGGTATCCGTATCAAATTCGCTTTCGCTAGACACAGTGCTGGCTCCTTCCTCTGCCACAGTTTCATGGGCTAGACGCACTAAAGCAGGGGCGATTGACGACAGCGGCAGGATAAAATCAACATCTGCGTGTTCGATGGCGCTCTTTGGCATCCCTGAGAAAAAAGCGTCCGTTGGGTCTTGAACGACTGCCACGCCCCCTTGCCGCTTTAAATCGATCAGTCCCGCCGTGCCATCGTCGAGGGTACCCGACAATACCACCCCGACTACTCGGCGTTTGTACGCTCTCGCTGCGGTGCGAAACAGGGGATCGACTGCCGGACGAGCGTTGTTTTCTTTTGGCCCCTGCACCAAGCGGATATATCCGCGCTTCACCAGCAGGTGATAATCTGGCGGTGCTACATAGATTCGCCCATACTCAATCTTCTCATTGTTTTTAGCATGGTCTGCGTGCAAGGAACCATTCAAAAGCTGCGGCAGAATACTCTTACCCCACGCTGGAAAGTGAACGACGACGAAAATCGCAGCCGGAAGATCCGACGGCAAATCAGCGACCAATTGAGTCAAGGCTTCTACCCCCCCGGCGGAAGCTCCAATAACGATAATGTCGTGACCAGGCATTTGCCTCTCCTGATGGAACACTGCGGAAAAATCCATCCGATTGATGGAATGGGGTGAAAACTCTGCTCAATTAGTGATGATTGTACCTACGGCAGTTTTAGCTGAATTTCTACAAGGAAAATGTGCTTGGCGAGAAGCTCTATCCTTCTCTCGCCAAGCATCTTCTTGAGAGAACCACTATTTTCTGCCTCCCCTGTAAAGCTTGCAAGGCAGTGGAATTTTTAAAGCTTTGGCTTACTTATAACTAATGTAACTACTCGTGTTGCACCCATCTTCTAGCTGGGGAATGAGTTCACTATGAACTTCATAAGTGACCATAAATACAAAAAGCCTTGATGATTTACAGCACTAGAAGCTTGGTACTAGCGGCTGCTTTTTATTAAATTGCGTCTTGAAGCAGCCAGCAGACGTTGCTGCGGATTCAAAATAAATAATTTATAAGTTTTTGCACAAGCGATCGCTTTCTCTTTGCTTTCTCTTTGATGAGATCGGGAAAGTTCCATTACCCTAGAAGAGGCTTTCTCATCCAGTCTGAGTCGCAACCAACGCTCTACCCCCAATTTCTTAAATGGTGGAACAACTTAAACCCCGCTATTCTGTTGCTTGGATTAGTAAAATCGCTGAAGTGCCCCAAGCCGAGTGGGACGCGATCGCTCTGCCGTTGAAAACGCCTTTCCTAGAATGGGATTGGCTCAACAATATGGAAACTTCTGGTAGCGTCGGCGCTAAAACGGGTTGGCTACCCACTCACCTAACGATATGGCGAGACAGGCAGCTAATTGCGGCTGCACCGCTCTATCTGAAAGGGCATAGTTATGGTGAATTTGTATTTGACCATCAGTGGGCAGATTTAGCCCAACGCTTAGGGGTGCAATACTATCCAAAATTACTGGGAATGTCTCCGATGACCCCAGCGGAAGGCTATCGCTTCTTAATTGCCCCTGGCGAAGATGAGGATGAACTAACTGAGCTAATGGTGGAGGCGATTGACCATTTTTGCCAAAAAAATCGGATTAGTGGCTGTCATTTCCTCTATGTAGACCCCGAATGGCGACCGATTCTGGAACGACACGGTTTTACGCCGTGGCTGCACCATAGTTTCATTTGGCAAAACACGGGCTTTAATACTTTTGATGATTACCTGGGCGCGTTTAACGCGAATCAGCGCCGCAACATCAAACGGGAACGCAAGGCGGTAGAAAAAGCCGGTTTGCAAATCAGAACCCTCACGGGTGATGAGATTCCAAAGCCGCTGTTTTCGTTAATGTATGACTTCTACGCCGATACGTGCGACAAGTTTGGCTGGTGGGGAAGTAAGTATTTAACTCGGCGATTTTTTGAACAGTTGTATCCCCAGTATCGTCATCGAGTGTTATTTGTTGCTGCCTACGACGAGGAGAATGACCTGCACCCCATCGGAATGTCTTTTTGCCTCACCAAGGGCGAGCAACTATATGGGCGTTATTGGGGTAGCTACCAGGACATTGACTGTCTGCATTTTAATGCCTGCTACTACGCACCAATTGAGTGGGCGATCGCGCATGGCATCCAAAGCTTCGACCCCGGTGCCGGTGGACGTCATAAAAAACGTCGCGGTTTCCCAGCTACTTCCAACTACAGTATGCATCGATTCTATAATCCGCGTTTGGGTCAAGTTCTGCGGACTCACATCCATCAAATCAACGAAATGGAGCAACTGGAAATTGATGCAATTAACCAGGAGTTACCTTTTGCCCAGCGCGATGAATAAAACAACCTTAAGAGGCACGAAAGCTCTGGAGAAATAGAGGAACGAACTAAACTTGAGATAGGCTGTAAGCCTGTTTACAGTGTCGATTGTTTAGAAATCTCTTGATTTTTATGCCTCAAACTGCTCAAGATTTAGCTGCCATTGATGACCAGCTTTCCAAACGTTATATTCACCTCGATCCGGCTGGATATTTCATCATTTACCTGGATCGGGAAGCGGGGCTAATTTGCGCTAAACATTTCACGAATATCATTAACGAACGCGGTTTAGCAGTCGATCCCGAAACTGGCAAACCCATCCCGGTGCGAGGCAAGGTAGAACGTACCCACACCGCTGTCTATAGTGGCAGAACAGCTAAAGAGCTTTGCATAAAAATTTTTGAGCAAACTCAGTCCGCCCCACTCACCATGCTGGATCATGCCGCTTATTTGGGGCGCGAATTTGTCAGGGCTGAGTTTGCTCTAATTAACGGGCAGGAGTACGTTCAAGACTAGCCGGAGAAGCCTTGATAGAAAAAGTAAGTCACCATTGGAATGACAGTGGCAGCGAGCAGTAAGCCAACCACCCAGATAGTCGCGTTGCCAGTGTCGGTTTCTTCTGCCTTTTTAAAGGTTCTTTCGACGTTAACCGTATCTTTGACTTCCGGCGGACCTGGGTCTGGCTCACCTGTTAGTACGGCAATTAAGCGATCGCCTGCATCCGAAAAAGCTTGATTGTATTTGTCGCCTTCCCGCAGTGGCACCAGCACGGTTTCTTCGGCAATGCTCTTGGCGATATCATCGCTCAAGATAGACTTTACCTTTTCACCTGTGCGAATCGCAGTGTTGTTCGTAACGCTATCAATCACCAGTAAAATTTGATTCGCTTGCGCTTCTGGCGTGGGAAACCATTTTTCAAACAACTGATTGGTAAAACTTTCCACTGTTTCGCCATAATCGAGGTGGCGGATGGTCACAAATCGGACTTGATTGCCTGTGTCGTTGGCTAATTTATCCAACTCGGTGTTAATTTGACCTTCGGTAAGGCGACTGAGAATTTCAGCTTTATCGAGAATCCAGTTGCGATCGCCTGCTGCTAAATTGGGAATTTGATAAACGCCTGTAGCATTTACTGGCGCTGCGATTAGCTGAGTAGCCAGAACCATCAGGGCAATGGCTACTATCAGGCGCGTCTGGAATTTTATTCGGCGAAAGACTTGAGTGAGGAATTGTCTCATTGGATGAAATGACAAAAATGACTTTTTTCAAAAAATACTACACAAACTCCCCGAAAACTCACTTTCGGTGAAGCGAACGTGTTAGTTTTTAAAAATAGCCTTTTTTCGGTTATATCGAAAGTGAGCGCGATAGGTTAGCAAAATAATCAATAAAATCGCTCTGGGTGGTATCAGCTATGAGTTCACCAGAAATTTACAGGGGTTGGCTAATTGAAGCACGACCAGTATTCTGCGTTCAGGTTTGGAGTGCTGGTGGAGAATGCCTGATTCCCGTCCATAATGCCAAAACTGAGGCAGAAGCACTGGAGTTGGCGAAGCGTTGGATCGACCTGCAAACAGCACCAGAAAATCCTCAGCCCAACTCGTTCGATCCATTTTCCAATGAGATTGACTACGACGATGATATTCCGTTT
The DNA here is from genome assembly GCF_039961875.1 of Trichocoleus sp. ST-U2. Classification (NCBI taxonomy): domain Bacteria; kingdom Bacillati; phylum Cyanobacteriota; class Cyanophyceae; order Leptolyngbyales; family Trichocoleusaceae; genus Trichocoleus; species Trichocoleus sp. ST-U2. The sequence goes on along the minus strand of NZ_JAMPJY010000005.1, from coordinate 155,710 downwards.
TGAGCGATCGCATCCTTTGAGTAATCTCATCGCACTGACGCGAGCCTAGAAATAAATTTCGACGAGAAGCTAAAGTAAGCTTTAGCTTACTGGTAAGCGGTTGAACCCGTTTCAACGGATGTTAGCTTTTAGCCCATTTAGTTCGGGGCTGTAGTCCGCGACTTGCTCTTGGCAATGGAAAGAGAGCGATCGCATCTAGAGTGGCAAAACTCGGTTCGCTTCAGTCAAGAGAATTGAGCCACTAACAAAGCGATCGCATTGTCTTAATTTTTATGTAAAAAAATTCATAAAATTTAAACTACTTAAATCAAAAAATGACCCAAAAGTTAATGCATTTTTGGCGATATATTTGGGAACTCTAAAAATAGACAAGTTATCTGTAAGTGAATCTGGAGAAATCCTATGGATGCACAAGAACTGAAACAGCGCTATGAAGAAGGACAAAGAGATTTTAGCGGCGAAAATCTTATAGGGATAAACCTGGAAAGAGCCAATCTATCCGGGTCAGACTTTTCAGGAGCCTATCTATCAGCGGCAAACCTTAGTCGCGCAGTCCTAATCGGAGCAAACTTCAGTGGAGCCTGCCTGCATCGAGCCGATTTGAGTTTTGCCAAAGTCAACGAAGCACGATTCATCGAGACAGACTTGACAAAAGCCAACTTAAGAGGAGCTGTCCTCGTTAAGTCGGTGCTGGTCGGAGCAAAACTAAGTGGTGCAATCCTAACATCAGTAAATCTGCGTTTGTCAAACTTGCGCGGAGTTAACCTGTGCGGTTCGGACCTGCGGGGGATAAACTTGCGGTCGGCTAACTTGGTGGATGCTAACCTAAGTTGGGCAAATCTGAGTGGAGCCAGATTGAGCGGCGCATTGCTGCGAGGAACGATACTCAACGGCGTACACCTGAGAGGAGCTTACTTAAATGGCGTCGATCTCAATGGCATAGACTTGGATGGCGTCAACCTCAGCGAGACCAAACTGAATGGAGCTAATCTGAGTGGTGCCAACCTAGCAGCCACAAATCTGTCTGAAGCCCAGATGCGTGTAACGATTCTATCTAGAGCAAATTTGCACGCATCCAATCTAAATCACTCCTCACTTGCCAAAGCAGACTTATGTGAAGCGAACTTAAGTAAGGCAGACTTGAGCCAAGCCAATTTGAGTGAAGCTGACATGACGGGAGCAAACCTGAATATGGCAAGCTTGCGTGAAGCCAACCTAAGTGAAGCAAGTTTGCGGGGAGCCTATTTGTGGGGAGCTAACTTGAATGTGGCAGAAATGCGTGGAGCCGACTTGACTGGTGCTAGCCTACGGGGAGCCTACCTGGAAGACTCTGATTGGCAACAAGCAATCTTAACGGGTGCAATCCTCCCTGATGGCACAGTCCACGAATAAGTTATCTGGCGGGCATCCTGGGCGATACTTCTACCATTTGTATCTCTGGCTACAACATGAACTAAAGGGTAATTGGTAATTGTTTTCTCGTTACAGCTCATGAGCATTTATTTGTAGCAGGCATTTATAGAAAAAATGGTTTTAACACTCGAAGCGATACGCGCTAAGCGTATCGCTGCAATTCTATGTCGGTGCTGTTAATTGTAGGTTCTCGTTTCCAGGCGTAAGAAACGAGAAATTTTTTTGGGAAATTGGAGAGAGTTTTTGCAATTTCTTGGTAAAACTACAGTTACTTGAGCGGATCGTGACCCCAATTCATCAGTGAGTAGCGCCAGCGCGTGTGTTCTATATCGCCTGACGGCTGCTGTGCGCTGTGGCGGTGGACGTAACTAATCACTTTCTTAAGGTGCGATATATCATCTTCGCTGTACTCATCCTTCTTCTTGTGCAACAGCTCGATGATACGCTTACCAGATTTGTGACCTGTTGATTCTTCCTCTCCATCCTTCTGCCCAACAGCTTTAGAATCTTCAGTTTTAAGCCAGGACTCAAGTTCCTGCGGAGTCATGTTAACAACGCTGTGAAACTCGTCGATGGCTGATTTCACATCATTATTCATAATTCAGCATTACTCCTCTTTCTTGAGGGATTCAGGCTTGTGAGCAGCTTCTTTCCCAGTTTTTTCGCTTTCAACTAGATACTCAGGATTATCTTTGGATGCGGCGACGTGGTGTCCTTTGATATCTGTGGGTGAAGTGAGTTTTTTCTTCACAGTGCCGCTGGTTTCACCTTGTGAGGTCTTCCATGTAACCTTGTCGCCTTTCTTTAATTGATCGCTCAAAGTTTGACTCCTGCTTAATATTTCTTTATCTACTAACTGTCACATTATGGTGGCTGATTTCCAGGGAGTAATCAGTCTAGTTACAGATTAGCCGCCCGAAGTTTGCTACCACAAATATGCCTTTTGTAAGTGGTTGATTGCTAGGAAACTGATTAGTTAATTGCAGAGTAAATTGAGCGATCGCAAGTGCGCCTAGAGGCAAGTACAGCTCAATACATTAGTTCGTACTGAAATTTACCTGGTAGCGATCGCGCCCAATTGCTTGATTTTGCTAGCACAATATTAAAAATTTTTCAAGTCGCCCAATCGACTGACACCCAACTGAGTTACCAAAAATAAGCGACTGGCAAGAAACTTTCAGCAAAGGTTATATCTGTAAAGCAAAGGGATTTGGCTGGCAACCTGAAAATTAGTATCGGCTGAGAGCAGTACCATCTTCTTTTACGATTGCCGATTTAAATTGCAGAAATTAATTACTATCTAATCTTTCACAATCTGCAATTTTAAATCGTCTAACTAGATACCAGTTTCATAAATCCCCATTTTTTTAAATTACTGACAAGTAGGGTAAATTTCAAATTGATTTTGAGGAATCCGAATTCTTCAACCTCTTCCTAAATCGATAATCAGAGCGAGATTTTTCAAAAAAATTAGCCGATTAGAAACACTGAAAATTCAATTTTGTGGAATCTGGACGCAAGAAAAACGGAAATTTCGATCGAGGTAGAGGTCAAAACCAGCGCCACATAAAACGGTAATCAACAAGGAGGAAACATAATGACTAGACACGGACAACTCTATCTAAGAGACCAAGTTCCACCCCGCTCCACTGCTTACGATCAAGGAAAGTTTGGTCGGCTATTCCCGTCCTTGCCTCCCTTTGCTAGTGACTCCAAATCAGTGCGCCAGAGGCTGATGGAGCTTGGAAAACCAGGCGGTTTGATGGATGCAAAAGACGATTTAAACGCAACAGACCCCGTACCTGGAAGTCCTAGCAACACCGATAACCCCAATATGACCGCAGGGTTCACTTTTTTGGGGCAGTTTCTAGATCATGATATGACCTTCGATTCCACCTCTAGCCTTGAGCGACAAAATGACCCGGAATCTATTGAAAATTTCCGAACGCCTTTCTTAGAGCTAGATAACGTTTATGGTTCGGGTCGTGCAGCCAGTCCTCACTTGTATGACAAAACAACGGGAGGCATCAAGTTCCTGATTGAGAAATTGGGTGGGGAAGGGTCGAAGGACGATCTCCCTCGAAATAGCCAAAATATGGCGCTCATCGGCGACCCAAGGAATGATGAGAACACGATTATTTCTCAGATGCAATTGGCATTTCTGAAATTCCACAATCATGTTGTGGATTACGTCATCGATAGTGGAATCAAAGATCCGAATGATGCATTCACCGAGGCACAGAAGCTAGTTCGCTGGCACTACCAGTGGATTATCGTGCATGAGTTCCTGCCCACAACCGTAGGACAGGATTTGGTGGATGACATTCTGAAAAAAGGTCGGCGGTTCTACAACTGGCGCAACCAGCCATTTATCCCAGTTGAGTTCTCGGTCGCTGCCTATCGCTTCGGTCACAGCCAAGTCAGACCGGGATACATCGCCAATCATGGCACTCAGGATATGCCAGAGTTTAGGGCACCAATTTTCAATTTCAGTTTAGACCCTAATCTTTGTGACCCGGATGACCTGCGCGGTGGGAAACGCGCACCCCGACGATTTGTTGACTGGGATACCTTCTTTGATTTCAAAAACGGAAAAGTCAAGCCCAACAAAAAGATCGATCCTAAACTCTCAAGTGCATTATTCACGCTGCCTTTTCCAGCACCCGGTTTGCCAGGACAAGAAGAGCCAATCCGGTCGCTGGCGCAGCGCAATCTGCTGCGTCACCTCACCTTCAGCTTGCCGTCTGGTCAGGATGTAGCCAGAGCGATGGAAATCGAGCCTCTGAGTCCATCCGATCTGCGCGACCTCAAAGATTTGGGATTCGACAAGCGAACACCCTTGTGGTTCTATATTTTGAAGGAAGCGGAGCTGAGAGCGCAAGGCAAGACACTGGGTCCTGTCGGCGGACGCATTGTTGCGGAGGTGTTCATCGGTCTGCTACAAGGCGATCGCAAATCCTATCTTCGGCAAGACCCCAAGTGGAAGCCAGTTTTAGGGCAAAAGCACGACTTCAAGATGGTTGACTTGTTAAAGTTTGCGGGACTTGCTCCATAAGGAACGACTGAGTGCGGAACGGCTAATTTTTGGGTACGCGATTGCGCTTGTGCGTGCTGCCAATCTCTCACAAGCTACGCACGCAAGCAAAATCTATTCTCCACTAAGAGATAAGCGGTTGGATGAAAATCTGCCCGCTTTTTTCTGTAGCAAGGTTTAGCGATTCGCGTCCGGCTTGTTCCCTAAGTGGGTGTTGTTCAAATGAATCTATCGACTGCTAGATTTTTTTTAGTTGTTTATAGTATTTCTAGGTCATCTTCATCTGCTCAAAGAGATTGAGCCTTCGTTGGGACGGAAACTCACGTCGCTCCCTATCCCCAGCGTTGCCAATTGCACTAGTCAATCGCTCGAAAGAAAAAACAGGCATGAAAGAACCATCAGAAAAAATGGTTAGCGGTGGATTTACTCTGGCGCTGCTTTTGTTGTTTGGCGTCGGTGTCACTTTCTCCTGGAGCGTCCAAAGGCTGTTGAATAACTCTAGATGGGTAGATCACACTTATCAAGTCCGGGAAGAGATCGAGCATACCCTTTCGGGAATCAACAGTGCCGAAAAAGCAAGGCGAGGCTACATCATCACAGGACAAGACACTTACCTGATCAATTACCGGCAGGGCATTCAAGAAAGTAACCGGGGCTTCACAACCCTTCGGACATTAACGGCTGATAACCCTCTCCAACAGCAGAGGCTCGCTCTCCTCGAACCTCTGATTGCCGAAAAACTGAAGGGGCTGCAAGAATCCATTGAGCTGCGACAGCGGAATTTAGGAGAAGACAGGAACGCTCAAATTGCCTTTACAGATAGGAACTCAGCGATATACGAGAAAATTAAAGAGCTACTGGCTGCAATGCAAAAAGAAGAGCAAATGTTATTGCAGCGTCGCGCAGCGGCAACAAATAGAAGCGTTCGTTATACCATTCTGGTTGTTTGCATTGGCGGTTTGTTGAGTTTCAGCCTACTGATTGCGATTTACTTTCTATTGCGAAAGCAAATTCGCGATCGCATCCTAGCAACCGAAAAACTTGCCCAGACAAACGCTGCTTTAGAAACTGAGATTGCGGAACGGTTAGAAGCAGAGCGGAAATTAGAGCAACTCACAACCAACTTGCAGCGCTCCAATCGAGAACTAGAGCAGTTTGCTTATGTAGCTTCCCATGATTTGCAAGAGCCATTACGGGCAGTGTCAGGTTATACCCAACTGTTAGTGCAGGAGTATCAAAACAGTCTGGATGAGTCTGCACAGGAATATATGGCTTATGTAATAGACGGTGCAACGCGGATGCAGCAGTTGATTCAAGACTTGCTCGCCTATTCCCGCGTCAGCACTCGCACTCAAGCATTTGTCTCCATTGATGGGGAGAAGGTGTTGCTTCAGGCGATAAACAATTTGCAAGTCGCGATCGCAGAAAGTAACGCCACCATCACCCACGACCCTCTGCCCCAAGTAAACGGTGACAAAACCCAATGGCTCCAGTTATTTCAAAATTTAATCGCCAACGCCATTAAGTTCCGCCGTGAGGAACCGCCCCAAGTTCACATTACAGCGGAGTTAAAAGATCGGGAATGGCTTTTTTCGGTACGTGATAATGGAATTGGTATCAAGCCACAGTATCTCGATCGTATTTTTGAGATATTCAAGCGTCTTCATACCCGTCGAGAGTTTCCTGGTACTGGCATTGGTCTGGCTATGTGCAAAAAAATTGTCGAGCGTCACGGTGGAAGCATCTGGGCCGAATCGCAACCAGGAGTAGGAACGACATTTTACTTTACCATTCCCCTCACGCCTGACCCTTCACTCTTAGAAGCCACGAACTCGCATGAATAGCCGCTATACCTTCCGATCCGTGGAAATTTTGCTGATTGAAGACTCTCCCAGCGATGCGAATTTAACCATCCGAGAATTTAAAAAAGCTAAGATTGCTAACAACCTGCACTGGGTTGAATATGGCGAGGCGGGAATGGAATTTCTGCGACAGGAAGGTGAATATGCCAATGCTCCACGTCCAGACCTGATTTTACTCGATCTCAATTTACCAGGGATGGATGGGCGAGAAGTCCTTATGGAAGTCAAATCAGACCCCGATCTTAAACGTATCCCAGTTGTCGTTCTCACCACCTCAGCCGATGAAGAGGATGTACTTAAGTCTTATAACCTCAGTGCCAACTGCTACGTAACCAAGCCGGTTGATATGCAGCAATTTATTCGGATTGTGCAATTGATCAATGATTTCTGGCTGGCAGCAGTAAGACTCCCACTAGAGTAACCCCAGTTATGTACAAAACGCCGATTCAAGTCCTCCTAGTGGAAGATAGCCCCAGCGATGCCAACTTGCTACGCCAACTGTTCTCGCGCTCAAATCAGGAGGGATGGCAATTAGTACACGTTGAGCGGCTGGGCGACGCAATTGATGCTTGTAGCGCTGATTCCTGGGATGTTGCTTTATTGGATCTTTCTCTTCCTGACTCGGATGGATTGGACACAGTAGCACAATTCCGGATAGCTGCACCAGATATCCCCATTGTGGTGCTGACCGGGTTTGATGATGAGGAACTTGCCCTACAAGCGGTGGCAACAGGGGCACAGGATTATCTCGTCAAAAATCAAATTACAATGCAATTGCTAGTGCGGACGATCCGCTACGCCATTGAACGCGGACAAATTCTCAAGCAGCTGCACGAAAGCGAACGACGCTTCCGAGGGATTTTTGAGCAGACATTTCAATTAATGGGGTTGTTGACACCAGAAGGAAAGATCCTGGAAGTTAACCAAACAGTTCTTAACTTCAGCGGTCTTCAATTAGAAGATTATGTTGGTCACTTGATGTGGCAGACAAAATGTTGGAATTATTGCCAGGAAAGCCAGGATTGGTTGAAAAATGCGATCGCCTACGCCGCGAACGGTCATTTTGTCCGTCATGAGATCCAGGTACAGGGCGAACTGAATGTGATGCTGTGGATTGATTTTTCCTTAAAGCCCTTGACGGACGAAACGGGGAAAGTGGTGTTGCTGATTGTGGAAGGCAGAGATATTAGCGATCGCAAACTCGCAATGACAGAAATCCTCAAAGCCCTGGAACAGGAACGAGAACTCAACCAACTCAAATCAAACTTCGTTTCCATCGTTTCCCATGAGTTCCGCACTCCCATGACGACAATTCGGATGTCTGCGGAGTTACTTCGAGCCTACAATCAAGGCTTAACCGAACAGAAGAGAAATGAATACTTCGAGCGGATTGAAGGTGCCATCGGCAATATGCTCCACCTATTAGATGAGGTATTGATCTTGGGTCAAACTCAGGCAGGTGGACTTCAGTTTAAACCCGCACGACTCGATTTAGAAAAATTTTGCTGGGATCTCACAGCAACTTTACAAGCTTGTGCTACTAGACAGCACAACATTATCTTTACCTGTCAAGGGAAACGCCCCCAAGTTGAAATGGATGAAGTCTTGCTGCGGCATATCTTCACTAATTTACTTTCCAACGCGATTAAGTATTCGCCCCAAGGTGGCAATATCTACTTTGATTTAGTTTTCCAAAACGGAGAAGCTACTTTTCGCTTAAAAGATGAAGGAATTGGTATTCCTTTAAAAGATCAACAACGTCTGTTTGAAACCTTCCATCGCTGTAGCAATGTAGGACCAATTCAAGGAACCGGATTAGGCCTTTCCATTGCCAAAATGTGTGTAGATTTACATCGGGGAGAGATTCAAGTAGAAAGTGCAGTCGGTATTGGCACAACATTTATCGTCACGTTGCCATTCAATCAGCCGTCGGGACGGTTTCCTCCACAGGAACACCATTTACATCACCAATCTTAAGAAATTTAAAAAATTTTGCTTGACATTTCGAGCCTCCAACCGAAGATAAATTGGTGACTAAAAAATTTGCGCGTAGCGTCTCTTCGGCTTTCGGCTTCGTTTAATCCTATGTGGTCTTAACAAGATGTACTGGAATTTCAATCGTAAACTCTGCACCCTGTCCGGGGAATGAATGACACGTCAGTTGACCTTTATGCTTTTCTACTATAATCTCATAAGTCGTCAATAACCCTAACCCGCTGCCTTGACCTATAGGCTTTGTCGTAAAAAATGGGTCGAATAAGCGCGATCGCATTTCTTCAGCAATGCCAATTCCATTGTCTTTAATTCGGATAATTATCGTTTCCCAAGCACTAAACTCTGTACTAATCCAAATTGTTGGGCTGGAAGATTCAGAAAAGTCTTGCCCAATCCTCAATTCTAGAGCATCTATAGCATTATTTAAAAGATTAAGAAAGGCCTGATTTAGCTGGCTAGCATAACAATTAACTAAAGGTAAATCTTCATATTTTTTGATCACCTGAATCTCCGGGCGTTTCCCTTCTCCTCTAAGTCGATGCTGCAACAATAATAAAGTGCTATTCAATCCTTCATGGATGTCTACAGCTTTAATATCTGATTCATTAAGGCGGGAGAAAATGCGTAAAGCCAGGAGCATTGTGCAGATTCGCTCTACACCCGTTTGCATTGAGCCTACAAGGTTTTGAATATCTGAATTCAGAAAATCTAGATCGATTTCTTGAATTGCTTTCTGAATGGAAAGAGTAGGCTTTGGGTACTCTTGTTGATAGATACGAACCAGATTTAGCAAGTCTTGAATATATTTGCGTGCTGGATCGAGATTGCCAGAAATAAAGCCAATAGAATTATTGATTTCGTGAGCCATTCCTGCGGCTAATTGACCCAACCCAAGCATTTTTTCTTTTTGAACCAGTTGTGCTTGAGCCTTCTTGAGATCGCCTAAGGCTTGTTGAAGTTGTGAGTTCTGATTTTTCAACTGAGTTTGAAGGCTTTGAACTGTTAGTTGATTTTGAATCCTCGCCAAAACCTCCTCAATTTGAAAAGGCTTAGTAATATAGTCTACACCCCCAACTTGAAAAGCTTTCACTTTATCTAAAACATCATCCAAAGCACTTAAAAAAATTACAGGTACAGAGGAAGTTTCAGTATCTTTCTTTAACCTTTCACAAACTTCATAACCATTCATGCCCGACATATTAATATCTAACAATATTAGATCCGGCTGAAGTGTCTTAACTGCGGTTAAAGCCATTTGACCATTAATCGATTTACGAACGTTATATCCTTTATCTAACAGCAGGGAAGATAAAAAGCGAATATTGTCTGGTGTATCATCAACTATCAGAATATCGGCTTTGAAGGTATTTGCTAATTTGGAATCCATTAGGCTTTGAATTAAAAGAGTATCAAAATTGTTTACCTGCTGATTATCGCTGCATCCTAAGTAGTTAATATTCGTAAAAAATTAATTGTTATTTTAGCTTTATTAACTATCTTTTTTAGTTTGGCTTTAACTGAATAAACCTAGTTTTATTAACATAAACTACACTTTCACCCTAAATATTATTACTGTGTATCCGATACAATTAAATTTGTGGCTTTTTTTCCCTCTACAGGTTTAGAAAACAGATATCCCTGTCCAAACTCACAATTTAAGTTTCTTAGCTGAGATAGCTGTTCGCCCGTCTCAATTCCTTCAGCAATTACACTCATATTTAGAGTTTGAGCAATCTTCATAATCGCCGGAATCAGTCCCAAACTATCTGTTTTTTCATCTAAATAACTAATAAAAGAACGGTCGATTTTGAGAGTATCAACAGGAAAATTATATAAATAACTCAGAGAAGAATACCCGGTACCAAAGTCATCAATACATAACTGAATCTTACGTTCTCGAAGTTGCTGAATAATCGCTTTTACAGATTGAGTATTATTCATCAGAACACTTTCTGTGATTTCTAACTTCAAGCTTTGAGGATTTAGTTGGGTTTCCGCGAGGATTTGGTCAATTTGCTCAATTAAATCTGGCTGAGCAAACTGCCGCGCTGAAAGATTGACACTCATAAATAGGGGATGATCGATCAGTTTTTCCTGATACCATTGCTGAAGCTGATAGCAAGCTTCCCGCAAAACCCAATTACCAAGTTGGTTAATCAAACCTGTTTCTTCTGCTACAGGAATAAACAATCCAGGCGATACCATTCCTCGTTGAGGATGATACCAGCGAACTAATGCTTCAAACCCAACAATCTTGCTGGTATCAAGGGCAATAATTGGCTGATAGTGGACAATGAATTCTTGTCGTTCGATGGCTCTACGCAGGTCATTTTCAAGCTGTAAAACTTGAATCACAGCATCGTGCATCTTTGGGTCAAAAATTTGGTATTGACCTTTTCCTAAAGTTTTGGCACGATACATTGCGATGTCTGCATCTCGCAATATATGTTCTGCTCGCTCATAATTAGGATTGCTCATAGCAATTCCAACACTAGCGTTGATGAAAATTTCCTGTTTATTTAGTTGAAACGGAGAAGCAAAAGATTGAAGGATTTGATCGGTGATAAGGAGTACACTGCTGATATTTCCAACGTCTGTCAAGATAATCGCAAATTCATCACCGCCCAACCGAGCCAAAGTATGATGTTGACTGAGTAATTTTTCTAAGCGGCGAGCTAAATTAATTAACAGTTCGTTACCGGCAAGATGACCGAGAGAATCATTGACTACTTTAAAGCGATCGCAATCAAGAAACAACACGGCAAACGCCTCTCCTGAATGTTCCTTGGTGCGTTTGAGAGCTTGTTCTAGACGCTCCATGAATAAAGCTCGATTGGGCAATCCTGTAAGATCGTCATAAAGTGCCATTTTTATGAGTTGTTCTTGAAGGAGCATCCGTTCGTTGATTTCTCGCCTCAGTTCTTGATTCGCTACTTCTAGCTGAAAAGTCCGCTCTTTAACTCGTTCTTCAAGTTGAGTATTTAGTTGTTGGTTTTGGATTTTCGCGGCTCTTAACTCTAGTTGATTCTGAACACGAGCTAAAACTTCTTCAAATTGAAAAGGTTTGGCAACATAATCTGCTCCGCCAACCGAAAAAGCTTTTACTTTATCGAAAGCCTCGCTGAGAGCGCTTAAGAAAATTACAGGAATTGCAGCAGTTTTTGGATCGGATTTCAGTTTTTCACAAACTTCATAACCATCCATGCTAGGCATCATAATATCAAGCAAAATTAGATCGGGGATAACAGTTTGTATCGCTGTCAGTGCCATTTGCCCGCTTAATGCCTTGCGAATGGTATAGCCTTGCTTCATTAGCAGACCAGACAGAAAACGCAAGTTTTCAGGGGTGTCATCAACGATGAGAATATCTTCTTTTGCCATAACGAGGGAGAAATTATTTATTTCAATTTTTTCATCATCGATTTTGGAAAATTCGTTGGTTTAGAATATTATTTAAAAGTCATCTTTCTTCTATTTCCTGTTTGCAGTTAATGATAAAAGTTCAAAAAGTCTTGAACTAATTGATTGCAGCGTTAAATATTATTTAACCACTTATCTTAGACATTCTGCAATCATCTTCCACAGGTGTGAGAGTAGAGGAAGGCAATGGAAAAAAACCTATTTGCCATCCTGCAAAAAAATTTTTCAATATCCTACTCCTGCTGGGAATGTGATAGAAGAGGCGAAAAATTGAGGGAGGTTTGCTGTGAGTTTTTACCAGTAAGCTGTGTTTCAGTTGATTGAATTAATTCCATAATTTGCTCAAACTGAAAATTTTCGACCAAATTGGTCAAAGCATTTATAACAAACGAATTTGCTGGGGGAATTTCCTGAAGGAGCTGAAGGAGCAAGAAATCGCTGCCTTGGGAAGCTGCATAGTGTAGCTGTTGTATCCATTCAGAGGGCATAGTGGAAATCTGAAGGGGGATGTCAGAATCGGAAGTCTCTGGTAAATTTTCCTTCCTGCTTTCGGTGGGTAATGCTTCCTCCTCATAGAGATATTGCACCCCTAGATATTTATTCATTTTAAAGAGTAGTTCCTCTTCTCGAAAAGGTTTACGCACGAAGTCATCGCATCCCGCTGACAAGATAATTTGTCTGTCTTCTTCAAAAACGCTGGCAGTTAGGGCAATAATTATGGTTGCCTCACCTTTTAAGGAAGCTCTAATTTTTTTGGTAGCTTCATAGCCGTTCATCACAGGCATCCGCATATCCATCCAGATTAGATGGGGTTCCCAACTCTCCCAAATTGCCACAGCTTCTTGACCATTTTCAGCTTCTTGCACCTCAAAGCCCAAGTAAGTAAGAAGCTTAACTAGGAGGAGACGATTTGTGGGCTTATCCTCCACAACTAGAACACGATAGATGGGTTGGTCAGGAGCTAAACCAATAACTTTTTTATAGATAGATTGGGATGTTTCAATCTCCATCTGCTCAACCAAACCTGCCTGAATGTCAAAGGTAAATTTGGCTCCCTGACCTGGATGACTACTGACTGCGATCGCTCCTCCCCCCATCAGTTGGACAAACTTTTGACTGATCGGTAAACCCAAACCCGTGCCTTGACAGGACTTCAGCCCAACTGAGGTTTGTCCAAAAGCTTCAAATAACCGATCGAATTCATTTGGGTCAATACCGGGGCCAGTATCTTCCACTTCAAAGAGCAGGCGGATAAAAGGCACAGGTGAGGAGTCTGCTTGTTCCCCGACACTCCTGCTTTCCGCCTCTCCTTCCTCCCCTGTAACACGCAGGGTTACGCTGCCTTTGTCAGTAAATTTGATGGCATTACCGAGAAGGTTAATCAAGACCTGACGCAGCTTACTTTCGTCGGTTCTGACGTACTGGGGGACAGCAGCCGTGCATTCAAAGTTAAGCAAGAGTCCCTTGCTTGTGGCTTTGAGTTGTAGCATCTGTTCAAGACTATTGAGCAGACAATACAGGTCAAAGTCATTTTCATGTAGCGTGACTCGCCCTGCCTCGATTTTAGCCATCTCTAAAACATCGTTAATCAATGCCAGCAGATGATCGCCACTGCGACTGATGATCTCCAGGTATTTCTGATGTTCGGCAGATAGGGAGGTATCGAGGTTCATCAATTGGGTAAAACCAAGGATGGCGTTGAGAGGTGTCCTTAGTTCGTGGCTCATATTGGCAAGAAATTCGCTTTTAGCACTGTTGGCAGCATCAGCGGCTTCCTTGGCGATCATCAATTCAAGTGACTGCTGTTGAGTTCGCGCTAGCAATTCTGCCTGTTGGATCGCAACGCCTAACTGTGCCCCAATTTGAACAACCATCTTGATTTCTGCCTCTTGCCATTGGCGAGAACCGGAATTTTGGTAAGTTGCTAGCAAGCCCCACAGTTGATTGCTATGGAAAATTGGAACAATGATATAAGCTCGTGCTTGAAAGCGCTCCAACAGTTCTAGGTAACAAGCGTCAAATCCAGCCTGGTAGATGTCTGGGACACAACGATAACTGGTTCCTTGGCGATAAGTCCCGCCTTGATTTGCTTGCAAATAAGTATCTTGGATTGGCTCCTCTGCACTTCCCAAAGTTTTGCCAGCACAACCCACCTGGTTAACGGCAACCTTGGGCAGCTGAGATTGATGAATTTGTTCGGGAACTAGCAAATTCCAGCCTTCTGCTACCGACTCCGATACAAAATCCCCACTCCAGTCGGGATGGAAACGATAGAGACCAACGCGATCGCAATTAATCGCATGGCGTAATTCTTCAGTCGTAGCGCTAAAAATTTTGTCAATTTCTAAGGTTTGGCGCATTCGCTGAATCACGAAAGCGATCGCTTTTTCCCGTTCTGCACTCTCCCGTAATGCGGCTTGTGCTGCTTGACGTGCCTGAGTCACTGCAATGAATTCGTTGACTAATTTAAGCCAATTAATTTCTTCTTGACTCCAGACTTTGGAAGAGCTTATGGCATCCAAACCCATAAAACCGACAACCGTACCAGCGTAAAGCGTCGGAACGGCAAGCCGGGACTGGATACACTGGAGTTTCGTCAAGGTTGGTTCGGCGGCGACAGGTGGGCGTTCGGCAGGAAATTGAACCGTTTTGCCACTCAAAAGTTGGTTGTGAACCCAGTGGTGATTTTCAACAGGTAAACCTTGAAACCGCTCCATCGCTGGCTGAATGCCAAAGCCGCACCACTCGTGGGTCATATTCCAGCCGTTTTGGCGATCGGAGTAATCAAACAGGTAAGTGCGATCGCACCCCAAAAACTCGCCAACGGCTTGCAGCGTCAAAGCGATCGCAGTATCTAAGTTTTCGTCAATCAGCATCCCAGAAATCCGGCTCAAGCAACTGTCCATCGCTGCTCGTTTTGTCAGCAATTCCTCCGCTAAGTTCCGCTCCAGCTCGGCTCCCGCTCTAGCAACAAAAATTTTCATAATCATTTCTTTGCCAGGATCGTGAGCCATTGGCTGCACATCCAACACCGCCAAATTGCCAATTGTATTGCCAGCCGAGTCTCTTAACGGAATTCCCCAGTAGCTTTGTGCGCCTAACTTCTCTAACGCTTGGAAGTCAGGAAAAAGTTCTTGTACCTCGGATGGATAAAAACCGCTCGTTCCCTTCAAGACGTTTTCGCAAGGACTACCCGACAAGTCGTACTCGAAATTTTCGCCAAAGCCCTCACCCGTCCAGAATGCCAAAGTCCGCACTCTAGTTTCAGTATCATCTGCAAACTTACCGACTACAGCGTAGCGGACTCCCAAAACTTGGGCGAGATAGCGGACACAAGAGCGAAAGAACTCATTGCCAGTTGCAGAAGCTGTTCCCTCAACCATTAAGTGCAGTGCCTCTTCCCTCTGCTTGCGATCGGTAATATCAGTATGGGAACCTGCTATGCGATAGGCTGTGCCGGTTTCATCCCACAATGCCACGCCACGGGTCAGAATCCAGCGCCAGCTGCCATCTTTATGGGATGCCCGAAACTCTACCTCGTAGTTGGGGATTTTCTTAGTTAAATAGGCAAGCATCACCGCTAACACTCGCTCTGAGTCTTCTGGGTGCAGAATTTGGTTGAAAGTATCGATGCTATTCGGAATTTCTAAGTCTTCATAGCCCAACATACTTTTCCAGCGAGGCGACAGATATACATAATTTGCTGGAATATTCCAATCCCAAATCCCGCCATTAACTCCTTCTACCGCTAAAGCAAATCGTTCTTCACTTTGGCGGAGTGCGGCTTCCGCTTGCTTTTGGTTCGTAATATTGCTGAGGGTACAAACAATTCGTTCTACACTCCCATCCTCTGCTAGTTGCGGGTCGGCATTTACTAGCAGCCATCGTTGATTATGGGTCTCAGGATGGTCGATTCTGACGACAATATTATGAATCGGTTGGCGTTGGGCAATGCTGGACTGCACGGGTAGCTCTGGCGTTGGAAAGGGTGTACCATCTTCTTGCTGCAACAGCCAATTTGCACCAAATACCTGATGCGATAAATCCTCTGAGTTGAGATTGAGGAGATTAATTGCAGCTTGATTGTAGGTGAGAATTTCGGCATTAGCATTGAGCAGTAATACTCCTACCTGCATTTCTCGGATCAGCATCCGAAAGCGGTTCTCACTTTCCTGTAACGCTTGCTCTCGAACTAACTGCGCTGTTAAACGCCGATCGAATAGAGAGGTTAATAGGGCTAGGCTCAAAATGAACAAGGTAGCAATCCCGATAGCGATCGCCAACCAAGACTGAGTGATGGGGGGAGACGGCTCTAGTGGAAAGACTTTGTGAGGAGTAAAGTGAGTCGCCCACATTCCCGTGTAGTGCATCCCACTGATGGCAATTCCCATTAGGAGAGCGCTGCCGAATTTCTGCCACAGCAGACCTTTTAAGGATTGCTCTTGTAGCCGAAATGCCAGCCAAAGCGCGGCAAAAGAAGCAATGATAGCGATCGCTACCGATAGGCTCACCAATCTCCAGTCATACTCAA
This sequence comes from Trichocoleus sp. ST-U2, assembly GCF_039961875.1. Lineage (NCBI taxonomy): Bacteria > Bacillati > Cyanobacteriota > Cyanophyceae > Leptolyngbyales > Trichocoleusaceae > Trichocoleus > Trichocoleus sp. ST-U2. Next base: position 139,455 of record NZ_JAMPJY010000005.1, on the reverse strand, counting down.
TCGTCGCCTGGACTTGCATGGCTGCCATCCCTGTGTAGTGCATCCATGCAATGGCAATTCCCATACAAACCCCACCGCCGATGACCAGCGGGATTGAAACAGCGCGACTCAGCAGCCACAAAGCAATGCTTGAGGCAAGAATCGCGCACATCAGGGAGAACAGGGTGATCCACACATCGTAATTGACAGACTGTGGCAATTGGAAAGCCAGCATGGCAATGAAGTGCATTGACCAAATTCCGGTTCCCATTGCCCCTGCTCCACCCAGAAGCCAGCGCCATCGTCCCCGTTCCACAGCAGACCGCACTCGTCCGGCTAAGTCTAGGGCTGTGTAAGAAGCAATTACCGCGATCGCAAAAGAAAGGATTACTAAACCTAGGTTATAAGTGCCAGCCATTGCGCTATGCATATCTTTTTCACTGTCGCGGATTTCTAAAAATCAATCGATATAAAAAAGTTTTTCAGCGAAAGGAATGCATTTGTGAATGGCTTCCTTAATCTCGCCCCACGAGTTTTTTGGACTTACAAGTCCCGTTTCAATTCCTACCAACCCCCGCATAACGGCACACATCGCTGAGCGCATTCGTGCCGCTATCAAACGGTAGAAAAGAGGGGAAAATATAGTCAAAGCCCATCTTAAAAAAGGAGATTTAGGGGAACCTCCGCGTAAGTCTTATCAGATCAGCCCGCCTAAAGAAAGAACTTGCTCTGTGTTTAGACGAATCAGTAAACGTTCCCCGCATTGGAAATTAAATTTTTTTGGGAATTTGCTTTAAAGTCTGTAATTTTGTACTTGATTTTTTTGATTTCATAAGATATTAATTCAACTAAAGCGTTGGATGGAGACAGTATAAAGTTCTGTCAACTACCTAAACTAGCATTTTTTAATTAAATATGCCTTATTAAGAATCACTTACGGATTGCCGCTGAACTTATTGCTTTAAGCGATTCGTTTACAAGCCGCACAAACAAAGGATTTCAGCAGTTTTCCCAACTCAAGCAAATAAATTACTAAGTATAATTCCCTACTTTTCCTACTTTTCCTACTTGCTGTTTGGGTCGAATATAATCATCTATCAAAGGTCAAGGGTTGCGATCGCGCTTTTATCATGTATCAATTATTAGGTTACAGATTCTTGGCAATTCCATAACCTCCACCTCCTGGTGTTTCGATAACAAATACATCGTCACGCTGCATTTCCACAACCCCTGTACTGCCTAATTCCTCTATAGTTTCATCAGTACGCTGCACATAATTTTTCCCGACTGCACCCGCTTCACCACCATGCAAACCAAAGGGAGAAATGACACGACGACTTGATAAAATTCCAGCAGTCATGGGTTCAAGAAAACGCAGGCGACGGATAACACCATTCCCTCCATGATGATGCCCCTTCCCGCCGCTATTGGGACGAATCGCAAAACTTTCTAAAAGGATAGGAAATCGCCATTCTAAAACTTCTGGATCGGTGAGACGGGAGTTTGTCATGTGAGTTTGTACGGCGTCGGTGCCGTCGAAGTCAGCGCCAGCGCCGGAACCGCCACAGATGGTTTCGTAATATTGATAGCGATCGCTTCCAAAGGTAAAATTATTCATTGTTCCTTGGGAAGCTGCCATTACCCCCAGCGCCCCATACAAAGCATCGGTAATGTTTTGCGAAGTCTCTACATTTCCCGCCACCACAGCAGCAGGATAACGCGGATTTAACATACAGCCTTCGGGAATAATAATTTCCAAAGGTTTGAGACAACCCGCATTGAGGGGAATATTGTCATTCACTAAAGTGCGGAAGACATACAATACTGCTGCCTTGCACACGGCTGCTGGTGCGTTTAAATTACTCGGTTGCTGAGGAGAAGTGCCGGTAAAATCTATTTTGGCGCTGCGAGTCGATTTGTTGATGGTGATGGTAACTGCGATCGCGCTGCCATTATCCAGAGGACAGGTGAAACTGCCATCTTTGAGAACTTCGATAACCCGACGTACCGACTCTTCCGCATTGTCCTGTACAAAGCCCATATAAGCTTGCACAGTCTCTAAACCATAATGCTCCATCATCTTGTGGAGTTCTTGCACGCCGCGTTCGTTGGCGGCAATTTGTGCTTGCAAATCTGCAATATTTTTACTGGGATTTCGGGCTGGATAAGCGCTGGATGCCAGCAGTTCCAGCAATTCTTTTTCTCGAAAATGTCCTCCCTCTCCTAGTTGGAAATTATCAAGTAGCACTCCTTCTTGTTCTACCGTGGTGCTGTTTGGAGGCATGGAACCTGGAGTAATCCCACCAATATCTGCATGATGTCCCCGCGAGGCAACGTAGAAGAGGGGAAGCGTAGGAGGGGAGATTGTAACGCGATTTATCGCGTCTGGAGAGGAAGCAAATACAGGGCTAATTACAGTGATATCGGGTAGGTGCGTGCCGCCGTTGTAGGGATTATTTGAGGCAAAGACATCTCCGGGTTGAATCGTGTCGCCACAGGCGTCAATTAAACTTTTGACGCTTTCACTCATGGAACCCAAATGTACGGGAATATGGGGGGCGTTGGCGACTAACTGCCCGTGTTGGTCAAAAATTGCACAGGAGAAATCTAAGCGTTCTTTGATGTTGACTGAGGAACTGGTATTTTGCAGAGTAATGCCCATTTGTTCGGCGATCGCGCGAAACAAATTATTAAAAATCTCCAGCATCACCGGATCGGGACGCTTGAGGATTCTAGATTCTGGATTTTGGATCGAGAATTGTAAATCTGCCGAACGCTGTAAAATCAGATGATTGCGATCGCTTAGTTGTGCCTGCCAACCGGGTTCAATGACATTCGTACCCGTCGCATCGGCAATAATCGCAGGGCTAGAAATCCAGTCTCCGGGTTGCAAATCCTCTCGCTTATACACTGGCGTCTCGTTCCACCGATCCGCCGCATACATCTGTACAGTTGCCACCGGCGAGGGAAGTTCATCGCTGCGACGCTGAATGACTGCTTCCTCTACTCTCTCTGTCTTCGCCACCACCTCAACCGAAACCGCCTCTACAATCAGCCTTTTATCTTCCACAACAAAGCCGTAACGCTGCCGGTGCGACTCCTCAAACCGCTTCCTCATCGCCGCCGTATTCCCAAAATCCACAATCAGCGCCGAATCAGTCCCCTCATACCGTAAATGCACCTTCCGAAAAACCTCAATCTCAACATCCTCCCTTCTCTCTTCTTCCTCTCTTTCCTCTGCGTCCTTGGCGTCGTGGCGGTTTAATTCCTCCTCCCCCTCCCCTGCCAACTGGCTTAACATCCCCTCCAAACTCAGCACTAACTCCTCACTCAGATGCGCCTCCACCGCCCGTTCTCGCAGCACCCGCATATCTGCCAAACCCATACCATAAGCCGATAACACGCCAGCGTAGGGATGCAGAAACACCTGCTTCATCCCCAACGCATCGGCAATCAGACAAGCGTGTTGTCCCCCCGCGCCCCCAAAGCAGCACAAAGTATATTCCGAAACGTCATAACCGCGCTGGAGAGAGATTTTTTTAATTGCACTCGCCATTGTTTCAACTGCGATCGCGAGAAATCCAGCCGCCACTTGTTCCGGCGTCCGATTGTCCCCAATTTCTGCCGCCAGTTCACTAAACTTTTGCCGCACTACTTCTGCATCTAGCGGCAAATCTCCGTTCGATCCAAACAATTTCGGGAAAAACTCCGGTTGCAACTTGCCCACCATCACATTGCAATCCGTCACCGTCAGCGAACCGCCTTTCCCATAGGCAGCTGGACCCGGATTTGCCCCCGCTGATTCGGGTCCCACGCGATACCTCGCCCCATCAAAAAAGAGAATCGAACCGCCACCAGCAGCAACCGTATGAATTGCCATCATCGGCGTTCGCAGTCGTACCCCGGCAACTTCCGTTTCAAAGGTGCGTTCGTATTCGCCGTTATAGTGGGCGACATCCGTAGAAGTTCCGCCCATATCAAAGCTGATAATTTTGTCGAATCCCGCCATCAAGCTTGTCTGTACCGCGCCGACGATGCCCCCAGCAGGGCCAGATAAAATACTGTCTTTCCCTTGAAACTGTTGGGCATCGGTAAGTCCACCATTGGACTGCATGAACATCAACTGGGGGGAGTTTTGAATTTTGGGTGTTGAGTTTTGAGTTGAAAATTCCGATTCCAAACTGGCTAGCTGACTGGCAACTCGATCTACATAACGCCGCAAAATAGGCGATAAATAAGCATCAACAACGGTAGTATCACCGCGACTCACCAACTTCATCAACGGGCTAACTTCGTGCGATACCGAGACTTGGGTAAATCCAATTTTCCGCGCTGCATCTGCTATTTGTTTCTCGTGTTCGGGATAGCGATAGCCATGCATGAAGACAATGGCACAGGAGCGAATCCCGTCGTTGTACGCTTCTTGTAGAGATGCGAGATATCCTGTTTCTACGGGGATTAATTCTTCGCCTTGGGCGCTGTAGCGTTCCTCGACCTCAATCACTCGCTCGTAGAGCATCTCTGGCAATACAATGTGACGGGCGAAGATATCGGGGCGATTTTGGTAGCCGATGCGAAGGGCATCTCGAAATCCCTGCGTAATGACCAGAAGAGTGCGATCGCCCTTGCGTTCCAGTAGCGCATTCGTCGCCACAGTGGTTCCCATCTTGACAACTGCAATCTGTTCCGATGGAATAGGTGCATCTGCCGCAATTCCTAAAATATCTCGAATTCCCTGTATTGGCGCGTCAGTATACCGTTCTGGATTCTCCGACAGCAGCTTATGAATCACCAGTTGTCCATCGGGACGCCGCGCCACAATATCAGTAAACGTACCACCCCGATCGATCCAGAATTGCCAGCGGTTATTTACGTCGGAAGGTAGATTGGAATGCATAATAAAAAATAATTGCGCGATGTTGATGATAAAATCTTTCTAATTAATTCTTATTATAAATACCGTTGCTAGTTTGTCCGGTTTTAGTTTGAAAACATCCAACCTGTTTTAATAGACATATTTTTTGATATAAAAGTAGCTTTTGTAGCAGGAATATTTATCAATATTAATTGCTGTAACTTTTAAAAGTAAAATAAACAATCTAACCTTTTATTTAACTTTTATTTACAAAAAGGATGTTTTAGAGAATGCTTTACTTCACAGAAACAGAGAAAGCTAAAGTTTTAATTAATGAATATTCAAAACGCCAGCTTTTGTACTTAGATACGGAAGTTGCCGATTATAATACTCGCAAGCCTAAACTCTCTTTAATTCAAATATTAGATGACTTTACCGATGTAAGCGGAGATAGCGTTTGCATTTTAGATGTTTTAGATAATTCTGAAATTGCAGAAATCTTTATTAAAGAAATCATGGTTAATCCTGCAATTGAAAAGGTCTTCCACAATTCTAGCTACGATCTGAAGTTATTAGGTAAAACCAAAGCTAAAAATGTAAGTTGCACCTTAGAGATTGCCAAATCAATCCCTTACTATTTATTGCCAGTACCAAATTTACAATTGAGAACCCTGGCAGAAAAGCTGTGCTATTTTCCCAATATAGACAAAACCGAACAAAGCAGCGATTGGGGACAGCGACCGCTGACAGAAAGTCAGCTACAGTATGCAAAAATGGACCCAATTTATCTGGCTCACGTGCATCAGCGGCTGTTGGAATTAACTCAATTGAGTAGTCCAGATCCAGAACAGGAAGATGTAACAGCTCTAGCCCAACGCTATCGAGAAATTGAGCAGAAATGGAAGTTGCTAGATACCGAAATTGACCACATCCAAAATAGGCTCAAAGCCGCAATGCAGGCACAGGAACTATCAGAGACGAAATATTTCCAATTATCCAGTTATGAGCGAACTACAAAAAAGATTCCGTTTAACCAGTTGGCAAGAATAGCGGAAATTCATGGAATTGATTTAGAGTTTCCGGTAACGCTAACCCAAAATCTTCAGAAGGACTTAGGAGAATTGGTCGCGGAACTTCCAGTGGAAGAAGAGAAAACTACTATCTGGCGGTTGAATCCCAAAGAGCAGGAAGATGAAGAGGATGATGGGATTCCATTTTAAGGAATATTCTGTTAATTCAAGTAACTATCTCTTTCTTCCCGTCTTGAGATTCACCTTTTATCTGGAATAGCAGTCTGTTCTCGTGTGTAAAAGCTCGTAGCTAACCTTCGTATTCAAGGGGTTTCTGTAATGCTTCCTGATTTATTGCATCGCAAACAGACACATTTCGTTTTGTGGCGTCCAGGAGATATTCAACCCCCTCCAACGCTTTACATCGGCAACTTCGCTGGAGATAATCCAAGCTCATTTGAAAATTTTCAAGAATTCGACTTAATCCAATCAACAGATTTTCCAGAACTTTGGGAAATACCAGCGGAAAACTGCAATTTAACAGACGGAGAGGTTTATTTTTACTGGTTTAAAGTCCGCGACACTGACGCCTACACCAACACCCATCGAATTCTCTACTGCACCGATCCTACCGCTTACACGGTGGATCGGCGTTTCTCTGCACCGAAAATCCTTTCAGAAGAGGGAATGTCCGACCTAGATCCAGCTAGCGTCATCCTCTACCGAGATAAAATGCTGGTTCCGTGCGATCCGAAGGGGCAAACAGCGGACTGGGAAGGAGATACGATAGAAAACCTACAACCGAATAATCGGCTAGTGATTTACGAGTTGCCCACTCGCTGGACTCGAATTCGTTCAACTGGGGGAATTCAAGAAGGAAACGGGACTTTTCGAGACGTAGTTTCTCTATTGGTGGAAGAAGCGATCGCACCTACTTTTTCCTCAGTCCGCGCCTTACAAAACCGCGCTCATCTGGTGGAATTAGGTGTCAATGCTTTGGAACTTTTACCGCCATCTGATAGCGATCAAACAGATAATTGGGGCTACGGTACGGCTAATTATTTTGCAGCCGATTATGACTTAGGTCGCCCGGACGGTCAAGAAGCACCTACGGCTTCCATTGATTTAATCAATCTCATCAAAGTTTGTCATCAACACGGCGTGCGCTTTTTTGTTGATGCGGTAATGGCTTTTTCTTACAACAATCCTTACCGCAACGTTAATTATGTAGAATTTTATATCAAGTTTAATAGTGGCGATCCAGAACAAGGAAATCGGGACGGATTTGGCGGTGATTTGTTTAAGTACAACTATTGGGTAGAAGGGTATCATCCGCTTGCAGGTACGCGATCGCGTTTTGTTCCTGCCCGCGAATATATGAAAGCCTACATCGCCCACTGGATGGATTACTATCGGGTAGATGGTTTGCGCCTCGATAGCGTCAACAATATCGGCAATTATGACTTTTTACAGGAATTCAAAGATTATGCGCGATCGCTTTGGCAGGAACGGGAAGGAAGCGGCGATAAATTTCTCGTAGTCGGTGAAGAATTAAGCGTACCTCTCGCTTTAATTTCACAGAATCGTCTCGATGGGTTGTGGAACGAAAAGTTTAAGCATATTATCCGTAGCGTCATTCTAGGACAAAATTCGTCTGATGAGCCTAGCTTTGAATGGAGCGTCCGCAAACTCATTGACTGTCGTAATTTAGGGTTTGCAGATGGTTCTCAAGCAGTTAATTATCTGACTTCCCATGATGTAGGAGGCTTTGGCAACGAACGCTTCTACAGCTACCTAAATAATAATCAAGTTTTTGATACAGAAAAGCGCATCAAGCTAGCATTTGTTTGTTTGCTCACTGCTGTCGGGATTCCGATGATTTTGGCAGGAGATGAATTCGCCGATCAAAATGACTTGCCAACTTCAGATGACCATAAAAAACAGGTTGATCCGGTTAACTACAGCCGTCTGACAGATGATTGGCGACAGCGTATTTTTAATTATGTTTGTAGATTAGTGAAGTTTCGGACTACTTCTGATACTTTAGCTGTAAATGACACTCATTTTATCCATTCTGACTTCAATGAAGGTAAGCGAGTTATCGTCTGGCAGCGAGGCAAAGACGATCGATTAGTGATTGTGGTGGCGAATTTCTCTGAGTACGGGACCCCTCCAGGTTCTGAGTATAAAATACCTAATTGGCCTGCAACTCCGGCAGGTAAACAGTGGAAAGAGATCGCGCAAGATCGTATGGTTCCTGCTGAATGGGTAGGCAGAGAAGGCATCTTCCCGTGGGAAGCGAAGGTTTACGCGCTAGTTTAAACTTATTCACCCTCAGAGGTAGAGACACGGCAGTGTCGTGTCCCTACTTACTCAATACTGGTCTCTAAACGCCAATACACACCATTTTCCCGCTGCATCAGTTTAGAAGCTATCAACTCTCGTCGCAGAGTGGCGGAGTCAGGATGGTGGCGCTTGATGATTTCATTCACCTGAAGTTCTGGGTAATTAATCCCGATTTCAAATTGGTTTGCCAACCACTTGAGAATCACTTGGCGTTTTTTACGACTGGCAGGAATTTCTTTCAAGCGAAGGACGCGATCGCATCCCGCTTCGCTAATCTCCTCAAAAAAGTTCTTCAATACCTTGCTCTCCCATGCTTCCCCTTCTACATCTTCGACGAGAGAAGCCATGTTATCTGGAGTGAAAATCTCTTTGCTAAAGTTTTGCAGCGCCTCGCTATTGAGTCGATACAAATGAGTATTGCCGTCAGGGCGCATATTCACCAAATTGAGTTCTTTCAGTTTACCCAAATGATGGGAGACAGTCGGCTCCTTCAGTTTCACAATCGCGGCTAATTCTTCGACGCTGCATTCCCGATTCGCCAGAATCCCCAAAATCTTCAATCGGCTTTCGTCAGCGAGAACCTTGAAGAAGCGTAGCAGGGTTTGAAATTCCGCTTTTTCCATCGTTTTACTTCTAATTAGATACATATCTAATTAGAAGTTTATCTAATTAATTGTGCGGTATGCAAGTCATCTTTCACAGACGGCTAATACCGGAAGCCAAACCGCGACAGACGCCGGTCAGAAAGTTTAAATCCAGGGTTTCTATGGTGTCGCTCGGTTGATGGTAATGGGGATTTCGCATAAATGCTGTATCTGTCACCATCATTGCTTTATAGCCTAAATCCCAGAAGGGCGAATGATCGCTCAGTCGCGTTGAGCTGACGATTAAACCTTTATTCGGCACCGGCAACCATTCGCTTGGAACTCCAACTTTACGAATGTTGCGACTCAGGTGAATTAGATCGGGAATGCTCGGTAAATTGCCAATCAAAGCAATGTAATCACCCTGATTTGGGTAAAAACGTTCTAATCCGGCCGGATAGCGTTGCGAACCAGGGGCGGAGTTGCAATATCCCAGCATTTCTAAGGAAAGCATCAAACGAAGTGATTGTCCTTGTTGCTTTAAATCAGATGCATATTGCTGACTCCCTAGCATCCCGTATTCTTCCATATCAAAAGCAACCAATCGCACCGGGTATTTTGCAGGTTCTGCTGCGAAAATTCTCGCCAATTCCAATAGCGCGGCGACACCCGTGGCATTATCATCTGCGCCTGGGGTTCCAGGTGCAGCGTCATAATGTGCGCCAATAAGAATCGGTGGCTTCTGATTATTTGTCGCCGCTGGTAGATTCAGAATGAGATTCTGATGATTTTGACCGCGAATGCTGAACTCGTGGGTTTCTACAGTTCCCCATTGTTGCAGTTGTTCGCGGATGTAATGCTGTACGTAGAAATGCCCCGAACTGGCGAGATAAGGGTCGCGATCGCGTACTATCTGGGTGAGATGCGATCGCAAGTTTTCTTTTAAATCCAATTGTCTATTGCTCCTAAGTTTCTAACCAAGCGCTCAAATCATTTACAGAGGAGAAATCCAACAGCGCCTCGCCCAAATCTTCTTACTGGGGAATGGATAATTGCTGAATTCTAGTTTGTAGTTCGGGAGCGATCGCGCCAAACCGACGGGTAAGCTGATGCATAATCAATGCTATCCTTTCTCCTTGCTGTCACTTTTGGCGGATATTTTGATAAATTACCGATCCTTGCATAATCTCCTCTATAAATAATTGGCTAATCAAATTTTTTTCAAAGCCTGATACTGTTTATAGTATCTACCGCCAATCCTGAGCATGGAGATTCATCTGATGACGACTTCCGCTCACCGCTCATCGAACGCTGTTTGGCTCCCTTTGTCACTCTCAGCTTGGCAGGATACCTATCAAACGCTGCATTTGTGGACACAAATTATTGGTAAAATCCGGTTAGCATTAGCCCCGAAAATCAACCATTGGTGGCACTCGACGCTGTATGTCACCACCCCTGGACTTACCACTGGCCCAATTCCTAACGGAACACGTAGCTTTCAAATCACCTTTGATTTTCTCGCTCACCAACTCAAAATCGAGACAAGCGAAGGTACAACCAGAAGTATTGCACTTGCTCCTCGCTCGGTGGCTGATTTTTATCAGGAAGTGATGAACACCCTGAAGGATCTTGGTATCGAAGTGCAAATCTGGACAAGGCCCCAAGAAATTGCCGATGCGATCCCATTTGAGCAAGACCATCAACATCATGCTTACAATCCGGAATCTGCTCAACGCTTCTGGCAAATTCTGGTACAAGCCAATCGCATCATGACGGTGTTTCGCTCCCACTATATTGGAAAGTGCAGTCCTGTCCATTTTTTCTGGGGCAGTTTCGATCTGGCTGTGACTCGCTTTTCGGGACGAAGGGCACCCGAACATCCAGGAGGTGTACCCAACATGGCAGATTGGGTAACGCGAGAGGCTTATTCCCATGAAGTCAGCAGTTGTGGTTTTTGGTTTGGGGGTGGTTCAACAGAAGCCTTATTTTATGCCTACGCCTACCCAACACCAAGAGGATTTAAGGATTATCCAATTCAACCACAGTCTGCATTCTATAGCCCGGAGCTACAAGAATTTGTCCTGCCCTATGAGGCGGTGCGACAAGCAGACGATCCAGATACAGCCGTGCTGCAATTCCTACAAAGCACTTATGAGGCAGGGGCGAATTTGGGAGATTGGGAGCGAGCTGCGTTGGAAGATACTCCAGTAGCGAGTGAATAAAGCGAGTCTGCGATCGCTTCTATTGGTATATGGGATGACACTATCTGTGCTTTTTTCCGCGTCACTTCATAGAGAATTGGTATCACCAGGCGATCTAATTATTGACAAGAGAAGAAATCCAACAGCGCCTCGCCCCAATCTTCTTACTGGAGAGCAGACCGACGTGATTGATAAAAAAAGGGATACGGTAATGCCGTCCCCCTTTTTTAGCCTAAAAAAATTGAATTTCAAACGCCAGAATTGAGAATAAATTACCTCAGCTTAGGGGCAATTTTAAACAGACAAAGCGGAGGAAAAAGCCTTGGACTGAGAGGGGTGGAGTAGATACTCAGAGTCAACTTTTTCAGCAGTCAAAGGCACCAGTTGCACCGCACAAGCTTTCAGTTCCGGTTGCAGTGATTCGGGACAAGATTCGGCATGGGTGAGGGCGTTCGCTTCGGCACCATCTGCCCAAAGAGCGCCCCAGTGCATGGGGACAAAGGTAACACCGGGAGCGATCGCTTTGGTCACTCTGGCAGGGAATCGCGCCGTGCCTCGACGGGTTCGCACTTCCACCCAATCATTCTCCTGAATCTTCAGAGAAGCCGCATCGCGGGGATGAATTTCAATGAATGGCTGCGGGTGCATCTGCCGAATTTTATCAATTCGTCCGGTACGGGTTTGGGTGTGCCAGTGTCCGTAAAGTCTGCCCGTCGTCAGAACGAAAGGATAATTAGGATCGGGCGGTTCTGCTAGTCCCCGCGAATGATAGGCTCCAAACCGCGCCCGTCCATCCGGCGTCGGAAAGAGAAAATCAGTGTAAAGCCGTTTTGAGTTTTGAGTTTTGTTAGCGTAGCGGTGCGTAGCACATTTTGAGTTTTGAGTTGAAGAGTTTAACGGAGAACTCAAACTTGGGGGATCAAAACTACGATCGGGACAGGGCCACTGAAGCGGACCTTCTTGCGCCAGTCGTTCGTGACTGAGACCGCTCATATCGCAGACGCGATCGCGTGTCAGCTTCACATATTCGGCATAGATGGAGGCTGGCGTCTCGTAGGGAAATTTGTCTGCAAAACCTAAGCGCCGTGCGACTTCTGTAAATATTTGCCAATCGGGTTTGGCTTCTCCTGGGGGAGTGCGAAATGCCTGACACAGCGTGACCACTCGCTCGGAGTTAGTCATCGTGCCAGTTTTCTCGCTCCACTGCGCCGCCGGGAGCAAAACGTGAGCAAAGGCGGCGGTTTCAGTGGGGTAGTAGGCGTCTTGATAGACCGTAAAAGGCGATCGCTGCAATGCGGCTTTCGCACGTTCCAAGTCAGGTAAACTGACAGCCGGGTTCGTAGCGGCAATCCAGAGAACGCCCACATCTCCGGTTTCCAAACCCGTGATAATGTCCCACGCCGTGCGACCCGGATAGGGCGAAATTTGTCCGGCGGGGAGTTGCCAAAACGCTTCAAGTTCCGCTCGATGTTGGGGATTTTTGACCACTCGATATCCGGGCAGAATGTGGCAAAGACCGCCGGTTTCCCGACCGCCCATCGCATTCGGTTGACCCGTCAGCGAAAACGGCCCTGCACCGGGTTTGCCAATCTGAGCCGTCATCAGGTGCAGATTCACGATCGTTCGCACCTTGGCAGTGCCTTCAGAAGACTGATTCACGCCCATCGACCACAGAGACAGCACGCGCTTCGACTGTGCCCAGTATCGAGCTGCTGTTTCCAGGTCAGAGATGGAAATACCGCATCGTTCGGCGACCACTTCCGGTGGATAGTGCTGGATGACTTCTGCAAAAGCCGGAAAATTCGTCGTGCAATCCTCAATGAAATAAGTATCAATTGCGCCCCAACGCATCAGCAGGTGAGCGATGCCATTGAGTAGATCCATATCGGTGCCTGAGCGAATCGCTAAGTGCAAATCTGCTGCCTCAGCGGTGTTCGTCCGGCGCGGATCGACCACAATCATTTTGACGTGGGAATTTTTTTTGTGGTGTTTCCGCAGGCGGTTAAAAACGATCGGGTGACAGTCGGCGGTGTTGCTGCCGATGATAAAAGCACAGTCGGTTAAGTCTAAATCTTCGTAGCAGCAAGGGGGGCCATCTGAACCAAAGCTTTGCATATAACCCGCAACGGCGGAGGACATACACAAGCGCGAGTTGGAATCAAAATTATTCGTGCCCAGACACCCTTTGAGCAGTTTCTGAGCAACGTAGTAATCTTCAGTTTGCAGTTGCCCGGAGCCGTACATACACACGGCGTCCGATCCTTGAGTTGCCAGAACATTTTGAATCTTGCTCGCGACGAGATCCAAGGCTTCCTCCCAGGTGGCGCGCCGGAAAGGTTCATCCAGGGAGTCGCGGATCATCGGATGGAGAAGGCGGTCTTTGGAAAGGGACTCGGCAACGGTAGCACCTTTGACACACACCATCCCGTGACTGGAAGGGTGCGCGCGATCGCCCTGCACTTTCCAGATGGGATTCCCTTGAGCATCCCGATGCGTTGGCTTACCGGCTTGCGCTGGAGGTGTCACCTCCAATCCACAGCCGACGCCGCAGTAAGGGCAAAGGGTTTTTGTACTGTCAGTTGTCATTCGTCAGTCGTCCGTTGCTAATTGCTAATTGCTAATTGCGATTAGCCATACTTTCATCGCTTGTTGGGTATTACCCATTGGATAATACCCAACAAGCGATGACTAATCATCATCATGAGCAAATCGGTTGAACAGGAAGTCGAGGGCGTAGTTTCGCAGGTTGTAATATTCCGGGTCTTCCATAATCCGGGCGCGATTCCGGGGGCGGGCGAAGGGAATTTTCAAAACTTCACCGATGTTTGCCGATGGCCCGTTGGTCATCATCACCAGCCGATCTGCTAGGAAGAGTGCTTCGTCGATGTCGTGGGTAATCATCAAGACAGTAACTTGATGTTCGCGCCAGATGGTCAGCAGTTCTTCTTGTAATTCTTCCTTGGTGATGGCATCCAAGGCTCCGAATGGCTCATCCAGAATTAATACTTTAGGGCGAATTGAGAGGGCACGCGCGATCGCGACTCGCTGTTTCATCCCTCCAGACAGCTGAGATGGTTTTTTATCTGCTGCTTCAGTCAGCCCCACCATTGCGAGGTGATCCCGAACGATGGTGACTTTTTCCGATCGGGGTTTGCCAGGATAAACAGAATCCACTGCTAGGTAAACGTTCTCGAAGGCAGTCAGCCAGGGAAGCAAGCAATAATTCTGGAATACCATCATCCGGTCTGGGCCGGGTTCGCGGATTTTCAGGGTTTCCAGGCGTACTTCACCGTCAGTTGGCTTATTGAAACCTGACACCATGTTTAACAGGGTGGATTTGCCGCAACCAGAGTGACCGATCAGGCAGATAAATTCGCCTTCATAGACGGTGAGGTTTACCCCATCTAGAACGGTATACGGTCCGGTAGGAGTGGGATAAACCTTGGAAACGTCTTCAATGACCAAAAACGGGTCGCGGTTGACGGTTTCTTGGGTTAGTTGGGTGACGACGCCAGTGTTGTTCAAAGTGTGCATGGGGAGGTGAAGGTTGTTAATAGCTAATCGCGAATTGTTCTTGCCATAGTTCCATTAGCGAATGGCTAATGATTAATAACTAACGACTCGCAACTAAGGGGTCGATGTTAATCTCTTCGATACGAATTGGACGCTTAATTTCCAAGCTATTGAGGTACTTAATGGGATCGTCGGGATTGAAAATGGTGCCATCAAACATTTGCATGGGTGCGCGATCGCGTCCGATATCCATTAAGCCGAGTTCCCGCGCCGCTTCCCTAAATACATCAATGCGCCGCACTCGTTCTTGAATTTCCAGCCAGTTTTTGGGGAACGGAACAATTCCCCATCGTGCTAGCTGAGTCATCACCCACAGTCCTTCCTCCGGTTCTGGAAAGTTCGCTTTATCGACAAAGAACTGGTTGTAACGCAACATCTGTTCGGGTGCTGCGCCCGTCCCGCGAACGTAGGGATCGATAAAGCCGGGACGGGTGTATTCTGGGGCGGAGCCGATGTATTGCGGCTGACACAGTAAGTTGACAATTTCTTCCCGATTGCGTCGGTCATCGCAGTATTCGCAAGCTTCCAAAAGCGCTTTTATCAATGCGATATGAGTTTGCGGGTACTTATTTGCCCATTCTTCCTGGCATCCGAGTACCTTCTCCGGATGTCCCGCCCACAACTCCATATCGGTGGCGATGACAAAACCGAGTTTTTCATGAACGGCGCGAGAGTTCCAAGGTTCGCCGACACAGTAGCCATCAATACTTCCAGATTTCAGATTAGCGACCATCTGGGCGGGTGGAATCACCGTCAAACTGACATCTCGGTCGGGATCGATGCCGCCACTTGCCAGCCAGTAGCGCAGCATCATGTTGTGCATAGAGGCAGGATGCACCACTCCGAGTGTATGGATCTTGTCAGGAGTTTGCGCGATCGCTTCCTTGAAATCTGCCAAGGTGCGAACGCCGCGATCGTACAAATCCTTACTGAAGGTAATCGCATTGCCATTGCGCGATAAAGTCATCGCCGTACACACAGGCAGTGGCGGGCCATCGGCTCCCAAGGTCATTGCCATCGGCATTCCGGCAACCATCTGGGCAGCGTCTAGGCGTCCCGTCGCCACCCCTTGCGCGATCGCTTTCCAACTGGGTTCGCGGTTCAGCGTCACATCTTCTAACCCGTGCTTGGCGAAGAAACCTTTTTCCTTTGCCACCACCAATGGGGCGCAGTCAGTTAGGGGAATAAAGCCAATTTCCAAATTGACTTTCTCCAATCCATTCCGGGCAACCACCGCCGGTTGCGTTGCTTTGCGCTGCTTGGCTTTTTTCTGCTGGTTGAGGAAGTAAATCATCTCATTGCGCAAACCGTAGTAGCTGGGATGATTGACAACCTCCATGCGCTTGCGCGGGCGAGGGATGGAGACTTCCAGAATTTGCCCGATATGGGCATCTGGGCCGTTAGTCAGCATTACGATGCGGTCAGATAGTAGCAGCGCTTCGTCCACATCGTGCGTCACCATGATTGCGGTGACTTTGCTTTCCTGACAGATTTGCATCAGCTTTTCTTGCAAGCCGCCCCGTGTCAAGGCGTCTAGTGCGCCGAACGGTTCATCGAGTAGCAGTAACTTAGGACGAAGGGCGAGGGCACGCGCAATCGCTACCCGCTGTCTCATTCCCCCGGATAGCTGACCGGGTCGTTTATCCGCAGCGTGCCGCAATCCCACCAAATCGATGTGATGCTCCACAATCCCCTTGCGCTCACCTCTGGGCCGATCCTGTAATACTTCATCTACCCCCAGAGCGATGTTTTCCCGCACGGTGAGCCAGGGAAGCAGCGAATAATTTTGGAACACGACCATTCGGTCTGGTCCCGGCGAAGTCACCTGTCGCCCTTCTAAAATCACTCCCCCACTCGTCGGTCTATCTAGACCAGCCACCATATTTAGTAGGGTTGATTTGCCGCATCCAGAATGTCCAATTAAAGAAACAAATTCACC
Source organism: Trichocoleus sp. ST-U2 (assembly GCF_039961875.1). NCBI lineage: Bacteria > Bacillati > Cyanobacteriota > Cyanophyceae > Leptolyngbyales > Trichocoleusaceae > Trichocoleus > Trichocoleus sp. ST-U2. The sequence goes on along the minus strand of NZ_JAMPJY010000005.1, from coordinate 122,968 downwards.
TTGTTTGATTTTCAGGTCAATATTCTTGAGTGCCACATAAGTACCGCCATTGGCAAGCGAGTACACCCGGTCAACATGGTCAATTTCTACAAAGACAGACATAGCAATAGGGTCGAGGTATGAGGACTGAGAGAAGTGAGGACTGAGGTATGAGGGCTGACGACTGAGAGAAGGAACTAAAAGAGGAGTCAGGGATAAGGATTGAGGATGAGTTGAGAAGTTAAGGGCGAAGAGTTTATTTAATACTTCCTACTCAGCCCTCAGTCCTGAGTCTTCAGTCCTTACTTCTGTTCCTCTGGTACAACTTTGGAGGCAACGAAGCCTACTAGCCTATCTAGCAGCAAACCAACAACACCGACATACACAAGTGCAAGAATAATTTGGCTCAGTAAAGAATTGTTGTAAGCATCCCAGATGAAGAAACCAATTCCCACACCACCGACTAACATTTCAGCCGCAACAATTGCCAGCCAAGACAAACCAATACCAATCCTAAGTCCAGTAAAGATATAAGGAACCGCTGCGGGAAAGAGAATCTTAAAGAAATACTTCTGCTTAGAAAGCCGCAACACTCTGGCAACGTTTCGGTAATCTTGAGGAATCTGCTGCACTCCCACCGTGGTGTTAATAATAATGGGCCATATCGACGTGATAAAAATTACGAAAATAGCTGAGGGATTACTTTGTTGAAATGCTGCCAGAGAAATCGGTAGCCATGCCAGAGGGGGAATGGTACGCAGAACCTGAAAGAGGGGGTCTAAAGCGCGGTAAGTAAACTGATTGGTACCAATCAAAATCCCCAACCCAATCCCAACTAAGGTAGACAGAGAGAAGCCAATCGCTACCCGTTGTAAACTGGCGAAAATTTGCAACGCCAAGCCTTTATCCGTACCGCCATTATCAAAAAATGGATTGATAATATAGGGGTTCCAAGTTTCTCTTAGTACTTGGATTGGCCCTGGCAAACCTTTAGAACCCGGAGGGCAGAGGATTTGCCAAAGGATCATAAAAGCTGCAAGTGCTAGCAGCGGTGGCACAATATGTTTAAGTTTCTTCTGAAAGAAGGTTCCGATTAACTTCTGGGGATTATTACTTGAAAGGCGATTCTCAGTTCTAGCGGTCATTCTCGCTCCTAATTATTAATCATATTGATTCGTCATTGGCTAGCGAACAGCGAATAGCGGATTTCTCTTGAACTATTCGCTATTCGCAATTTATGCCTTCTTAATCTTGAGACTCTTCAAGTATTCCTCTGGCTTTTCTGGGTCAAACTTGACGCCATCAAAGAATGTTTCAACACCACGAGAACTGCTAGTCGGAATTTCTGAAGCAGGAACTCCTAGTGCTTTGGCTGCCTCTTTCCAGAGGTCTTCCCGGTTCACTTTGTCAACAAGTTCTTTAATGTTGGTGTCAGCAGGAATATTCCCCCAACGGATGTTTTCAGTTAGGAACCAGGTGTCGTGACTCTTGTAGGGATAAGAAGCGTTATCTGACCAGAACTTCATCAGTAGCGGACTATTTTGCACGACCGGGCGACCATCGCCGTAGTCAATGTTGCCTTTGGAGCGTTCGATAATATCTTTGGCTGGGACTTTAAACCATTTTGCTTGGGAGACAATTTGGCACATCTCTTCTTTGTTTTCTGCCTTGTCGCACCACTGCTGGGCTTCTTGGATTGCCATTAGCAGCGCTTTGGCAGAATTGGGATTTTTATCTACCCAATCAGCCCGCATCGCAAAAGCTTTTTCGGGATGGTCTTTCCACAGTTCTCCCGTTACCAAGGCGGTGTAACCCTGCCCTTGGTTCACCAGCTGGGCGTTCCACGGTTCGCCTACACAGAAGGCTTCCATGTTGCCCGTTTTCATATTCGCCACCATCTGAGGCGGTGGTACGGGGACTGTAGAAATATCCTTGTTTGGATCGATGCCGCCTGCGGCTAACCAGTAGCGCATCCAGAGGTCGTGGGTGCCACCAGGATAGGTAATGGCTGCCTTGAAGTCATTTTTGCCCCCAGCTTTGGTAAAGGCTTCTTTAAGTCCTTTGCTGTCTAAGCCAACTTTGGATTCTTTGTAAGTATTGGCAACAGAAATTGCTTGACCATTGGTATTCAACCGCGCCAGGATGTACATCGGCACTGGCTGCTTGTTCTTGGTTTGTCCCAAGCTCATAAAGTAAGGCATGGGGGATAAAATATGCGCCCCATCAATGCCACCGGCGTTACCGGCTGTGCCTAGCTCCAAGTTATCGCGGGTGACGGGCCAGGAAGCTTGCTTGACAACCTCAACCTCTGTCATGCCGTATTTGGCAAACAACCCTTTTTCCTGGGCTACAACTAGGGGCGCGGAATCCGTTAGAGCAATAAATCCTAGCTTGGCGGTGGTTGTTTCTACTTTCGGCGCGTTGGCTGCCGTGCTGGTGGCAACGGGGGAGGATTTTGAAGCGGACTTGGCGCTATCGGTCGGGCCGGAACTACAGCCATGAGCTAGCAAGCTTCCGGCTGTGGCTGCGCCTGCTGTAATGATAAATTGCCGTCTAGAAACTCTGCTCATATTTCTCTTGGAAGTGGTAACTCGGTGGTACGTAGTCGGGAATTAGTGGTAGGGAGTCGCTAAAAGCTTCTTTGCAACTCCTAGAAGCGAGGAGTCGCCCCAAACTGTTTGATCAATAAATTCCGCAATACAGGTTTGAGGTCTTCGCAGGGAATGCTTTTCTGGACGCAGGTACCCAAATGGGCTTCTTTACCAACTGTGCCTCCCATGTAAAGATCGACACCTTCTAAGGTTTTGCCGTTTTTGCGAACTTTTGTCCCCATCAAACCGATGTCGGCTACTTGAGGCTGACCGCAGGAGTTGGGGCAACCAGTCCAGTGAATCCGCACGGGTTTAGTTAGAGATAATTCTGCTCCCAGTTCTTCAATCGTTGCCAGGGCACGGTTTTTAGTTTCAATTAAGGCAAAGTTGCAGAACTGCGATCCGGTGCAGGAGACTAGCGATCGCGCTAAAGGATCGGGATTGATCGAGAATCGTTCTAGCAGGGGTTCGGCTAAGCAGGCGTCTAAGCGCGAGTCGGGAATATTCGGGATGATGACATTTTGCTCAACGGTGAACCGCATTTCGCCGTTGCCGTAAACTTCAGCCATCCGAGCCAGGTCAAACATATCCTGGGCATAGAGACGCCCCACGGGAACGTGTAAGCCGACGTAGTTTAAGCCGGGTTGCTTTTGGGGGTACACGCCGATGTGGTCGCGCTTTTCCCAGTCAATTTCGTCCTTTTCGGCGGCTGGTTGGAGGGGCTTCTCCAGATATTCTTCTACCAAGGCTCGGAATTGTCCTAACCCCAATTCATCGATCAGCCACATCAGCCGTGCTTTGTGCCGATTCGATCGGGGACCGCGATCGCGAAAAACTTCTAAAACGGCTCGGCATACCTCTACAACATCGTCAGGATGCACCCAAGCGTTAAGGGGAATGGCAGCATCGCACCGTTTGGCAGAGAACAAACCACCGACGAGGACATTAAACCCAAAGATGCCCTCTTTGTAGGCGGGGACGAAAGCAAGGTCGTTGATTTCAGCGTGAACCGAGTTGTCGCGACAACCCGCGATCGCAATATTGAATTTCCGGGGCAGATTGCTGAAAGCTTTGTTGCCTTCCCCATGATTCGTAATCATGTCCTGGACTTGCTGCACAAGACTCCGCGTATCAAACAATTCATCCGCATCAATCCCCGCGACTGGCGAACCTGTGATGTTGCGGACGTTATCCATCCCCGACTGAATGCTGGTCATCCCGACTCGCTCTAACCGTCGGAAAATTTCTGGCACATCCTCGATTCGGACTCCCCGCAGTTGGATATTTTGCCGGGTGGTGATGTCGCCGCTGCCATCTTCGCCGTAACGCTGCACAATCTCGGCGAGCATTCGCATTTGATCGCTGGTGAGGAGACCGCTGGGCATCCGCATCCGCATCATAAATTTTCCGGGCGTAACGGGTCTGAAGAAAATCCCTACCCACTTGAGTCGGTGGTCGCGGTCTGTTTCGTCCATCGCCTCCCAGCCAACCTGGGCAAAATGTTCAATTTCTGCCTTTACCGCCAGACCATCTTTCTCTGCTTTGAATTTTTCAAATTTATTAAGACTTGCTGTGGGCGTGGCTGTGCTTGTCATGGGTGTGTCCTCATTACGTGGCGCTCGAATGCCCGCAAACGGATAATCTTGTGTTTGTCAATTGCTCGTTGATGATAAGTTATGCAAACTCAACTGTGAAATTCGTATAAGAAATTACAAAATGTTAATACGAATGAAGTTTTTGCATCGATCGGATGCCATTTAGTCATGACATCCCCCTTAAGGAGGATTAATGATTTACATAAGAAATTCTTGTGGCGAGGGGTTTTGGGGAAGCGATCGCGACCCCAAAACCCCTATCAATGCAATCATTGAGTTTCCCGCAACTCACAGCCGTCAAATAAGAAAACTCACACAAAAGTGATTTGCCTCCCCTTGAACGTGGAGTTAAGCAATTTTGTGAGAATTTACAATCGTTAAAACCGGATTACCAGGAAATATTCAAACCGTTAGTAGGGAACGCTCTTTTGTACGATAGGCATAGAACGGGTACGAAACTCGGCAAATTACTAAATGATCATCCCGACTTCTGTGCTGGCAGATTTGCTGCAAGTCCTGCCCCAGCTGCGACCTCAAATGTATTTCAAGTCTTCCTTAATCGCCTTATCTCATGCGATGGAAGACCAGGTTCTGGCATCTTTAGACCAGCATCTGGTGATTGCCAGTTTCCAGCGAGAGCGCTTCTATCGTCAGGAAGCTCACCGTTATCGACGGATTGCAGAACGGACAGAGCAGTTATATGTGCTGGCAGCCCCAGAAACCGACTTTAGCAACAGTTCGGAAGCTTACGAAACTGTTGCTTTTGAGCCGACCGATGGTTTAAGTCAAGAGTGGCACTTAGTGGTGATCGGGCAGAATTATGCTACCTGCTTGGTTTGTCGAGAACGAAACCTAACAGAGGATGGGCGATCGCGTCAGGGTGTAAGAGGAAAGACCGCACCTAGAAAAGGAATCGCACCCGCGTTTTCCCCTAGCCGCCGCACTTCTGACCTTCCTCGAACCACCTCCCGATTGCGGATGTCATCGTTTGAAGGGATAGACCCCGCCCGCCGGTTTGAGGGAATCTGGACGTTCGATCGGCAAGTCAGTTGCATCGTTGCTGAATTATTACTCAATCGGATTTCGCAGTACCGTCCGGAATTGGCTCAAAAGCTCGCTCAAGCACGAAATATTTACGGCATTCCTTCGAGGGGAGAGTTTTTAGAAACTTCCTTTGGAAAAACCGATCGGGAAGCAGCGAATCGGCAGAATTTTTTAGTTCAAAACTCCGTACAGCCACAGGCGGCAAAGGAACCCTCCGCCCAAACTCCAGAGTCTCTAACCGACAATCCCGACCCCTTTGTTCAGTGCCTAGTCACTTACTTGCAAGCGGGGCAGTACAAGCTGCTCAAAGCTTATCGCTCAATTTCCGCCCAAGAACGCAAAGAACGCCTAGTCAACTCGATTACGGCTGCCATCCGGCGGGGTAGCCATACGGGACAGCCGTTACACCCGGATGAAATTCTATCCATTGCCGTACAGGAATTAGGACAGGCATTGTTTGCTTGCCGGTGTCTGATTTATCGTGCCGGGGAAATCGATACTTCTGCCACGATTAACCATGAATTTTTGAAAGTGACCGATAACGGGAATTCTCGACTTGCCTCTGCACTCGGTCAGGATTGGCCTTTACAGGAAAATCTTCTATTTCAGGAAGTTGTGCAGAACCGAGAGCGAGTTTATGTTGCCGATACTCATATCGACCCTCGCATTGTAGGAGTGTCGGCAGGAATATCGGTAGGAGTGTCGGAACTTCCTTCCAATCGCCCACTTCAAACTCTGGCGAGCCGCTTTGCTATTCAGTCTTGGCTGATGATGCCAGTGCTATATCAGGATCGACTACTGGGGATAGTAGAGCTGCATCATTGCGGTGCTACCCCCTACGAGTGGCAGGACGACGAACTAGAACTTGTAGAAGCCATTTCTATTCAAATCGCCGGGGCGTTGATTCAAGCCGAAGCCTACGCGAACCTGGAAGACCTCAACCAACAGCTAGAAGCTCTCGATCGCACTCGCAGCAACTTAGTCGCAATTACGGGTCACGAACTCCGCACCCCCCTCTCTACTATCCAAGTCTGCCTGGAAAGTCTAGCGAGCGAACCTGATATGCCCCCGGAGATGCGGCAAGTGATGCTCAGTACCGCTCTCACCGACGCCGAGCGGATGCGTAAACTGGTTCAAGATTTCCTCACCCTTTCTCGCCTAGAAAGTGGTCGGGTGCAATGGCATCCAGAACCCCTAGCGCTGCCAGAGTGCATCGATCTTGCCCTCAGCAGTATCCGCGCCCGCAATTCCGATGGTCAGCTACCAAAGATTATTACTAAAGTGTCTGATTCGCTGCCTTTAGTACGAGCGGATGGGGAGTGGCTGGTTGAGGTGCTTGCCAAACTGCTGGACAACGCTTGCAAATTTACAACGCCTCAAGGAAAAATTACGATACTCGCTGAGTGTAACGACAGCTCAATGCTTGAAGTTACGGTTGCCGATACAGGTCGTGGCATTGAACCCAACCGGCTGGAGGCTGTCTTCGATCGGTTCTATCAGGAAGAAGGCGCTCTGCGGCGAACTACTGGCGGTACTGGTCTGGGACTTGCGATTTGTCGCCAAGTTGTCACGGGTTGGGGCGGTGAAATTTGGGCTGAATCCGCCGGTAAAGACCAAGGTAGTCAGTTTCACTTTACCGTCCCTATCGCGGCAAGACAGTCAGCAGTCAGTAGTCTTTGATGAAATTAGTCAGCAATTAGTAGTCAGCAGTGCTTGACTAATGACCCATGACTAATGACTAAATGACTCATGACTAAATGGCTAATGACAAACTGTTACAGTTCTTGACAGACTCGCAAGACAGGCCTTGCCTCGGTGATAGGATGCCCTAAAACGTTGGGAGAAAAATCTATGCCAGAAACTCTTACTGGACAAACCCCCATATTTGGCGGCGGTACCGGCGGTTTGCTCACCAAAGCTGAACTAGAAGAAAAGTACGCCATCACTTGGACAAGCCCGAAACAGCAAGTATTTGAATTGCCCACTGGTGGCTCTGCCATCATGAACCAAGGTGATAACGTGCTATACCTAGCACGTAAAGAATACTGCATCATGTTAGGCGGTCAGGTACTCCGAGCCAAGTTCAAAATCAACAACTACAAGATTTACCGTGTCTTCCCGAACGGTGAAATGGAGTATCTGCATCCGAAGGATGGCGTCTTCCCAGAGAAAGTCAATCAAGGTCGTCCTTATGTGAATAAGGTAGAACGGAACATTGGCAGCAACCCGGAACCGCCAACGATTAAGTTTAGCGGTCGTGCGACTTACGACGTTTAGCACCTTTTTAATTATTTAGCATCAGTAGGGTGGGCATCCACCCTACTTTGTCCGTTAAAGATGATGCGATAAATGGGCCAAGCAAGGGCAATTCTGTTGGGTTAACAGTTTGAATTCAGATATCGCAATTCTCATTTGGGTGCGATACATCTGTAGGAGCATGACAATCCAAAAGCGCCTATCAAACATTAGAACCGCAAGATATTCCACCCAACTGAGAACTGCTATATTTGCTCCCCACGACTTATCCTCCAAGACTCCCCGATAAGTTGGGGAAATTAGATAAAACAAAAATACGAGAGTCTAAAGGAGAAAGATGAAGGATGAACTAAAGCGTCTGGTTCTTCCCTTTTCCCATTTGCGCCCATTTCTGTTTTAACCTGGATGAATAATGGCGGCGCTAGGGCGAATCGCCTCGATCCAGAACGCAAGAAAATTATGATTTTTCCTGATTTTTCCCAATTTTCCGATCTGGCTAAACAGGGTAATTTTGTGCCGGTGTATCAGGAATGGGTGGCAGACCTAGATACACCCGTGTCTGCTTGGTACAAAGTCTGTGCTGGACAGCCTTATAGCTTTTTACTGGAATCCGTGGAAGGTGGGGAAAAAGTAGGTCGCTACAGTTTTGTCGGCTGCGATCCTTTGTGGGTGTTGGAGGCGAGAGGAAATAAAACGACGCAAACCCACCGTGACGGGAGAGCGATCGCGTTTGAAGGCGATCCGTTTCAGGCATTAGCTTACTGCCTAAAGCCGTTTCACCCGGTAACGTTGCCCCAATTGCCGCCCGGAATCGGCGGATTATTTGGCTTCTGGGGTTATGAACTAATTAACTGGATAGAGCTGCGCGTGCCGATTTATCCCGCCTCAGAGGACGATTTACCGGATGGATTGTGGATGCAGGTAGATAACCTGATTATTTTCGATCAGGTGAAGCGGAAGATTTGGGCGATCGCGTATGCGGATTTGCGCGACCCAGAGGTTGATTTGGCCCAGGCATATCAACAAGCGTGCGATCGCGTTACTCAGCTGGTCAGCAAACTCCAGCTACCTCTGTCAGGAAAAGATACTTTGTTGCAATGGACGCCCCCCGAAAATCGGGAGAAGCAACTCACCTACACCAGTAACACCGGACGCGAACAATTCTGCGCCAATGTCGAAAAAGCAAAAGATTATATTCGCGCCGGAGATATATTCCAAGTCGTCCTGTCTCAACAACTCTGTGCCGAATATAGCGGCGATCCCTTTGCCTTATATCGCTCTTTGCGCCTAATTAATCCCTCGCCTTATATGGCTTATTTCAACTTCGGCGATTGGCAGATTATTGGCTCTAGCCCGGAAGTGATGGTGAAGGCGGTGCTGAGTTCCTACGGAGGCGATGCGGCGCTAACAGAGGAGGGGATGAGCGCGACCGTGCGCCCGATTGCCGGGACGCGCCCGCGAGGGAAGACGCCAAAGGAAGATGACGCCTTTGCCGAGGACTTACTTCAAGACCCGAAGGAAATTGCCGAACACGTGATGTTGGTTGACTTAGGTCGCAATGACTTGGGGCGCGTCTGCACCAGTGGCACGGTGAGAGTCGATGAATTGATGCTAATCGAGCGTTACTCTCATGTGATGCACATCGTCAGCAACGTGCTGGGAGAACTCGCGCCTGATAAAACCGCCTGGGATTTACTCAAAGCCTGCTTCCCCGCCGGAACCGTCAGCGGTGCCCCGAAGATTCGGGCGATGGAGATTATTCACGAACTCGAACCCTGCCGTCGCGGCCCCTATTCGGGGGCTTATGGCTGGTATGACTTTGAGGGGCAATTAAATACAGCGATCGCGATTCGCACGATGGTTGTTCGTTCTCAAGCCAGTGGGAAACATCAGGTGTCAGTTCAAGCGGGGGCAGGTCTGGTTGCAGATTCTCAGCCCGAAACCGAGTACCAAGAAACCCTCAACAAAGCTAAGGGATTGCTAGAGGCTATCCGCTGTCTTGAATAGAGGCTAAACCGTTAATGGAGTGTAGAGACGCGATTAATCATCGCGTCTTTTTTTCAAGAACAGCCCTCGATCGAGGTTAGAGCGGTTTCATCACCACGGCTTCATAGGGAATCACGCCCACTTCTTCGCTCTTAACGCAGCGAGCGGCTCCCCGCGACAAATCCAGCGTTCTCGGCGCAATGTAAGGGCCACGGTCAGTCACCCGCACGATGACAGCATCCCCATTTTTCAAGTTTGTTACTTTCAGAAAGGTATTAAAAGGCAGAGAGGGATGAGCCGCTGTCAGTGCATCCTGGTTATAGATTTCACCGTTTGCCGTTTGGCGTCCGTGAAAATAGCCCCCATACCAAGAGGCTAAACCCTCCAGTTTGGTATCTGTCTGGATTAATCCGTGCATTTGGGCTTGAGCTTCCACCAAGGTTAAGGGCTTTTCCCCCAAGGCGACACGGAGATTATTTACCCATTCGATTGCCAAGAGTTGGCGATCGCGATTGAAGTCGGCAGCGATCGCGTCGTCAATTACAAACAACTGGTTGTTGCCTAGCTTACCCCCCGGCTTCCCATCCACCAGCGTTGGTTTCAGTTGCGAAGCGTCAACATCGGAGTTTTGCAGGAGTTGCGCGACGCGCTTGGCAAATCGCTCAGCTTGGGGTTTTTCGGGGATTTGAGCCACCAAATGTCCCTTCACCCAGACTTGAAACTGCTCCGGTTCTCCGCTAGATGTGGCAACGCTCTTGCTTTTGCGCCCAGCCAAGGACATCCACAGACCTTGCCGTTTTCCAATTTTTTCATTGATTAAGCGATCGCCCGATGTGCCTTTGTCGCGAATCTGAACGACTGCAACCGGAGAAGGCTTTGTATCGCGAGATTCAGCCCAAGCAGGCAATTTCAATAAATTCTGCATCACCTGCATGATTCTGTCTGGAATACTCGGCTTTGACGCTCGACTGACAGGAACTTCAACCCATGAAGCCGACTGAGATAGGATAGTTGGCGCTACTGGCGCTTCCTTCATGGGTGCCGAGCCGGGGCGGCAAAGCACATTATCCACCGTCGCTAGCTTCCGCCTAGATTGTTCAGGCGTTTTGGCTTTGTTTGATGAAGATTGGCTCTGATTTCCTCCTATCTGGAAATCCCAGGAAGGCAAGAACGCACTGAATTTTTGAGAATGTAAACCGCTCAAATAAGAGTAGGGTTTCCCCGTTCCTACAGAGTTAACAAACAGAGGTTTATCGCTATCTAGCGGATTATTGACAGATGAAAAAACCTTGGCTGGAAGTGTTATCGAGAGGTAATCAGGTATACTCGACAACGCCTGGTTAGAGAAAAAACAGCTGACCCAAGAAGTTACCCAAACAAGTCCGAAAAATGGCATTGGCAAAAAAATCTTTAGTTACAATGCACTCTGGATTTGCAAACGTTCTCTAGTATACCAACCTCCTTATTTGGTATATCTGCCCTCTGGCTGAGTTGTGCATTTAGACGCGATCCCAGCCTCTTGCTAATAAACCATATAGCAGCGATTTTGACAAGTATGAAGCGACTTCACTTTTACATTGTTGATGTATTTGCCGTAGAAAAATACACGGGTAATCAACTAGCAGTTTTTACGGATGCCGGTGAGCTTTCTGATGTTCAAATGCAAAGAATTGCTAAAGAGACAAACTACTCGGAAACCACTTTTATAACCTCTCCAGAGGTTCGAGATGGAGGTTATGATGTGCGGATTTTTACGCCTGAGCAAGAGTTACCGTTTGCAGGGCATCCTACCTTAGGGACTGCTTATATTTTGCAACAAGAAATTATTAATCAGCCGGTTGAAAACTTAATTTTAAATCTAAAAGTCGGACAGATTCCTGTATCGCTGCATTACGGAGAGCAAGCAGTAGAATGGTTGTGGATGCAGCAAAAACCACCTATTTTTACCCAAACCTTCGAGGGAGAGGCACTCGCCCAAGTTTTGAATTTAGAACCCAGCGAGATAGATCCTCGATTCCCGATTCAAGAAGTTTCTACGGGAGTTCCCTTTATTATCGTTCCCTTGAAAACGCACCAATCCTTAAAGCGAATCAAGGTAAATAAGGATAAATATTTTGATTTAGTTAGTCATACTCAAGGCAAATGTATATTGGTTTTCTGCCCTGAAACTTATCATCCAGAGAATAACTTGAGCGTGCGCGTGTTTGCCGAGTATGCAGGAATTCCCGAAGATCCGGCTACAGGAAGTGCGAATGGTTGTTTAGCTGGTTATTTGGTTCAGCATTCCTATTTTGGAGCAGAGACAATTGATGTCAGAGTTGAGCAAGGGTATGAAATTGGCAGACCTTCTTTGTTGTTATTAAAAGCTCACAAAAAGTCTGATTTCATTGAAGTATCGGTGGGTGGTAAAGTAATTTTAGTTGCCAAAGGAGAATTCGTCTAACGGGTAAGATTTGCTTTGACTCAATCCGGTTTGGTTTAGCATAATTATAGATTGGCTTCGGGTTAGACAAACCCATGAAATGCCTTTGTATGCGTGGTTACAGGCTTCAAGGCAATCTACACAGGGAAAGTTTTTAGTCTTAAGCCAACCGAATTTTGCCTCTATTTGTGCAAGTAAAGAAGAGCCTATCTCTTACCAATTGAACTGTAAAACTAACAATTTTTGAGAAATTTTATGAGTATTATTTTGCACATCACGAAGCGCGAACAGTGGGAAGAAGCAAAATTAACTAAAAAATATTGTGGCGATACGCTGGAATCGGAGGGTTTTATCCACTGCTCAACTCCAGAGCAAGTTATTAATGTAGCGAATAGCTTTTTTCATTCCCAAAGTGGCTTAGTCCTCCTGTGCCTTGATTCGGAGGCAGTTGAGGCAGAAATCCGATACGAGGGATTAGACGAAGGAGAACGGTTTCCTCATATCTATGGATCTTTAAATATCAATGCTGTGGTGCAAGTGCTGGATTTCTCTCCGGGGGATGATGGCTGCTTTGAATTGCCGCCAGAGATTGCTGGTAGTGCTAATAAGGCTTGAAGAACGAGAGCGAGCATCCTCATCTAGCCGCATTCGTTGCCCATTAGAGGCAACCTGAGCCGCATTTCTGGTTGATTTGGGGCTATCAAAGGATCAAATAGGAGCAAGTCCGTTTATCGATTGCTCAATAAACGGACTTGAAATCGGGAATGGCTAATCCCAAAAAACATAGGGTTTACAGACGTGAGTTGATTTTCCTCTGGTTGTCGCAAGCGCCACAAGTCGCCAGCTCCACAGAGTTATAGCACCTGCGCCCTCAACCAAGCCGCTGGCAAACTCAGCAGCTTCCGGGAAGTCGGGACGTAAGCTCTGGTGCTAAATACATCGTATTGATTGCGTTCAATCCGATCGAGAATTTGGCTATAGAGCATTAAAGCCGCCGCAACGGGCCAACGAGCATCGGGGCTAAGGGCACCAATTCCCTGTTCGGCTTCAACGTAGAATTTGCGTGCCCGTTGAATTTGGAAACGCATCAATTCGCGCCATCGCTCATCGACTACCCCATTCATCAGATCCTGTTCGGTGTAGTTAAATAACGCTAATTCTTCGAGGGGCAGGTAAATGCGACCCCGACGGGCGTCTTCTCCGACATCTCGCAGGATGTTAGTGAGTTGGTTAGCAATGCCAAGTGCGATCGCTTCCGAGGTCGGAATATAAATCTCTTGATTGCGTTTCCAGGGTGCTGTATACGGTTCCGTATCGACACCCATCACCGCAGTAGACATCAACCCCACCGTACCGGCAACCCGATAGCAGTAAAGATTGAGTTCTTCAAAGGTCTTGTATCGGCTCCGGTAGAGATCCATCCGCTGACCCGCAATCATATCCCGAAATGGTTCAATATCCATCGGGAAGCGTTTCAGCGTATCTACCAAAGCCACATCCGGGTCGTCTAGGGGTTCGCCAGCAAAAACAGATTCTAGCTGTTTTTCCCATCGATCCAAAGTTTCAGGAGTCGTAATCGCAGCTGAGGCACCGTCTACCAGTTCATCGGTGCGACGACACCAAGCATAAATTGCCCAGATGGCACGGCGCTTGGCTGCTGGCATCAGCAGCGTACCCAGATAAAACGTCTTTGCGTACTTAGCCGTAATCTGGCGACAGAGTTGGTAAGCGTCCTCTATTGAAGCCAGCGTTCTCATGCGCGGGAAATTAGACAGTTGCAGCATTCAGTACAGGCACCAGAGATTGTCAGTTTTCCGTTGTCAATTGTCAATTGTCCTGAGTCTGTTGTTCTTTGGTAGCAGGTAATAGATAGTCAGATATTCGGGAGTAGACTCTTTCCCCCTAACCATTACCCACTAACGACTAACGCCTGATCGGTGACCGTTGACGATTGATCGGTGACTACTGACGACTGACTGCTCACAATTGCCTGCGCTGTCAGCTTACCAGAAAGTACGGCACCTTCCATACTCGCTAGGTAACGCTGCATGGTGTAATCACCCGTCAAATAGAAATTCGCAATCGGTGTTTCTTGGGAAGGACGATATTGCTGACGCCCTGGAGTTGCCTTGTAGACTGAACGAGGGGTTTTGACAACGTGATATTTCAGCAACTTGGCTGGGTTCTCACCCCCAAAATGATCGGGAAAAAGTTTTTCCAATTCTGCAACGGTGGCGTCTACAATTTCCCCATCCGATTTGCTAATCCAATCTTTTGCTGGTGCCAGCACCAATTCCAACATTGAGCGGTCGGGGTTCGCATATTCGCGACAGGTGTTGCTCATGTCCGCGTAGACACTAAGCAAGGGCGATCGCGAAAACAGCAGATGGTCAATTTGAGTTAATTTTCGGTCAAACCACAGATGCACGTTGATGACCGGGACACCCTCTAAGCCGTCTAGCTTTTGGAAATACTCCATCTGACGCCAAGATTGGGGCAACATCACCTTCAGGGGATCAACCGGCATCGCAGATACATAAGCATCCGCCGTAATAATTTCATCCGCAGCACCATTTAACCCACGAATCAAGAATCCCCGCACCGTGCCATCGGCATTGAGCAAAAATTCCTTGATCGGCATATTCAACCGCACTTCCCCACCGCGCTCGGTGATGTAATCTACCATTGGCTGACACAACCGCTCGGTCGGGGAACCATCCAAAAATGCCATTTTTGAGCCATTTTTTTCCTGAAGGAAGCGATTGAGAGCGGTCAGCAATATCGTGGCAGAAATTTCATCTGGGTTAATGAAGTTCAGTGCTTTGGACATGGCAATGAAAACTTCTTTTTCTACCCGTGGGGGGATGTTTTGCTTTTTCATCCATTCCGACCACGAGTATTTATCCATCTCCTCAACGTATTTTTGCCCCTGAACCATCGCCGGAATTAAACCAATCCCGAAGCGAATTTTTTCAGGCCAAGTCAACATATCGTTGTTGCCCAAAATCGCTGTGACGCCATTAAATGGTGCCGGAATGTCCGGAAAGTCAAAGCGAGAATAAGTACCGGGGGCATCGGGCTGGTTGAAGATCATTGTGTGTTCTTTCCACTGCAATCGATCTTCAATACCGAGTTCCTTAAATAGCTGCAACATATTGGGATAAGCCCCAAAAAAGATGTGCAGTCCGGTTTCGTACCAGTCGCCGTCTTCGTCTTTCCATGCTGCCACCTTACCGCCTAGAACGTCCTGACGTTCTAGAACGATGGGAGTGTGACCGGCATCTGTCAAATATTTGGCGCAGGAAAGCCCTGCTAAACCCGCCCCAGCGATCGCAACTCGCATCTGATGGTCTACCCTTATAGCTGCTTGCGTGTTTGGTCGCTCTCATTATACGTTGCATTTCGTTACAGAAGATAGCGCTACCCCACTGCAAATCTCTGTAAAGTTGTCACCCTCTCCCGATCGATGAATATTAGCTGCGATCGCATCGGGGCAATAATGAGAAATTATCATCCGAGCTGAACCCGCAGGAAAGACCGATGAGTCAAGACAATCCCGATGCACCTCAACCACTCAGCGAACGAGATAGGGCACTGGCAAAGGAGCTTGCAGCAGTACGCGCTCAAAGACAACGTCTGTATGAAAAGCTAAATGGTTCCCTAAAAGCGTTGTTTAGCCATTGTGAGTGGAGAATCACTCATCACGACACTGGAATGACAGAATTAGTTGTCATCTGCCCTAGCTTGGTCATTTATCAACGGCTATTAAAAAAAGTAATTTCCATTCAAACTCGGCTCGAAGATACTGTTGAAATTAAACAGACTAGATTTATTCTCTGTTATCCTCCAAATCCTCAAGCTTTTTATGAGCATGAAGTGACAATACAACAAGATTTCAATCCTGATCCTTACTTAGATTTAGATGAGAACGAGGAGTTTTAGGAGATTAGGGAGAGAAAACTTAAACCCCAAGGGGGCAATCGTACCAAATCGTCGCAATGACAATAAGGAAAAAATAGATGCTAATTGTCCGCATTGCGAGCTTTGTTTAGCTCTAGCATTCAATGGTGCGGACAATATTTTATCTAGCGAGGCCAGGGAATTCTAGTATCGGCAGCAATTTGGCGACCGATGACAGCCGCACCATAGCGATTTAAATGGCTGGGATCGGCAAAATAGCCATTTTGGTTTGTCCACTGTCCGGATAAGTCGAGAAAGATGAATCCTTTAGCACTAGATTGGCGAACCATATAAGGTCTAAATTGTTGCTCAGCTCTAAGACGAGTTCGGTCTAAATAATCTCTACTTAAAGGCAGGTTGATGAAGAATACTGGAATCCGACGCTGCTTGGCAAATACCATTAAATTATTCAATGCCACCTCCTGCTTACCTCCGAGTTGGAAGGCACTGTAATCACTGTCATAAGCGCCTGCAACTCGCGGCTTTTGTCGATAGTAAATAGCAGGATTAAATCGGATATTTACGGGAAGGAATCCATTGGCGTCGATTGCCCCTGCCGAGTAGTCGGGAGTCAATCCTCCTAGAGTATTTTGAGCCAGTATTGTCTCGCTGGACGGCTGAGAATTCAAAAGGGTGATATTAAACTGGCTTTCGTTCTGGGGAATTTCGTCTAGGTTGGTATCAGCAACTGAGTTGAGGTTTGGAGGTGGGGTCGCCGTTAAGAGTGTATCCGGGCGGTTAGAGGGTGTAATACCACTTAAGGGGCGATTGCCCGTTAATAAGCGCTTGTAGCCTGGAGAAGCCAAAATCAAGTTATAAGTCCGATCTACACGCCCACTGTTAAAGGCTCTCACTCCATCCGCCCACACAATGAGTTTCGGCAACTGCTCTTCGGTTAAAATTTTCCGCAACAACAAATCAATCACTTGGACAGTCGCACCATTCACCCCGAAGTTAAAGATTTTCAATCCCCCAAAACCTTTACCCGCTAAAGTTTGCTGCATCTGTTTGGGATCGACTCCCTGCAAAGAGCGGGAACTGCCTACAATTAAAATATCGGGTGGGCCAAGGGCAGCGATGTAGGACAGATAAAGAACTAGCTGATTATCAAGCAATTGGTTGTTAAAGGTAGGGTATTTTAACTGAAAGCTGGTTGCAGCGGCTCTTTGTTGGGCTACCTGCAAAAAAGCCATATACTCGATAATTTTCTTCTGGGCATAGACTCGTTGGGGACTGTCGGGTGGTATGGCTTGCAGGGATGCGATCGCGCTTAGCCATGTTTGGGCAACTTCATCCCAGTCCGCCGCCGATCTAGCCGTTTGAGCCAGGGTAGCAGCCCTGTTAGCGTAGTTAATTGCCTCCGACAAGGAATCGCTCTTAGTCGCTGCTGTTGTGGCAGCTAAGGGCTGAACCAGCAGGTTCCTATGGGTAATTTGGGGTACTAGCGTTGTCGAACAGCCAATCGCCAGCAAACATCCTGCCACGACGGCAGTAAAGCGGGACAAGAAGCGATGATTCGCAGCAAAAATAATAAAGAGTCGATATATCATTGAGTTTCTCTCTTGCCTGATACTGCTCATTCCTGACAGCAAGATAGAATAAATCCAGCAAATTGTTCTCAGTATATTAAGTTAGGTAAGGAGAACACGAATCGCATGGGCAAGGTAGTCGGCATTGACCTCGGAACAACCAACTCAGTCGTAGCTGTCATGGAAGGCGGCAAGCCCGTTGTCATTGCCAATGCGGAAGGCATGAGGACTACTCCCTCCGTGGTAGGCTTCAGCAAAGACGGGGAACGCCTAGTTGGACAAATGGCACGGCGGCAAGCCGTTCTAAACCCGCAAAATACGTTTTATGCGGTAAAACGGTACATCGGACGTAAGTATGCCGAACTTAGCCCCACCTCGAAGCAAGTTCCCTACACGATTCGGCGGGATGACGAGGGCAATATTAAAGTTAAATGCCCCAGACTGAAGCGGGAATTTGCTCCAGAAGAAATCTCGGCAATGGTGCTGCAAAAGTTGGCAGATGAGGCGAGTCGTTATCTGGGACAGCCGGTGACGGGCGCAGTGATTACCGTTCCAGCTTATTTCAACGATTCCCAACGGCAAGCGACGCGAGATGCTGGGCGAATTGCCGGGTTGGATGTATTGCGGATTCTTAACGAGCCAACGGCTGCATCTTTGGCTTATGGTTTGGATCGCCAGGATACTCAGACGATTCTAGTGTTTGACTTGGGCGGCGGTACATTTGACGTTTCCATCCTGGAAGTAGGGGATGGAGTGTTTGAGGTAAAAGCCACCAGTGGCGACACCCAATTGGGCGGTAACGATTTTGACCGAAAAATTGTAGATTGGCTGGCAGAGCAGTTTCTGGAAAAAGAAGGGGTAGATCTCAGACGCGATCGCCAAGCCTTACAACGCCTCACGGAAGCCGCCGAAAAAGCCAAAATTGAGCTGTCTGGCGTCACGGTCACAGATATTAACTTACCTTTTCTCACTGCCACGGAAGAAGGTCCCGTACACTTAGAAACCAGGTTGACGAGGGCGCAATTTGAAGGATTGTGTGGGGATTTGGTGAGCCGATTGAAGGCACCCGTCAAACGTGCTTTAGTGGATTCCGGTCTGAACCCCTCCAAGATTGATGAAGTGGTGTTAGTGGGCGGTTCTACTCGCATTCCCTTGGTGAAACAGCTGGTTCGTAGCTTAATTGACAAGGAACCGAACGAGAACGTTAACCCAGATGAAGTCGTGGCAGTGGGTGCCGCAATTCAAGCGGGAATCCTCGCCGGTGAAGTCAAAGACGTGCTGTTGCTGGATGTCACGCCTTTGTCCCTAGGATTGGAAACGATAGGCGGCGTGATGAAGAAACTCATCCCCCGAAACACGACGATACCCGTGCGGCGTTCGGATATCTTCTCGACCGCTGAAAATAACCAAACCTTGGTGGAAGTTCACGTCCTTCAAGGGGAACGGGAAATGGCGGCTGATAACAAGTCGCTAGGGCGGTTTAAGCTCACTGGCATTCCCCCAGCACCGCGAGGAGTTCCCCAAGTTCAGGTATCTTTTGATATTGATGCCAACGGGATTTTGCAGGTGACGGCGTTAGACCGGACGACAGGGCGAGAGCAGAGCATCACCGTTCAAGGGGCTTCCACTTTAAGCGAATCGGAAGTTAACCGGATGATTCAGGAAGCCGAGCAATATGCCTCAACAGATCGGGAACGGCGCGAACGGGTGGAGAAGCGCAACCGCGCTGAAGCACTGGCTTTCAGTGCGGAACGGCAACTGAAAGAAGTGGCGCTGACCTATGGAATGCAGTTTGCTGCCGGTCAGCGCCGTCGCATTGAGAACATGGTGCAGGAACTGCGCCAGAGCATTGCCCGCGATGACGATCGGTCTGTGGATCGGGCACAAAGCGATCTCCAGGATGCACTCTACGAGCTGAACCGAGAGGTGCGGATGGAATCAATGGAGGACGAGGACGACTTTTTCGGATCGATCCGTCGCACGTTTTCCGGCGAAGGCGATTCCTTGTTTGGCAACTCGACACAAGACCGCTATGAGAGTAGCCGCTATCAAGATCGTTATGAAAGTAACCGCTATCAAGATCGCTCGGAGGGTAGCCGCTATCAAGATCGCTCGGAGGGTAGCCGTTCGCGCGATCGCTATGACGATGACCGTCGCAATAGCGGCTCTACAGGCGGTCAGCGGTATAGTCGGGATAGTGACGCGGCTCCCCGCCGGACTTCGAGAATTGTTCAACCTGAGGATGATTGGGATGATGATGATGATTGGCTGTAAATTAGCTATAGCTGTTAGCGATTAGCTGTTAGCTATTGAAGCGGTCTGGCACAAATAGTAGAGGATTAGTCTGCTAAAACTGTGAATATCCAACGCTCAATCAGCTAATCGGTAACAGCTAATCGGTAACAGCTAATCGTTAATTAACTATGCAAAATTTTCGGGACTACTACCAGATGCTGGGCGTTGCTCGTGATGCCTCCGGCGACGAAATTAAGAAAGTTTATCGGCGGCTAGCTCGGCAGTATCACCCCGATCTAAATCCTGGCGACAAAACAGCAGAAGAAAAGTTCAAGGATATCGGTGAGGCTTACGAAGTTCTTTCCGATCCGGGTAAGCGATCGCAATACGATCAGTTCAGCCGTTTCTGGAACCGGAGCGGTTTCAAGGGCGCTAAAGGGACGAAGGGGACTAAAGCCTGGGGGACTCGCTCCAACGGTCGCAACGGCACACAAGAATTAAAATATGACGATTACCCGGACTTTAACAGCTTTGTCGATACTCTGCTAGGACGTCGGGAAACCCGTGTAGCTACTCAGGCACCCAGTTCCAACAACCGAGTTGCCTCAGCCGATACCTTCCGTCCTGGTAACACGAAAACATCCTACACCGTGAATTCGCGCCCTAGTCGGCGCGATGTTGAAGCCAGACTGACGATGCCCCTCGAAAAAGCTTATCAGGGAGGACGAGAGCGGATTCGGCTGGAAGATGGGCGATCGCTGGAAGTGGATATGCCACCCGGAATGGTCAACGAGCAGCGCATCCGGCTGAAGGGTCAGGGCATTGAAGGTGGGGACTTGTACCTCAAAATTACCGTATCGCCCCACGCCTTCTTTCAAGTAGAAGGCTCGGATATTTTCTGCCAATTGCCAGTCACTCCCAGCGAGGCAGTCTTGGGGGGAGCCGTGGAAGTTCCTACCTTGGATGGTTTGGTGAAAATGACGCTTCCTAGCGGTGTCGGGCACGGGAAGCGCCTGCGCCTTGCCGGAAAAGGCTACCCGACAGGTAGAGGCGATCGCGGCGATCAGTTAGTTGAAATTCAGGTTGTGGTTCCCAAAACGGTCACTTCCCAAGAACGGGAACTCTACGAAAAGCTGCGGCAAATCGAAACCTTTAAACCCCGTCTCGATTTGCCAGTTCAACGCTAAAAAATTAGCCCGCGCAGGCAGGGCTAATTTTTTGTCTAGCCGCGGACTTCAGTCTGACGGATGAGATGGGCTTTAATTGAAATACTGGCGTTTAAGCGCGATCGCGATAGCACAAACCCAACAGCGTACCGCTAGCAATCAACTTCAACGCTTCTAATGTCCAGTAGCCCCCGTGCATTTGATTCATCCCGGCAGGAATCTCAGCAACGGGTTCAAAAAGATTGAGCTGTAGCCCCAGCGCGCTCATTTGTGGGGTTAAAAAATATGTATCAATAATGGCAATTGTCAGCAAGAACAGGGATAAGAAAATTACTTTGCGCCCTCCCAGCTTAGAAGCAGCCTGAGTGCGGTGAAGAACCAACAGCCCCGTTAACACTAAGGCTGCACATAATAATTCAATCCGATTAAAAATCCAGAAAATTGAATAACCTGCTGTTGCAAATCCAGGTTGAGTCATCATCCCGGTTGCAAACAAACTGGGCATAATTACCCAGTCCAAAAGCAAGCTTCCGCTAAGCCAGAAAGCCAACGTAAAGGTGACGGTTGTTTGCCATGCTGGTTGCTTTAATCCAGCGCTAGAAAAAGCGGTCATATAATTTCCTCAACTTTCTGTCTTCTTTCAGCTTATCGAATTGTTTTTAGAAACGATATGAAGTATCTTTTCGATTTTTGGCAGTTTTGCTGTTAGGAATTTACATTTAGTTAAATTCTCCAAATCATTAAGAATTTCAGTAAATTCCTAAGCTAGTTAATTGAGTCAGGAGGGCACCATCGGCTTGGTAAAGCGCGATCGCTTGCAAAGAAAACAGGTGCGAGTCGCTGCATCGCCGCCTACCAAGAAGGCGATCGCGCTCTAGACCCGTTTAAGATGTGTAAAACCCTGAAACGGAGATTTCCATCTAGACGTTTTTTGAGTCGAAATTAGGTCGCAGCCGAGTTTGATGACGCGGCTCTAAAAGTTTTTTGGACTCTATCTCGCAAAAAGGCTTAACATTTGCCTCATTCTGCCGATATTGTTCAACTTGTGTTTATGAATAAAATCAAGAGAAAACATCTGTCTAAAGAATGAACTTTATTAGGCAAATATACCTTTAAGACAAGGATGGAATCAGATTTACAAAATCTTTTCTCGATGCCCTTGCCCAAGTAAAATCCTCATCAAGAGAACACTATAGGCTTTTCATCGCTATCCGAAAAATGCAATCAAGCTTCGCTTTCTAAGTCTGGAAGCTGCTACTGGTTATCGTTCACCCTCAACCTTAGTTCACCGAAACACGCCATGATGAAAGCGATTCTGCCTAAAAATGAAGCTGAGCTAGTGTATGCACCCACTGAGGGCAGCTCAACGAAGCACTTGCATCGGAAATTCTTCTACAAGGTTGCGGGAGGTCTGGGAGTGGCAACTGTCCTACTGGTTAGCATTGGTGGGATTTCGTACCGGAGTATCACGCAACTCGTGCAAGCGAATAACTCAGTAGACGATACCTTTACCTTCATTAATCAGCTTGATGATGTATTTTCCGGAATCAAGGACGCAGAAACTGGGCAGCGTGGCTACATAATCACTGGAGACGAGGCTTATTTACAACCCTACTACACAGCAACAGCTAAGGTTAATCAACAAGTTGAGTTTCTCAAGGGATTAGCGGGAAATAACCTCAATCAACAGCAGAAGCTCGGCACTCTGGAATCTCTGACTGCAAGTAAATTTTCTGAATTGAAACGGTCAATCGAATTACGAAAAAACAAGGGATTTGAAGCCGCGCAGCAATTAGTTAAGACGAATGAAGGCAAGGTAGTGATGGATAACATCCGCCTGCTTGTCAATGATTTGGAAAATGACCAAAAGCATTTGTTGAAGGAGCGGTACCAACAAGCGAAAGACCAGGCGCGTGACTCTCTAATTACATTTTTAAGCGGTGTATTCCTAAATTTTATTATTGCTTTATGGGTTTACAGGCTTATTTATGGGGAGATGAGCGATCGCTATCGGACAGAAAATGAACTTCAGAAAGAACGCGACTATACATCATTTATTGTTCAGACTACACCAGCACTAGTCGTTGGGCTAAAGCTTGATGGGGTGATTACATTTGTCAATCCTGCTGTTGAGCAGGTGACAGGCTACTGTGCAGAAGAATTAATTGGACGCAACTGGTGGGAAATCTTTTATGCTGACGATGAATACAGAGGTATCGAGCAGTTATTATCCACCCTGAAGCACGGAGGCGTCCGCGACTATGAAACAGTTTTGACCATCCAGAATCGAGAAAAACGGATTATCAATTGGAATGTTCTGAAGCGGTTTGACGAGCGAGGCAAATTGGTTGATGTGATTCAATTTGGCAATGATATCACCGATCGCAAAGCAGCTGAGGACATTCGCAAAGGCGCAGAACTGCTGCAACTGATTTTGGATAATATTCCCCAATATATCTTCTGGAAGGATAGAAACTCTGTCTATTTAGGCTGTAATAAGGTTTCATGTCAAATCACTGGGATTAGCAATCCAGAAAACATTATTGGCAAGACGGATTATGACTTGTGGTCGCAAGAAATAGCAGAAAAATACCGCAAAGACGACCGTCGCGTGATGGCAACGGATACCCCGGAACTGCATATTATCGAACGCTTGATTCAGCCAAACAATGAAGAACTCTGGGTAGACATCAACAAAGTTCCCATTCACGATGCGATGGGCAAAGTAATCGGTATCCTCAGCACCATAGAAGACGTTACCGAACGCAAGCAGGCGGAGAAAGCCTTGCGGCAGAACATGGAGATGCTTGACTTAGCCAGTGACGCGATTATCATTCGGGATTTGAATGACAAGATTAGCTATTGGAATCAGGGCGCTGAACGGCTATATGGTTGGACAAAAGCAGAAACACTCGGTCAGTACATCCACACCTTCTTGGAAACTGTCTTTCCCCTACCAAAAGAGGAAGTTCTAGAGATATGCCTGCGTGAAGGGAATTGGGAAGGCGAATTGATTCACACCAAGCGTGATGGCACTCAAATCACGGTAGCTAGCCGATGGACGCTGCAATTAGATGAATTTGGTCAGGTGTCCGCCAGACTAGAAATTAACAATGATATTAGCGATCGCAAGCAAGCTCTTGATGCCTTGCGCCAGTCGGAAGCGAAGGAACGAGAAAAAGCCCAGCAGTTGCAGCAAACTTTGCACGAACTCAAAAAGACCCAATCTCAACTGATTCAGACTGAAAAAATGTCCAGTTTGGGTCAACTGGTCGCTGGAGTGGCGCATGAAATTAATAATCCCGTTAACTTTATCTACGGCAATCTCATCCACACCGAGCAATATACACAAGACTTGCTCAATCTAATGAAAGTCTACCAACGGTACTATCCCAATCCCGCGCCAGAGATTCAAGAAGAAGTTGAGGCTTTAGACATTGAGTTTGTTCTTGAAGACCTGCCCAAAATGGTCGCTTCAATGAAGTTAGGCGCTGACCGCATCCGCCAGATTGTTCTCTCTTTGCGAACCTTCTCCCGCCTGGATGAAGCAGAAATGAAGCCGGTTGATATTCACGAGGGTATTGATAGCACCCTCTTAATCTTGCAGAATCGGCTGAAAGCTAAACCAGATTCTCCAGGAATTACAGTTATTAAGAAATATGGCACGCTGCCAGAAGTAGAGTGTTATGCAGGACAACTGAATCAAGTATTTATGAATATCTTGAGCAATGCCATAGATGCTTTAGAAGGGTTGCCCTCTAATCGTCAAAAGCTCATGGATTCTGGAGAAACAAGTTCTAATAGCGAGTTCCCCATTCCTAATTCTCAATTACCAACCATCCAGATTTGCACTGAGGTTTTGAACGCGAACAAAATTGTTGTGCGAATTGCAGATAACGGCCCCGGCATCCGTGAGAATGTCAAGGCGCGACTTTTTGACCCATTTTTCACGACCAAGCCAATCGGTCAGGGCACCGGGCTAGGATTAGCAATCAGCTATCAGATTGTCACAGAAAAACATGGAGGGTCGATCAGTTGTGTATCAGTAGTGGGAGAGGGAACCGAGTTCGTTGTAGAGATTCCAGTCACACAAAGTCCAAGGCAAGGGAATTGACACATTTTCCGCGATTTCAAACGACAGAAGGGATTTCTAAGGCAATCCTTTTTGGTTAATGCTGTAATCCTGGGAGAACCTCTCAATCCCTTGGATCGCCAGACTTTGGAGTAATTTTCCCTGTTACTAAGTTAATCCCCCCTTAAGGAGCATCTGTGGGTGGATAGATGAGCGATCGCTTAAAACTAGATTTTGGGTTTGAGAAAGAAAATCTTAAAAACCCGTAAAAACACAGTGTTTATTTTCTCCAATCCTCCTGAGAATGAGGATTGAGTAAAAGCATGAATCTAAATTAGCAGACTCAAAATTTAAGTAGTAATCTCTCATATTACCACTTAACTTAAGATGTGAAAAAATAACATTTCTTGAAGTGTTATTTTCATAATTTTGGAAAGCGGTATTATTCTCCAGACACGGTAAAAACTTAAAAGGTAAACATAGCCTTAAACAGAATGCAAAAACATCTATCCTGGACACGAAATCGCTCTTACAAACGAGCAGTGACTTGCTTCATCCTAGCCTTGTCCGTTACGTACAGTTGTGTAGCCTGTACTCAGCCAAGTGAAAATACCACAACGCCAATAAGCCCCAGCTCTCAGCCACTGAGCGATAGTTCTAGGAATACAGGAGACGAACTAAAAACCATAAATATGGCGGTGATTCCGTGGCAGGTTTCAGCAGAACAGGAAAAGCAACTTCAGCCACTAGCGGACTATCTAAGCAAGACATTAGGAAAGCCTGTTAAATTTCAGATTACAAAAGACTACGACACATCGATAGATTTACTGGTAACAGGAAAAGTAGAAATGGCTTTTCTAGGCCCCCTGTCGTATGTGAAGGCACATCTTCGAGATCCCCAACTTAAGCCAATTGTTGCGCCCATTGAAAGAACAACTGGACGACCTTGGTATACAAGCGCGATCGTTGTTAATAATGCCAGCGGTATCAAAACTATTAAAGATTTAAAAGGTAAGAGATTTGCCTTCGTCAGTAAATCCTCAGCTTCGGGTTATTTAGTGCCTTTAGCTCACTTTCAAGACATTGGTATTAACCCCGAACGCGACTTTGCTACAGTCAAGTATGCGGGTAGTCACGACAAGGTGAAAGCGGATTTACTAGCAGGAAAGGTGGATGCGATCGCGGATGATAAACGCTCGTATCTTCAGCAACAGAAAGAGGGAAATATCGACCCTTTAAAATACAAAATTATTTGGGAATCTGACCCAATTCCTCTTTCGCCCATTGTCGTCTCTAGTAAGCTTCCATCCCAACTGGTAATCGACCTCAAGAAAGCATTTGTCAACTCTCCAGAGGGACTGCTAGATCCCAGTGGTTCTGAGTCGGCTGGATATACTCTGGTAGAAGATCGAGACTATACACCGATTAGAAAGCTCCAAGAGCGCCTTAAGTTGAAATAAAGCCGAATGCAATGAAAATATTAACTAAGTTTATTGGATCTTCTATTGCCGTAGTAGGGCTAATTTTATGCCTTACAGTTGGCAGTGAAGACTGGCTCAAGCAAGTAGAAAAATCTACCGAAACGAGCCGAGAAAGAGCCGCTCAAGCTGACAGTATAGTTTTGAATCTAAAAGTTTCTTTAAGAGACCAGATCGCAGCACTGAGGAACTATCTCATCCTCAACCGAGACCCCTCAGACATGGCAAAATATCACAAGGCGATGTCTGACTTTATCCTTAGCTTGGATGACTTAGAAAGTCTGATGCCAGAAAATTCAGAACTGAGAGTTGTTCGCCGTCGCCATAGTTTTCTCGTCCGCTTAGCAACAGAGCTTCGCGATACACCTTCTACTCTTAAACAGACTCAGCAGGATTTCAGAACCATCAATTCTTTTAAAGAAGATATTGATTTCTCTTTAAATTATCTAGTTACTAATATTCAGCAGCAGTATGCCCTAGCAAGGCAAGAATCAAATAAATTTAAACAGACAACCCATATTATTAGATATGCCACTACAGGTTTAATTCTTATAATTCTCACTGGGCAGATGATATTAATATTAATCCCAGTCATTTTATCTATAAAAAAACTCCAGTTAGGAGCGACAAAAATTGGTGCAGGTAATTTAGATTATCGCCTAAATATTCAAACAGGAGATGAAATTGAAAAATTGTCTTGCGAGTTCAACCAAATGGCAAAAAAACTTGCAGAATCTTACTATTTTTTAGAGCAAAAGATAATTGAACGGACTGCCGAATTGATTGAGTTAAACCAAAACTTAGAAATTGAAATTTCCGAACGCAAGCAGGCAGAAACAGAACTTCAGCAAGTTTTGCAAAACTTGCAACAAACCCAAGCTCAGCTCATTCAAACCGAAAAGATGTCTAGCCTTGGTCAAATGGTTGCTGGGGTAGCTCATGAAATTAATAACCCCGTTAATTTTATCCACGGCAACCTTGTGTATGTGGGTGAATATACACAAGATTTGTTGAGACTGGTGCAGCTTTACCAAAAACACTATCCTAACCCAATTACCGAGATCGAAGAGCAAGCAGAAACTGTCGAACTTGACTTTATTATTGCAGATTTAGACAAAATCCTATCTTCGATGAAAATTGGCACTGAACGTATCCGTCAAATTGTTCTTTCTTTGCGGAATTTCTCTCGCCTTGACGAGGCAGACATGAAGCCAGTTGATATTCACGAGGGATTAGATAGCACTCTTTTAATCTTGCAAAATCGATTAAAAGCTAAGCCGGAGCATCCCGCTATTGAGGTGGTTAAAGAATACGGAAATTTGCCTTTAGTTGAGTGTTATGCGGGTCAGATGAATCAGGTATTTATGAATATTATTAGCAATGCTATTGATGCCCTAGAAGCCTTTGATGGCTTATCGTTCATTGCTCGTAACAATGAACAATCGACAAGTAATCTTGAACCATCCCCAACGATTCGGATTAGCACTCAAGTTTTGCACCCCGACCGTGTTGCTGTGCGAATTGCTGATAATGGACTAGGCATGACGGAAGAGGTAAGAAAACGGCTATTCGATCCGTTTTTTACGACCAAGCCAGTTGGGCAAGGAACGGGGCTGGGGCTATCAATTAGCTATCAAATTGTAGTAGAGAAGCATTCAGGAATGCTTCTCTGCATTTCCGACGCGGGACAGGGAGCAGAGTTTTGGATTGAAATCCCGATGCGTCAAAGCCAGAGAGGCTCTACTGCAACTGTTCGAGAGAGGTCAAATCGGTCAAAACCTATGGCAATTTCTTAGGCGTTGTCCTCTTATTGTTGAAGGGATGCATTAGGGAAGCTTAAGGAGGCGATCGGTTTTTGCTTTTGGCCTTCCTCTAGGCGACGCCGCAGCGATTAGATATTAAGTTGGTCTACCTCCTTCTTAACGTTGGTTTTGTAGAGACTCCATATCTCGCGTCTCTACAAACGATAAATGCTACCTCTAGGTCTCTGGCTTTTCATAAAAGTTTTATGTCTAAAATTTAACTTTAGTATCTTTTTTATTAATCTTTTATAAAAAAATCATATATTTTTGGAAGTCTTTTTAAGGTTTTCCAGTTCTATGCCAGAGAGATGACTTCTCTAAACTGGCATTACCTTGCCTATTCCAGGATTCACGAATAGGTAATTGTTACTAAGCATTTATTATTGAAACACTATTTCAAGTAGCAAGACGGTTTAGCATCAGGAACCCATTTAGATGAAAATCAGCCACAAATTGATGACAGGTTACTTAGCCGTTGCTCTACTTGTTGAAGTGGTTGGATATGTCGGAATTAAAGGAACGAATAATCTTGAAAAAAAGTACAACGAAGTTATTAATAGAACAATTCCTTTTCACTATGAGTTAGAGCGGTTGCAATATGTTTCGGATACAGTAGTTTTGTATACTAAAGAATTAGAATTCCAAGAAATAGAAAGAAATCCATCTGCAAAAGATATTGTATCGACGCAAAAATATCAAAAGGTGGAGACTAGCCAGGAAAATTATCGCAAGGCTCTGAATGATTATAAAGAATTAGCGAACTATTTTTTCCCATCTGAACAAGGATTGCCAGAAGAAATCCAAACTTCAGGTGAGAGACTTTTAAAATTATCCAATGAGGTAATTGGCTTAAAAAAGCAGGGAAAGGTAACTCCAGAGTTACTGGCAAAAGAAAACGAACTGGAAAAAACCAGCCAACAATTTATAGGAACTATTAACCAAAAAATTCAGGCTCAATCGCAAGAGTTGGAAGCCGAAAGAAAGAAGATTCAGGAAACTCTGCTGTTGACCGACAGAATGATATTTGGCGTCGGTTTATCTACCGTCTTAATCGCTATATTTCTTGGTCTTTCTATCTCGCGGTCTATATTGAGTCGGCTAAACAAACTCAAAGCGGCTGCGGTAGAGATAGGCAAGGGCAAGCTAGAGACAAAAATAGACGTTTCCACCAAAGATGAGCTGAGCGCCTTAGCTGATGCTTTCAATAAAATGGCTGAGGATTTGCGGCAGAAAACAGCGGATGTAATCAATGTTTGTGAAAGCATGGTGGAATCTCTGATCGTGGTAACGCCCGATACCATGATTCAGTCAGTTAATAAAGCAACCTGCGAACTTTTGGGGTATCACAAAGAGGAATTAATTGGGCAACCGATAGGAGTTATTTTTGCCGATGAAAAATTTCCTTTCACAGCGTCGGAGTTGGATGATTTAACTCAAAAAAGGGTTGTCCGAGATGCGGAAAAAATTTACCTGTCCAAAGACGGGAGAAGAATCTCGGTGCTGTTTTCCTGTGCAGCGATCGCAAGCGTACCGGATAGAATTCAGGGAATCGTTTGTGTAGCCCAAGATATCACGGAACGGCAGCGAGCGGAGTTGGCGATCAAACAAGCGAAAGAAGAACTAGAAATAAGAGTTGAGGAGCGCACAACTGAGTTAAAGCGTGCAATTGGGCAATTTCAGGGCGAGATTGTCGAGCGTCAGCGGGTAGAGGAAGCACTGCGCGAAAGCGAGGAGCGGTTTCGGACACTGATACAGGAGCTTCACGTCGGCGTTTTACTGCAAGGAGCCAACGCAGAAATCCTGCTGAGCAATCAAGCAGCTATCGACCTTCTCGGTATCACTGACAGCCAACTGCTGGGGAAAACTTCCTTCGATCTGAATTGGAATGTCATTCATGAAGATGGTACACCGTTCCCCGGAGAAACCCATCCGGTGTCGCAAGCGATCGCAACTCGTCAAGCTGTGCGGAATGTCGTGATGGGCGTTTATCGTCCCAGTGTGGGCGATCGCATCTGGCTATTAGTCAATGCCGAACCTCAGTTGGCAGCGGATGGTCGCCTTGAACAAGTAATCTGCACCTTCAGCGATATCACCAAGCGCAAGCAAGCAGAGGAAAGGCTCGCGCAGCGCGAACGCTACTTATCAGCATTGGTTGAAGTTGAGCGCCGGTTGCTGACTTTTGATGGCAGCACGAATTGCTACACGGAAATATTGGTACAACTCGGACAAGCAGCAGGCGCAAGTCGCGTTTACGTATTCGAGAACCATCGTTCGCAAATAGGCAACTTGCTGATGAGTCAGCGTGCGGAGTGGTGTGCCGAGGGCGTTCGCCCAGAAATCGACAATCCGGCGCTGCAAAACCTTTCTTATGACGACTTCTTCCCCCGCTGGGCATATTTGCTAGAAAAAGGTGACATTGTTGCCGGAATTGTCGCTGAATTACCCGAATCAGAGCGTTTTATCTTAGAACCTCAGGGAATTCTTTCCATCCTAATTTTGCCCATCATGGTTAAGGGCGAATTCTTCGGGTTTATCGGCTTTGACAACTGCATAGAAGCGCGTGCTTGGGAACCTTTGGAAATCAACCTGCTGCGTGCAGCGGCAGCCGCCATCTCTCTTACTCAAGAACGCAAGCAAGCAGAGGAAGCAGTAACACGCCTTGCCGGGATTTTGGAAGCAACAAGTGATTTCGTAGGCAGTGCGGAC
Organism: Trichocoleus sp. ST-U2; assembly: GCF_039961875.1. Lineage (NCBI taxonomy): Bacteria > Bacillati > Cyanobacteriota > Cyanophyceae > Leptolyngbyales > Trichocoleusaceae > Trichocoleus > Trichocoleus sp. ST-U2. Next base: position 92,147 of record NZ_JAMPJY010000005.1, on the reverse strand, counting down.
AATCGAGGACGCGCATTTTACATTAACCAGGCAGGTCGTCGCTTGGTCGGAATTCCTCTCGAAGAGGATATCTCAAACCTCAGCGTTGCCAGTTGCCACCCGAAATGGGCGGGTCAAATCATCTTGGAGGAGGGAATTCCTAGTGCGATTCGCGATGGCGTCTGGTGTGGCGAAACTGCACTTTTGACCCGCGACAAACGGGAGATTCCAGTTTTGCAGCTGATTATTGCCCACAAGAAGCCGGATGGAAGCGTTGACTTTCTTTCTACCATCTCCCGCGATATTAGCGATCGCAAGCAAGCAGAAAACGCTCTCAAACAGCTCAACGCAGACTTAGAAAAACGAGTCCTTGAGCGTACAGCAGAATTAAACAATGCGATCGCGCAATTGGAGGGCGAGATTGCCGAGCGCAAGTGGGCAGAAGAGGAACTGGAAAAATCCCTGTCCCTGCTCAAGGCGACGCTCGAATCAACAGCTGATGGGATTCTCGTAGTTGACAAAACCGGAAAAATAGCCAGTTTCAATCAAAAATTTGTCCAAATGTGGCGCATCCCCGACTCTATTGTCGCGGCAGGGAATAGCAACCAAGCCTTAGCATTTGTCCTAGAGCAGCTAAAAAACCCGGAAACCTTTATCACCAAAATTCAGGAACTCTATAGCGAACCAGACGCAGAAAGCTACGACCTCCTTGAATTTAAAGATAGAAGAATCTTCGAGCGCTATTCCCAGCCTCAACGGATTGGGGGAAAAGTCGTCGGTAGAGTGTGGAGCTTCCGCGATGTCACCGAGCGCCAACAGGCAGAAGAAACCATCCGCTATCAAGCGTTGCACGACCTGCTGACTGGCTTGCCGAACCGGATGCTATTCAATGAGCGGCTGTCTGTGTCCTTGGCGTATGCACGTCAAAGCCAAAGTACGCTTGCCGTAATGTTTTTGGATTTGGATCGTTTTAAGACGATTAACGATACATTGGGGCACGCTTTTGGCGATCGCTTGTTGCAAAGCGTGACTGAACGAATGATCGGCTGTCTGGGGGAGGATGACACCGTTGCTCGTTGGGGAGGGGATGAATTTACCCTACTTATCCCCCAAATTCGTTGTAAAGAGGACGCTGCTAAGATTGCCCAGAAAATCTTGGAAGCTTTAAAGCCAGAATTTTATTTAGAAGGGCACTCCCTGCATATCAGTAGCAGTATTGGGATTGCACTTTATCCCAGTGATGGCACAGATGCTGAAACGCTTTTGAGAAACGCCGATGCTGCCTTGTATCGTGCCAAAGAACAAGGTCGGAATAACTATCAATTTTATAATCCAGCAATGAATTCTCAGAATTCTGAGTTATTGGTACTCGAAAACGATTTGCACCATGCTCTAGAACGGGGAGAATTTGTCGTTTACTACCAACCTCAAGTCAATACAACGACTGGAGAAATCACCCACGTTGAAGCCCTGTTGCGCTGGCAGCATCCAAAATTTGGGCTAGTTTCTCCAGGAATATTTATTCCCCTAGCGGAAGAAACCGGACTCATCGTACCAATTGGGGAATGGGTGTTAAAGACTGCCTGCGCTCAAAATAAAGCTTGGCACGATGCAGGAATTGCCGACTTACAAGTGGCGGTTAACCTTTCTGCCCGACAGTTTCAGGAACCCGATTTAGTCAAAATGGTGACGCGAGTTCTGGAAGAAACTGGACTCGAAGCGCAATTTCTGGAGTTAGAAATTACTGAAACAATCACGATGCAAAATGTAGATTTTACCCGAAAAACTTTGAGTGAGTTGCATCGGCTAGGAGTTTACATTTCTCTAGATGATTTTGGGACGGGATATTCTTCTCTGACTTATTTGAAAAAGTTTCCCTTCCATACCTTAAAAATTGACAAATCCTTTGTTCGAGACTTGACAAGCGACCCCAATGATGCAGCCATCATTACAGCGATCGCAGCGTTAGGAAAGGTACTCAATCTGAGACTGGTTGCGGAAGGCGTGGAAACAGAAGCGCAAAAAGATTTCTTGCAAAATCTCCAATGCGAACAGATGCAAGGGTACTTTTTCTGGCGACCTCAAGCGGCTGAGGAGATTACCAAAATACTCGAAAAATCTTTCTCAAAGATAGCCAAACATTCAAGTTGTGTATCCGTTGCTAACTGTTCCTGTAGCTTTAGACTTTCAGCGGAAGCGATGCGATGATGGCTTAGGATGGATACGAAAGCGATCGCACAAAACTTATATTTTCGTCTTACTCATGACGGATTAGGTAACTCAAACAGTAGTTTTAACCAAGCAACAAAGATGAGTGCGATCGCACAATCGTAACGTAGCACTTGTGCTGTGATTGCCTGCCCCATAGGCATTCCTGGTGTTTGTTGCCAAGCTAGCCAACTGTGGATCAAGGCTTTGGGACGGTGAACTAATGTATAGCAATTGAGGCAATCCTGTTCAATTTCTTGCAAAATTGCTTCTGCTTTCGGACGCAAGGCATCATTTTGTGGGATTAGATGGGCAACGAAATCTTCTAAAATTCCCGGAATTTGATTATCTGGCATCAGCCAAACCCCTACTCGTGGTAAGTCTGGCGGAGCATAAATCCAGTCTTCAGCAGGTGGAGATTTGGGAATGTCTTTGTAGCCACTTGCACTCAGGCGATCGCGTACCGCTTGCCATCGTGCCAGTAAGTCTTGATCGGCATCCACTACAATTCCTAATGTACGCAAGTTTTCTTGTTTCAGTTTTAAAGGCAAGCTCATCAAAAGTGCTTCTATTCCTGGATCTTCATCTTCTTGAGGCACTTCTACAGAAAAGGTTTCTGGAAGTTTATGTTGTTCGCACAAAGCCCAAATAACGTGTCGGTCATTCTTTCCTTCAACCAATAATTGCTGCGGTTTTGGTTTAGGTGGTTTTCGTGATAAAGGCATCAACGCACCTCAATACTTTGGCGCACAGCAATAGATAATTCATCAGGAGTGTATTCAACAGCACGTATATTTTCATCCTTCCGGCTTAAGCGAAATAACTTTCCTATTGAGCTATCTTTTGTTTGAGCCAAAGATTCTTGAAATGCAGTTATACAGTCCCAACTATGGGTAGTAGCAAATACTTGAATGTTCAACCGTTGTGATATTTCTAATATTAAACGCCACATATCAGTTTGCGTCTGATAGTGAAGACCTGTATCAATCTCATCTACAATTAAAAACCCGTTTTCAACTGTCACTGCTGCCATAGCTAGAGTTAGAATCCGGCGCATCCCATCACCCATACTACCTAAAGGAATTGGGTTAGGCTGTCCGCGCAGCTTGACTAGGATGCCACTGTTAAAAGTCTGTCGGCTAGTGAAATTAATGCGCTCTATAGCTGGCTCCAGAATTTGCAATGCTTCTATTATGCTGTTTTCTTTGGGGGTGAGTGTTATTTTGTCCCATAAAGCAGCTAATTGCTCAAAGCTCATCATACCAGTTGTCAAAAACAGGCTTTTAATACTAGTCTTTAAAAAGACACTGGATGGCGCTTGTTTTAGTAATTGAAAGGAGCGTGATTCAATCGAGCCATCCTCATCGATAGATATATCCTGTCTTGTAGCTCGCTCGTCTGAAATGTAAATAAATACAAGGTTAAAAGCATCTGTATCAATATCATCTTGTTCACTTATGCCTTCATCCTCAGAATGTAAATCCTTCTGAACTGAAGGAAATAGGCCGATGCTAAGTGAAAGGGAAAGGGGGCTTTCTTGCCGCGATTTAAAATGAATGTCTTGTTCAGGCTGAAACTGATGGCTACGAAAGATATGTCTAATTTGATATCGATTCAAACGATGTATTACTTCGCCAGATTCACGTATAAAAAGCTGTTCAGCAAACTCACCTCGCTTAGCTAGTAAATCCAGAAGAAGCGAGGGGCTATTCTGATTAACTAACAGACAAACTGCTTCCAGTAGACTGGTTTTACCGCTGTTGTTCATGCCGACCAGAAGATTGACACGCGCCAAACCGTCGATATAGAAATCCTTGAAGCAGCGATAGTTTTGGATAGTGAGATCGCGTAACATAGATTCTTCTGCTGTGCAGCGGTTGTTATCTTCTATATTAAGGGGCAGTGGTAGATTCGATGACGGCTTCGGCTTGGTGAACTAAGCTTCTCAACTTATCCACCATTTCTTGATTGACGTTTTGCCACAAACCGCGCTGATTAGCTTCTAGCAAACGTTCTGCCATATCTCGTAATGCCCAAGGATTCTTTTGCTGAATGAAATCTTGCACAGATTGGTCGAATAAGTATGCTTCTGCAACTCCTTGATACATGAAATCTTCCACACAATTTGCTGTGGCATCGTAGGCAAAGAGATAATCCACGGTTGCTGCCATTTCAAATGCACCTTTGTAACCGTGGCGCATGACTCCAGCAATCCATTTTGGATTGACGACACGAGAACGATATACTCGCGCAATTTCTTCTCGCAGTTGCCGCACTTTTGGGTTTTCAGGAAGGGAATTATCCCCAAAATAAGTTTGGGGATTTTTGCCACTCATCGCCCGAACTGCTGCTGTTAAACCGCCTTGAAATTGATAGTAATCATCTGAATCTAATAAATCGTGTTCCCGGTTATCTTGATTGTGCAATACGATTTGCATCTGGCGTAGACGCTGCTCAAAGGCTTCTGGAGCGGCGATTCCCCCTAAACCTCTTTTGTTCAGGGAAGGAGAAGAAACAGCTCCTGGAACTCCTTTTGACGAGGGAGGCGAGGAATCTGCGGTGCTAGTGTAGGCGTAACTACTCCAGTTGATGTAGGCACGGGCTAAATCTTCGTCATCTGTCCAGTTTTGGGCTTCGATTAAGCCTTGCAATCCCGCACCGTAGGCACCAGGTTTAGAACCAAAGATGCGATAGCGCGATCGCATTTCTGCCTGTTCCTGATTTAACCCCGCCGCTTCCCATAACTCAGTTTCTTTTTTAACTTGCGCGGCTAAGGGGTTTTGTTCTGGTGGTTCATCCAACGCTGCGACTGCTGCCACCGCTTGATCGAATAGATCGATTAAGTTCGGAAAAGCATCGCGAAAAAAGCCAGAGATTCTCAGCGTGACATCGACCCGGGGACGATTTAAGACCGAAAGTGGCAAAATTTCAAAATCTACCACTCGCCGCGACGGGCTATCCCACACGGGTTGCACTCCCAACAATGCCAGCGCTTCTGCCAAATCATCGCCGCCAGTCCGCATGGTGGAAGTTCCCCATACGGATAATCCGAGTGTTTTAGGATACTCGCCGTTTTCTTGGGTATATCGTTCAATTAAGGCTTCTGCTGCTTTGCGTCCAACCAGCCAAGCGGTTTCTGTAGGAATCGCCCGAATATCAACTGAGTAAAAATTGCGACCTGTCGGTAGAACGTCTGGGCGTCCTCGTGTTGGTGCGCCAGAGGCACCACTAGGGACAAAGCGCCCATCTAAACCTCGCAATAGGTTGGTGATTTCTTGGGTGGTTTGTTGCAGGGAAGACAGGAGGGAGTTGCGTATCCACTCCAGTTCTTTTTGCGTGGCAGTGCCTACCCCACCCCAACCCGGTTGGTTAACGGGGAGGGGGCAAGAGGGGGTGAATAGGGGGGTGGCATCACTTAAATCAACCCCACCCCAAGCTTCTCCATTAGCGAAGGGGGGGTAAGAGGGGGTGGAAAGGGAGGCGGCGATGAGTAGATATTCCACCAAGTTAGCTGCTTGTTGTTCTAATGCTTCAACTGCGTCACCGACAGTTCGATAGGCGGCAATTGTATGCTCGTTGCCCCCCCTGTGAACGGGGGGGATAGGGAGAGGTTGAGCGGGATCTGCTGTCAAGGGGTCGAAATCTAAACCCCAATCTTGGGCGATCGCGCGAGTTAAACCGAGACGATGAGTACCGGGGTGACGAGCGATCGCTACTATCAAATCCCTGAGTTGTCGCCCCTGCGGACATTGCCCAAAAATGTGCAAACCATCTCGAATTTGAGCCTCTTTCAATTCGCACAGATACCCATCAGCGCGAGTAAGGAAATTTTGGATTTCCTCACTTCTGTTGTTAAGAGTTTCTAACCCTAAATCCTGATGGAGGTTTTCTTCAAGGATTAGCTGAGTGATGCGATCGCTTATCACTGGCAGGCGCGACGGATCTAAACTCTGGGCTTCATAATACTCGTCAATTAATCCTTCCAATTGTTGCAAAGAACCATAAAGTTCAGCGCGAGTCATCGGCGGCGTTAAATGGTCAATAATTACCGCTTGGGCGCGACGTTTAGCTTGCGAACCTTCACCAGGGTCATTGACAATAAAAGGATAAAGATGAGGTAATGCGCCGAAAGTAACCTCTGGATAACAATTTTCAGAGAGTGCCACACTTTTACCCGGCAACCATTCTAAATTCCCATGTTTCCCCACATGAACGATTGCATCAGCCCCAAAATGTTGTCGCACCCAATAGTAGAAAGCGAGATAACTATGAGGCGGTTCCAAATCCGGAGCGTGATAATTCAAACTAGGGTCAATATCGTAACCCCGCGCTGGTTGAATCCCCACAAACACATTACCTAGATAAATACCAGGAATTGGGAATTCTGAAACGGAACCCGTTAGATCGATAAATCTCTCTTCCCTCTCTTCCTTTGCGCCCTTCGCGTCTAAAGCGCTAACGCGCATGGCTTTGCTAGTGCGGTTCATCTCCAAAACCGAACTCCAGCGATCGCATATTCCCTTCTGCACGTCCACTGGCAACGTCGCAAAATACTCCTGATATTCTTCCTCATAGACAAATTGCCCGACTGGGCGCGATCGCCCCTCCGGATCGTTCGTCACCCCAGCCGTTAAACGCCCAATCAATTCATCTCCCGTTGCTGGGATATCTTCAACCTGATACCCAGCCAACTGCAACGCCTTGAGGATTTCCACACAACTTTCTGGCGTATCCAATCCAACACCATTGGCAAGACGCCCATCTCGGTTGGGATAATTAGCCAAAATCAAGGCAATTCGGCGCTCAGATGGTGGCGTTTGGCGTAGTTTTGCCCAATTAGAGGCTAAGTCAGCAACAAACTCAATGCGATCGCGTACTGGCTTATAAACCACCACATCCGTTTCTAACTGAGGATTCCGGGTTTGCACCGCCTTAAACGAAACCGCACGGCTAATAATCCGCCCATCCACTTCTGGTAGCGCTACATTCATCGCCATATCCCGTGGCGATAGCCCCTGAAACCCAGATTCCCACTGTTCCACCGTGCCACCGCTGAGGATTACCTGCAACACTGGTACATCTAAGGTGCTGAGTGCTAATGGCTCATCGCTAATCGTTAATTTTTGACCATTCGCGCTTGGCAATGAGCTAATCGCAAAGCTGGTAGTACTCAGCAAAACCTGTATGGGTTCTGCATCTTTAGGTTGGAGTTGTTGCAACACTTCTTCCTGCACATCCGGATCTCGCAGGGAAGAGACAAAAACGGGAACAGGTTCTAATTTTCGTGCGGCTAAAGCTTGGCAAAGCGCATCAATTACAGCGGTATTTCCCGCTAAATAATGAGCGCGATAGAACAAAATCCCAACTTTCGGATCTAACCTCTCCCCCAATCCCTCTCCTGCAAGGAAAGGGGACTCGTTCTCCCCCTTCCCTCGTAGGGAAGGGGGCTGGGGGGTTAGGTTTTTATTAATATTATTCGCGCAATTAATGGGAGATGGGAAAGGAGAATTTTCTCCCTCATGCCCCATTTTCCATTGATAAAGCCCTACGCGGGGAACTTCTTGCGGTGCTGGGGGATTGTAGCTACCTTCTAGACAAACATCAGCAATAAATTTTAGGGCGTTGGCGAAATTTTCCCCGCCCCCTTCGATGAGGTAGCGCCACAACTGGTTTACAACTGATAGAGAAACAGTAGAATGACTGATTAAATCAGGATCTGGGCGATCGTCTCCTGGCAAGACAATCAATGCTGCACCCGTTCGCTGCACTGTCTCGCGTACTACTTCTAACCCGTAAGACCAGTAAGAACGTCCTCCCAGTAGCCGTAGAATAATTACCTGTGCCTGCTCTAGCACTTCTTCTGCATAAGTATCAATACTGAGCTGTTGCTGCAACTGCAAAAGATTGACGACTCGTAAGGCTGGAAATCCCTCTGGTAATTTGGATACGGCTGCGGCGAGCGTTTGAATATCGGTGTCCGCTGCGGTGAGAAGGACGATCGGGGCAGGGGTTTGTTCGATAAAAATGACGCCTTCAGCGTCAGGATTCCATCCCCCAGGAGTAGCGGCTAGACGATGCATAATAGCGATTTTAGATTTTAGATTGGCTCTTGAGATTCGCTCTTGCCAAGGTATGACTTTCTCATACTTGGCTGAAAGTGGATTGCTCAAAGCTCATGGTTCGTTGTTCAATGTTCATGGCATTTGACGATAAACCATGAACCAAAATTCCCAAGGATTAAACGCGCTGAGTCAAGGTCTGATTGTATCTTGTCAGGCTCCGGTTGGCTCGCCTCTATATGAGCCATCGGTGATTGCCGCGATCGCGCAAGCGGCGATTCTCAACGGAGCTGTCGGTGTCAGAATTGATACACCCGCTCATGTAAAAGCAGTCCGGGAACGGCTAAAATCACCGATTATCGGGCTGTGGAAACAACAGATACCGGGGTACGAAGTCTATATTACGCCCCAGTTTGAACACGCGGAAGCGATCGCTCAAGCCGGTGCGGACATTATTGCCATTGACGCTACTTTACGCGATCGCCCAGGCGCGGAAACAGTAGAAACACTCATTACCCGGATTCACGATGAATTAGGCAAGCCGGTGATGGCTGATGTGGATACGATAGAGAGCGCGATCGCGGCGGCGGCGGCTGGTGCAGACATTGTCGGTACCACGCTCTATGGCTACACTGCCCAAACAAAAAATCTGGCTCCTCCCGGCTTCGATCTTCTCGCCCAAATAGTCGAACAGCTAAGCGTTCCAGCAATTTGTGAAGGTGGCATTGCCTCACCGCAGCAAGCTAAACACGCCTTGGAATTAGGAGCTTATGCTGTTGTCGTCGGCACCGCAATTACAGGTATAGATTACAACGTAAAGATGTACCGTGCTGCTTTCCCAAGTTCATAAAAATCATAATTTTTAGCTAAAAATAATTGTAATAATTAAAACTTTGACTACTTAATTATCAGTATTTCTCGTGAAACAGCAGTTTTTTCTAGATTTAGTCTCAGCACGTAGGTAATTATTGGGATATACTTCTTTAGGTAGAGGCGTACAAAGATTGCTCTAGTTATCTTTGTGGTCTAAAAAATTGTGAATGTGCCAGGGCGCTACCTAGGGTAATTTTTATGCACGCTTTACCACGAGTTATTAGGAAAACCGGCTTTTTATGGGCGTTGGTTGCAGTAGGTGCATTTCAGGGATTGCTGATTACCTGGATGCTGCCAACCCAAAGTTTGAACTTTAACAATCCGCCCCAATCGGTGCGTGCGGGAAATCGGTAGTTACGTGCAAAAACAAAAATACCCTCGATGCCTCGAAGGTATAACCAGAAAAAGTATTTTAGGTAGATTTGGCGGCACCCGCGCAACAACTAAGTCGCCGCCAGTTGACGCCGCTTCACAATCACCATGGTGTTTCCCACGACTGGACTACGCGCTAGCACGTCGCCTTGAGAATCGGCGATTTGTAGCTTGCTGAAGTCGAGTTCCCTAGCACGTTGCAACATTTCAGCAGCTAATTTGTCCTGCTTAGAGACAGAGAGATTGTACCAAGCATCTCCTACCTTCACGATTAGCAAACTGCCTGGAAAGTTAGCTTCAATCGACTGAATCAGCCCATTTTCATATTGGCTGGTAATTTCAGTGACTCGATTTTGGATAGAGGCAATCAGGTTTTGCTCTGGAGTCAGCACTGGGGGAGGCGGCGTCACCGTTTCCACGGGTTCCGGTGCTTCAGGCGCTTTTAATTCCGGTGGAGTGGTAATTTGTGAAGTCGGAAGATTCGCCACGTCAGTCGGAGGCTTCCCAGGTATCAGGGCGGCTGTTGTCCAGAGTACTACGAGAAGAACGCCTGCGATCGCGCCCGACAAAGCCGTATTCGACAGCTTTTGACTGATTGATTCCGGCAGAATTGAGCGGATTCTCGCCAGCGTCGCATTCCACAACATCACAAAGCGCATCCAACTCTGACGGAACCTCTCTAGAGGACTCGGCGTCGGTGGCAAAGGCACCACCTCAGCAGGGGGTGTCTCTGGTGCTGGCGTGTCCGCAGAGGTTTCTAGGGCTGACGGCTCTGTAGCCAATGCAGGTGCTTCTGGCGTCACTTCTGGTGTCACTTCTGGCGTCAGCTCTGTCACCCCCTCAGTAGGTTGAAATACCACCTTTTCCGGAGGAGAAGGAGTCCTTGAGGGTAACTGTTCGGTAGGTTCTGCCTCCAGTTTTTCGACAACCCCTTCCAGTAGCTGAATTGTGCCACGCAGAGTTTTAAGGCTTTGCACTTTCAGAACGGGTTGGAATCTAGCCCAAATTTGCTGGAGGGCTTTTCCCGATTGGCTTTTTGCCCCCGTGGGCGTCGGCGTTTGGGGTGCCGGTTTAGCTGAAGAAGTTGGCTGTTTCGGTTGATCTTCTGGCATCGAATTTCCCCTGAGGGCAGTGCAAATAGGTGCAATTACGGTAAATTTTTACCGAATGCTGCCTTCACAGCCCTAATCTACCACTTTGCTATTCTGCTTTAATCGACTTGCGCCCAACTTACGTAACTCTTAATCAAGTAATCCATGCCCCTTAAACGCCGTGACTTTCTAATTTTAAATAGCCTCAGTGGCTTCGGCTTAGCTTTTTTGGTCAGAAAATTCCGCAGCCAAATCGCTCAGAGTCAGGATATCAACCCAGGAGAGACTTCCAAAACCTCCCCTTCCTCCAACTTAGGCTTCAAATCGACAACGGTTAGTTCATCACAATCCCCTCTCCTGCGCTTTGTCTCCGTCGCTGACACCGGCACTGGTTCGGCAAGCCAGTATGCTGTAGCAGCATCAATGGCTCGTTACCACGCGCTAAAGCCCTTTGATTTAGCAATTCTTGCGGGTGACAATATTTACAACAACGGTGAAATTGAGAAAATTGTCGATGTCTTTGAGCGCCCCTATCAAGCTTTATTGCGGCGCGGAGTAAAATTTCAGGCGGTTCTTGGCAATCACGACATCCGCACCGATAACGGAGAACCCCAAGTGCGCTATCCAGGCTTTAATATGCAGGGACAACGCTACTACACATTCCGCCGCAACCCCGTACAATTTTTTGCTTTAGATACTAATGAGAATGCTGACTGGGAAACTCAACTAAAATGGTTAGAAAAAGAACTCACTCGCAGTAATGCCCCTTGGAAAGTAGTTGTTGGTCATCACCAAATTTATTCATCGGGTGCATACGGGGTTAATCAACCCTTTATACAAACCTTGACGCCACTATTTAAAAAGTACGGAGTGCAACTTTACATCAACGGTCACGACCACCATTATGAGCGCACTCAGCCCATCAATGGTACTACCTACCTCATCTGTGGGGCAGGGGCAGGACTCCGCCCGGTGGAACGTTCAGAATGGACGGCGCATTCTACTAGTCAATTGAGTTTTGCGGCACTTAATGTATATGCAGACAGAATAATCATTAGCGGTATCGGCACCGATAACCGCATTTTCGACCAAGGCATCATTCCTCTGCACTCAGCCTGATTCAAACTATGAAAGACAAGCGCTTGAAAGTAAAATACCTGTTGTGTACTACTTTCCCAATCTTGTCATATATGAGCAGCTAGATTTCGATGGGCAACAGAGGCTTTATTGTGATGCGATCGCTTATATCTTTAAGGCGTACTATCCTTAATATTGAGCTAGATTAATGGATAGGAGGAAATACGCGATCGCATCTAGTTCATCCACCTATTTCACTGCGAGTCACTAATTTTTTTGCCTCCGAATAAGACGAAATATTTTATTTTCTTAAAAAAGATGAAAAGGAACAACAATCATGAAATTGCAGAATCCCAAAATTAGATTATTCCTTCTCGTCTTGGCTTGTGCAATTGTTTTCAGTATTCAATCCTTATCTTTAGCACAAAAAGACGCTCAACTAGCTACCGAACCGATTACTTCACCTGCTTCCCAATTACTCGCTCAACAAAACGGGAAGTTAATTATTACTCAATTAAATAGTGAGTTTCAGATAAATTTAAACGAAACCGCTATTTTATCTGATGAAAGTATTTGGGTTAAATTTACTGACGTCACAGAAGATTCACGCTGTCCTATTAATGTCCAGTGTTTTTGGGCGGGACGAGCAAAAATCGTGGTAAATATTTGGAAAGACAGTCAAAATACAGGAGATTTTGTTTTGACCACTGGTGGCGGAAATCCAGCATTAGCAGTTCAAAACTTTGACAGCAACTATAATATTAAGTTTGTAGACCTTCAGCCAGCTCCCATTAGTGGATCAGAAACTCAAAAATCAGCTTATACTGCTGCTCTCGTGATTTCTAAAACAACAGACAAGATTTAGTCTTGTAACTTGCGTAGGCAGGTTTCATTTGTGTAGGTGCGGTTTCAACCATCCCTGCAAGAAGTGAGGGATTCTGACCCGCTGGCATATCGCAATTCAAATACGATTGCTATAGCAGTTTTTTTAACTATAACCATATTAAAGTAAAAGCAAATAACTAAAAAATGAAGCGCATAAACATTCTTATTTCTGGTTTTCTTCTAACTACGAGCCTGACGGCTACAGCAGCCTACAGTCAAAGCGTTTCCCCACGCCCAACTCTACTTCCCACATCCAGCCCTATTCCAAATTCAAATCAAATTAAACCCAACAACTGGGAGATAAATGTAAAAGAAATTTTAGAAACTCCTAATTTGGCTGACTGCAAATTTTGGATGATGCTTGGGGTAATCCTCGCTGCTGGAAGCCTGGGTGGGTTAGTCTACGAACTGCTCAATCTCCAGGGAAATATTGAGTTACCTCATAAGCCGACCGATGATGATTTAGCGGTAAAGTTTGCCTATGCTCATTCTACGAATGTGATTGATTTAGGGGTAGTGGCACGGTTACTCATTGGTGCCCTTGCTGCACCTCCAGCTATCGCGATTGTCCGACCAGAAACGGCTTTTATCCTGTTAGCAACCTCCGCAGTTGCTGGTTCCGCAGGTACTTTGATCTTTCGCGCTCTACAGGATCGGTTATTAGTCGCGGTACTTCAAACTGGGATAAACGAGGTCAGTGCAAGAAGTATTAAACCGCAACAACCAATCGATGAAGCGATTAAAGATTTTGACAAGCTAGTACAAGAAGTGAGAAAGCATTCAGAAAGTCCCAGAGGATTGACTGAGCTAAAGTTTACCAGAGACGCGACTTTAGACCCCAGCGACTTCGAGGAAGTCAGCAAACATTTGAATCAAATTCAAGGAGTAAATCCTAAAGTTGACGAGGCGATTGAGATTTTCAAAGAGCTGGTAGAGGAAGTGCGAAAGCACTCCGAAAGTCCTAGCGGGACTACTAAACTAAAGATTACTAAGGGTACCGTTTTACCATTTGAGCATTTACAGAAGATAAAAACACTTTTGTGGCAAGCTAAAAAAGACACGGAAACGACTACATCCGCAAATGATAGCACTGCTGAATTAGCATCTAAGCCGACGCCACCCGCAGAAGGCAGTACTTCTTCTCACAACTGAAATAAATTCAAGCACACGGATAAGCTAATCCTGCCAGATGCAGTTGCCTTGAAAAAACAGAATTAACACCACTTGTAATAAAACTTTACAGTAAAATCTTGTCGTTCGATCTCTTGAGTTTTGTTAGTTAACCAGTAGGGGTATTGTAGTCTAATAGAAATAGAATTATTAGGTTGTTAATATATTAAGTTTAAACGTATGCAGGCTGGATGATATTTGTTCAATCTATCGGAAGAGTGAATTATTTGAACAATTTGTAATAAGGCAACATCTGTCTAGAGAGCGGTTTAGCTGATAAGCCAAATGAAGTAAATATAGGATTGCTAAACCTAATGAGATTGTGTTCTATGCAACCAAATTATTTTACGAAAGGACTTTCAACTGTAGGACGTTGGCTGGCTACAACGCTGTTTTGCGTGTCAGCGATCGCGTTTGTTTGGCAGGGTGCCTTTTTCTCGACCAGCGCAGCAATGGCTGCTCCTAGTGCAAACCTAATCGCATCTGTAGATACGAGCGACCAGGTTAAAGGAAAAGCCAATGAAGATTTGAACCGAAGCAAGAATTTCATTGACGATGTCAAAGACAAGGTAAAAGCAACTGCCAATAAGAATGCCGACCGAGTCGAGGAAGGAACGGATGGGCATGGGAATCTCATTGAGCGTAAAGCCAACAGAGATGCAGCGCGAATTGAGAAAAGAGCAGATGAAGATGCGGCTCGGACTAAGGAAGCAGTAGACAACACAAAAGGTCTTGTTGAAAAGGCTGTTGATAGCATCAAGGATGCTCTTGGTAACTAGAGAATAGTTGTTAGGGAAAGGTCAATGTACATTATTCCGTTCATTTAAACCTGAAGGATGGATGTACATTGATTGGCTGTTTGCAATTCTACTTCGGCAAGAGAAATAAAAATAAAGAAACGAAACACAAGCTTACTCGCCGCTATCCCTGTCTTGTCACTCTCTGAAAACAAAAATTTAAGACGATTTTTTAACTCTGACTGGAATTGGGTTTATCGCTTTATTTTCTAATATTCTAGATATAGTTGTTGCGTAAAACTAAAATGCTTGTGTGGGAAGGGTTACATTTTTTCATCTGAGAATAATGATGGAAGAACGATAGAGTTTTAAGCCGTGTTCTTCAACTTTTTCGGGGTAGCCAGCGTTGCGTGGAAATTTCGCAAAATTGATGATCGCAACTGCATCATCAATCGCTCTGTTTACGGTTGTGTCGTTCGTTCTTGAGGGTTTAGTTTGCTTGACAATGTGGACATTGCATCGTGCTTCAATTGTGCAATGCCCAAATCAATTATCCAGTCAGAACTTCACAAGGGCGAAAAGTCGTCTCGATCGCCCCAGCCATTTGTACAAATACTTGTCCTACAGTGGAATCTGGGTGAGTCAGCGTCAAAGGCGTTCCCGTATCTCCGCCCATGCAAATACTAGGGTCAATCGGAACCTGTCCTAGTAAAGGGGCATGGAGTTCTGTCGATAGCTGCTGCCCTCCACCACTCCCAAAAATCGGAGTGCGATCGCCACAATGACCACAGATTAAATAGCTCATATTTTCGATAATGCCAAGCACGGGAATGCCGACACGACGAAACATATGGACACTGCGGCGAACATCCGAAACCGCAACTTGTTGGGGAGTCGTCACTAAAATTACGCCACAAATCGGACTTTCTTGCACAATCGTAATTTGAGCATCGCCTGTGCCAGGAGGCAAATCAATCAGCAGGTAATCCAAGTCTCCCCATTCCACCTCCTGAATAAACTGAGTGACAATTTTGTGCAGGACGGGGCCGCGCCAAGCTAGGGGATGATCGGGTTCTGCCAGCAGTCCTACGGACATAACTTTGATACCGTGGGCTTCTAGGGGCAGAAACTTTTGACCGTTGGGTGTATCAATCACCTTGACATCTGCCTGTCCCAGTCCCAACATCTGGGGGACGTTGGGACCATAGACATCCGCATCAAGTAAACCCACCTTCGCCCCCTGTAAACTCAAAGCGGCGGCTAAATTAACCGATGTTGTGGATTTGCCTACACCCCCCTTGCCACTGGAAATTGCCAACGTCGTTCTGACACCAGGAATGGTACAAATTTGGATATAGATTTTCTTGCACCAAGTTACAGGCGAAAGTGCCGATTGAATTTCGGCTTGTAGGTGATGCTGATGTTTCCCCACATACAGGCGTAGATAAATATAGTCATCCACAACCCGCAGATTCCGCACCATCCCTAAGCTAACGATGTCGTTTTTGAGGATGGGTTCAATCACCTGTTTGAGATACTGGATAACTTCTCGTTGCCGAGATTCCGTTACTGGATCGGGAGGAGTGGCAATTTCCTCTGTATGAGTTTGGCGGAAGGGAGATTGATGGCTATGCATTAGATGTCTCTGGCGTGGACTCTTGGATTTTCTGAATTGCTCGTTGTGCGTAAATACACACATCTTTGTCTGGATCGTCCAGAGATTGCTGGAGTGCATTCAGGGCGGTTGGGTTTTCTAGGATACCGAGTGCGATCGCGGCATCTCGACGCACATCCGAGTATTCATCTGCCAACGCTTTCACTAAAGCAGGTAGGGTTTGGTCAGCAGGTGTTTTCTGCAAAGCCTGAAGTGTAAACTTCCGCACCTGCCAATGCTCATCTGCCAAAGCCGTTTCTAAAGCTGGAACTGCCGCAAAATCAGCGTGGAGTGCCAAGGATTTTGCCGCATTGCGTCGCACCTGCCAATCCGGATCGGTAGTGAGTGCTTGGCACAAACTGGGAACCACTTCTGCATCTGTTAAATGTCCTAACGTCAGGGCAGCAGAACGCCGCACGTTCTCATCTGGGTCAGACATTAAGGCGATCGCCTCTTTACAGCGTTCCACTTGATTAAGATAGCGTAATGTTGTCACGGCTGCTTCCCGTAACTCAGCATTTTCCGACTCAAAGAAAGGCAGCACGTAGGGCAAAGACTGAGCATCGTGAATCTTCCGCAACAGAATTAACACATTCAGTTGCATATTCACGTCATCTCGATGCAGGGCATCTAGCAGCAGCAACAGGTGATCGGGGGTAACTAATTCACCCAAGGCGGATAGCGCTTCTTCCCGAATCTCCTCATCAGTTGAAGCCAGACATTCCACTAAAGCCGGAACCGCCTTGGGATTAGCTAACTCCCACAGCGCAGTCACTGCAAGCTTTTGCACAGCCATGCTCTCATCTTGCAATGCTGTAATTAACGGTTCCAGAGCATCCTCATCGCCCAAATGTTGCAGCATTTTGACGGCAACTAGGCGATCGCTAGCGTCGGGCGATCGCAGCATTTCCAACCATTGGTTCAATTCAGAATCAGCAGACATCATCACTCCTCTATCGCAACAAAAAGGGAATTTGAACCGTAATCGCGTTGGTGGGACACTCCTTCTCACAAGGCAAGCAAAACCAGCACTCGTCGTACTTCATATAGGCTTTGCCCGTTTCTGGGTTCTTCGCTAATACATCGAGGGGACACACTTCAATGCAAGCGGTACACTTTTCTAAGCATTTCGATTCATCAACGATTACGGGTACTTCAACCCGTTGCATTGCTAAAGCCATAACTCTTCCTCTGTTTGCTACAAATTGACCGACTTAGCGCACCGCCACGTCATAAACTTCTCGTTCAATATCAACGTCCACCACATAAGGCTCAACCGGACGCTTGAACAAAGCCATCTCGCCTGATTCGTCTTTCTTGAGATTGACGTGGCAGAACCATTCTTCATTGTTCTTGTCGGGATAATCTACGCGGTAATGGTAGAGTCCCCAACGGCTTTCTCGACGATATAGCGAGGCGCGGGCTGCCATCTCTGCACAATCGCGAATAAAATGAACTTCCATGCAGCGCATCAGTTCGTGCGGATCGCGTGCGCCCATCATCTCTAGGCTTTCGTGGTAGCGCACAAAGTTTCTCAAGCCAATTTCCATCTTGTGGTCTACTTTGGGCGGCTGGAGATAGTCATTGACCAATCGCCGTAACTTATACTCCACCTGGGTATGCGGCACGCCATTCGGGTTGTTCAACGGGGCATAAATCCGTTGTCTTTCCGCCTCTAAAGCGTCAGCATCGGGTTCAAGATGCTCTAACCCTTCGATATAATCCACCGCATTTGTACCCGCCAACCGACCGAAGACAAACGCCCCAATCATGTAATTGTGGGGAACACTCGCCATATCTCCGGCTGCATATAATCCTGGTACAGTCGTCTCCGCTTTCTCGTTGACCCAGACTCCAGAAGCACTGTGACCGCTACACAAACCGATTTCTGAGATATTCATCTCCACGCCATTCGTGCGGTAATTTTCGCCTCTTCCTTCGTGAAATCGCTCTCGGCTGGGTCGTTCATTCGACCACAGAATCGACTCAATTTCTGAAATGGTATCTTCATCTAAGTGGGTCATCTTCAGTTGAACTGGGCCTTTACCAGAGTTCAACTCCTTCCAAATTTCCAGCATCATCTGACCGCTCCAGTAGTCGCAACTAATAAAGCGGTGTCCTTCAGCATTGGCGGTGTAAGCTCCAAACGGACTGGCTACATAGGCACAGGCGGGGCCGTTATAGTCCTTCATCAGAGGGTTAATTTGAAAACACTCGATATTAGTGAGTTCTGCGCCTGCATGATACGCCATTGAGTAGCCGTCGCCAGCATTGGTAGGGTTTTCGTAGGTGCCGTAGAGATAGCCAGAGGCAGGTAAACCTAATCTTCCACAGGCTCCTGTACACAGAACGACTGCTTTTGCCTGAATCACGACAAAATCACCGTTTCGCACGTCAAACCCTACCGCGCCAATAGCGCGTCCGTCCTTGACTAGAATGCGAGTCGCCATTACTCGATTTGTCACTTTAGCTTTGTGGCGCTTTACCTGTCGGGTCAAAATTTGTTTTAGGTCTTTCCCTTCTGGCATCGGTAGCACGTATTTACCCACGCGATGCACTTGCTTTAAGTCATAATTCCCTTGAGTATCTTTTTGGAACTTCACGCCCCAGCTTTCTAGCTCTTGAATGACTTCAAAGCCAAGTTTTCCGGTTTGGTAGACCGCTTTTTGATTCAAAATGCCATCGTTGGAAATCGTAATTTCGCGAACATATTGCTCTGGGGTAGAATTACCAGGAATGACGGCTGTATTGACACCATCCATACCCATTGCGATCGCCCCACTGCGGCGGATATTCGCTTTCTCTAAAATCAGTACCTCTCCCTCAGGATTTGCCTGTTTTGCCTTAATTGCTGCCATCGTTCCAGCAGTACCACCACCGATGACAAGAACATCGGTCTTCATCCATTGAGTATCCACTCTTGACTCCTCTTCAGTTAGCAAAAACTTTTATAACTTTGTACGAATAAATTTACTAAGTCTGCTTTCTTACCTTTTTTTATATTAGAGAAGAGAATTAAAAGTCACAAGCTTTTTTGTAACCCAAAATACCATCTATTCATTCGCGTTTTTTATGATTTTATAAATTAGCTTTATTCATTCATTAAGCTGTAAAATAAAAATTTCAATTTGGGGGGTTAGAGAACGTGGAGGTTTATCAAGTTAAAGTATTTCTGGAGGTAGCTAGGCATCTCAGTTTTACCGAAGCCGCTGATGCTCTAAATCTGACTCAGCCTGCGGTCAGCGCCAAAATAAAATCCCTGGAAACTGAACTAGGAACCTCCCTTTTTTATCGTTTGGGACGTAAGATTCAGCTAACAGAGGTGGGACAGTTTTTATTGGAGGAAGGGCCAAGACTGATTGATGTTGAAAATCAATTGTTTGCCAAAGCTGAAGAAATCAAAAAAGGCAAATTTGGCAATCTCAAAATCGGCTGTACAGCCGCGATCGCTAATGGATGGCTACCTGAAATCCTCTTCCAGTACCGTCAGCAGTATCCTGGTATTCAGACTCAGTGTGTCGTATTTGACTCGGCTGAATTTCTCTATCGATCCATTACCAGCAGTCAGATTGATATAGGAATCTCAGATATTAGTTTTGCAGAGTTCTCGGAAATATCAGCAACCCCAATTGCTCCCATTCACTATTCTTTAGTAGTTGCGGCAAATCATCCTGTAGCGAATCAAACCTGGTTGAGTTTGAAAGAGTTGCAAAAAGAGCGATGGGTGATGCTAAATACTGGCTCTCCTAGTCGTTTAGTCTTTGAATCTCGGCTAACTGAATTAGGGATAAACTTTTCGGATTTTGCTCAAGTTGAAACTGTTGATACTCTAAGTTTGATGCGAACCTACATGATGCAGGGGAATTATTTAGGATTTGCGTCTAACTTTGAATTTAAAGCTGAATGTGAATCGGGAATGCTCGTTGCAATTCCCCTGCAAGAATTTGCCTTATCTGGTAATGTTTTCCTAGTGTTACCCAAACGATTAAGCCAATCTGCGCTTACAGACTCATCCTCGCAAAATCGGCGATCGCGCAACTCCAGCCCGATGCAAAAGTTCGTTGCTCTTGTTGAGAACCGTCAAGAGCAACAGCCAGCCTCTGTTCGTCCTCATGCAACCCCAGTGCGTTTGCGATCGCCTAACCTGATCATTCGTTCCAACTCTCTGCAACATCCTGAGACAATTGATTTAGCGATCGGTATTCAAAACAGCACGATTCCAACGGTGACAGCAGGCTTAGTGATTCAGCGCTTAGGCTTGCTAGAACACTTCTTACTCAAAGAAGGGCGATACAGTTCCACTCAATATCGCATTCACTGGTGCGATTTTTTAACAGGAGCGCCGATTATTCAAGGATTGCATGCCGGGAAACTAGATATTGGTGTTCTAGGGGATTATCCCTTGTTACTGAGTGCTATCCAGCAAAATAATTCCGGTAGTGAAACTCGACAGACGCGACTGGTGAGCTTTGTTTCGACGAATCCCGATGGTTCCTGTAATGCAGTGATTGTTCCCAATAAGTCCAAACTGCAAAGTATCGAAGATTTGCGAGGAGGTGTGATTGCGGTTCCTTTCAGTTCTTCTGCACATGGGATGGTGATGCGATCGCTTAATTCTGCCAACTTACTTAACGAGGTTAAGCTTGCTTCCCTAGAGAACTCCAACATTACTCAGCCCTTTGGTTATTCCATTCAAGCAGATGGGTATGCTCATTTTGCTCCCTTTCACGATATTGCCTATCGTCAAGGCAAGTTTCGTTATTTACCAGGTGACAATTTGAATGTGTTACCGGCTTTTCATGGTGTAGTGGTGAGTGCAGAGTTAGCAGAACAGTATCCGGAAGTTGTAATCGCTTACCTAAAAGCCTTAAGCGCCGCCCAATATTGGTATACTATTACGCCCTCAGCGCTTTCTCTGATCAGCCAGTGGACAAACCTGGATGCCGAAATCGTCTCCCAAATTCTCAGCAATGTCTATCACCAGAATCAACCTGGGCGTTTTTTCTGCGAGATGATGATTCGTCCGGACTGGATTGCCCAACACATTGCTCAACTCCGTGTGGTTCCCGGAAATGAAGAACTAGAGACAATTAACCTCGATCGCTGGATTCAAACCGAATTTCTCCATCAATCTCAGAACTTAAGCAGTTGGTAAAAGGGACAACAAAGGACACGCCAAGCCGCTATCGAAAGTAACACACTTGGGCTGTACGAGCAGTATAAATACGGTTTGCTTCAATTAACCCAACTCCATACTCTTGAGAGTTTCTTCGCGAATCAATTCAAAGACTTGCCGATTGAGATTCACAAAATCCGGTGAAAGCATCGTATCTATATGGCGGGGTCGATCGAGATTCACCACAACTATTTCTTTGATATGCCCTGGACGAACGCCCATAACCAGAATGCGATCGCTCAAAAAGATGGCTTCTTCAATATCGTGGGTGACAAAAATAACCGTGGATTTCAAATCGCTCCAAATGTTCAGCAGCAACTCCTGCATCATGTGCCGAGTCTGAGCATCCAAGGCTGCAAACGGTTCATCCATCAACAATACTGAGGGTGAATTTACAAGTGCCCGCACAATGCTTGCACGTTGTTGCATTCCTCCTGATAGCTGATGAGGATAAGAATGACGATGCTTATACAAGCCGACTCGGTCTAAGTAATCATTTACCAATTCAGTCCGTTCTGCTCTGGAAATACCCTGAATTTTTAAACCAAATTCCACGTTCTCAAAAGTGGTCTTCCAGGGTAGGAGCGAGTATTGCTGAAAGACAAATCCGCGATCTGCCCCGGGTTTTTCGACGAGTTGTTCATCCACCAATACCTGTCCCCTTGTTGGTTTTAGAAAACCAGCAATCAAGTTTAGAATCGTTGACTTGCCGCAGCCCGATGGTCCCAACAAACAGACAAATTCACCAGGATTAATTTTGAAGTTTGTTGATTCTAGAACCAGCAAAGGCCCGTACTGGTCTCGTCGCTTAAAGGCAACGGATAAATCTTTAACTTCAACTGACCCTTTCGCCAAGGCGCTAACCTGCTTTTTTGATAGGGTTGCCACAGCCTCTAAACCTCCAAAAATAGGCAACTTGAATATTCATTTTCAGGGAACTACACACCCTGCTTTTTCATTACTCGCCAAGGCATCAGCAACTTCGTTAAGAGATCGACAATCAGCGTGCTTATCAAACCCATCAAACCAATCAGCAGCATTCCCATCACGATTGGTGGATAATTCGATGTAACATAAGACTCCCAGGTCAGATAACCCACTCCAAACCGACCTGCCAGAATTTCAGCTGTTACCAAACAAAACCAGGCATTTCCCATACCAATAACCAAACCGCTGGCAATGTTGGGCATCGCTCCTGGCACCACAATATCTTTAAAAATGTGCCACTGTTTAGCCCCCAAACACTGTCCTACTCGCAGCAGCACTATATCCGTGCTTTCTACTCCCCGAATTGTGCTGATCAAAATTGGGAAGAATGCGCCTAGAAATGTGATGTACACCATCCCTGACTCTGCATTGGGAAACATGAGAATTGCCAGCGGTATCCAGGCGACGGCGGGAATTGGTCTGAGCAACTCTAATGGAATAAAAAGCAAATCTTCAATTTGCCGAAACCAGCCAATCATGATGCCCAAGCTAACGCCCAGAATAGCCGCAATTCCAAATCCCAGCAAAACTCGTTGAAGACTGGCAGTAATATGCACAGCCGCATTGCCAGAAAAGAATTCAACCGTTGCATTCCAAACTTCAACTGGAGAGGGTAAAAAGGTAAAATTGATGAAGAAATTGAACTGAGTGACGCACAAAAGCTGCCAAATCCCAAAGAATAAAACAATGGAAATGGCTCGCTTTAAATTGCGACTTTTGAGCAGTGCCAGACTTATAAGCGCTAATTTTGACAAGGAGCGCTGCTTCAAAAATTTGCTCCTCAGTACACTGTACTTCTCTCCTTTTGTCTTTCGTGCTGATTTTGGAGATACAGCCATTACAAACCTCTCATTTGACTCAATATAGTTCTATCGTTGCGATCGCTCCCCTTCATTCATCGCGCAACCGCTAAATCCTTTGACTGCGTATTTTTGGCATAAAGCTGTTGCAACTCCTGGAAGCTTGCAACCTTTGCTCCAGCTTTACCAGCAAATGCTTGTGCATCTTTTTCTAGTAAGAACGCAGATACCTGGTCGCCATTCCGAACATAGAACGAATTTTGAGCGAATAACTTCCAACCTTTGTCGCGATCGTGTACGAAGGCTACAGCCGCTGTCTTGCCCTCAGACTTGAGCTGTTGCAGCTTTGTCAGCATATTCTTGATTGAGGTAAAACTGAGAACTTTATCTTCTCCTTCTACCCAAATCTGAGCTGCTAGTTTTGGATCTGGAATCGATTCTTGAGTGAGTGCATCATTACCACGAATCAAATTATCCGCCGACGTAGCTACATCCTGTTCGCTAATGTTGCTCTCTTTGAGCGCTTGTTTCAGGTAACTATCGTCTGTCCAACTTGCAACATCATCTGGATTCACACTGGCATCTAATTTTCCAATCTGCTTCAACGTCGTCACGCTATTTTTGAGCGCAGTGATTTGGTAGGGCTGAATTCTCGGATCGAGCTTTTGAATACCCGATGGACCGAGGAACATATAAAAGATTTCTTTCTCAATCCCTGTCCACTTTTCTAACTTTGCAGAGAGGGCTTCTGGTTGTTCCCGGAAACGCTGATTCGCCTCTAACATCGCTTTTAGATAAGCCACCACAATTTCGGGATTTTCTTTCGCAAAGTCCGAGCGCACTACAACTCCATGAAAGGTTGGAGTTTCCGTTTGTGCACCATCGTAAATCTTCCGAGCAAAGCCTCTAAAGGGAAATAACTCACCATAGGGCACAAAATCCGCATGAGCATCGATCTGACGGCTTCTCAGGCTCGTGCCACCTACTTCTGGTGATTGACTCACTAACGTCACTTCTTTCTGTGCATCAATGCCCTCATTCTTCAGCGCCCGCAGCAGCATCCCATGCGCCGAGGTTCCAAAGGGAACTGAAATGGTTTTCCCCTTCAAGTCTGCTAGTTTTTTATAAGGTGTGTCGGTTGGAACAACAACCGCATTTCCGGCTCCATTAGGGCTGTAGGCAAGGGATGAGATCAAAACAGTCTTAACGCCATTGCCTTTTTTCTGAAAAGTCGTCAGGTTAATCGTTGCCGGAAAGTCCGCCATGTTGCCGATATCAATTTGATTCGCCAACATTTTGTTGGTAATTGGTGGAGCTGATGTAGCGCTAGACCACTCAATTTTGTACTCAACATTTTGGTATTTCCCTGTTTTTGGCAGATACTTCTCCAGCAGCTTTTCTTCTCGGATGACTGCACCACCTGTCACGGTGTTAATGGTTTGGTCTTGGGTACCAATCGCAATCCGAATCACCTTTTTGCCAGAGGAACTACCTGAAGTATTTGCTGAAGTATTTGCTGAAGTGTTACTACAAGCGCTGGTAAAGGTTAAGGAAACAACTAGCAGAGAAAAAAGAACACTCTTTAAAGACAATAGTTTGATATGCATACGGCTCCATTCCCGCATTGAATCTACTGCCCCACTTGTTTCACGCAAATCATGTTGGAGCAGTAGCTAGTTTAATCTCCGGTTTGTCGGTCGGAATACGACTGTTTTAACAGAATGCCATAGTCAAACACCGAAGACAAGATGTAATCCCCGGTTTATCGATAGACTTTTCGTATTTATAGATAGATTTTTTGAATTGAAGCTGCCAGATTTGGAAACTCGCGGTGGAGGGAAGCACCTTTTATGATGCTAGTTATGGCTCTCAACGCTTATTCAACTTGGTTTTTATCAATTCCCGCGATCAGCTATAACGCTCAACGTCATTGAATCAATACTGCTGGTCAAGCAGATCGAGTTTCCGGAGGAAGTCCCAGTCTAGGAGACTCCCTCGCCACGACAGTGCAATTTGTAGGGGGAGCAGAATGAGGTGTCCTCCTGCATCAGGTTGCCCTTGTCCAACAGAACAACGCCCCAATTTCCAACCGACGATAAGCCGACTATAAATAAAGCGATAAGCCGGACAGGATATTAACTCTTTCGTTTCTCTGCGGCGGTGTCGAGGGGAAGACGAATACTGAAAGTTGCGCCTTGACCTGGAGTGCTAGTAGCCGTAATCGTGCCGCCGTGTGCTTCCACAATCCGTCGCGCGATCGCTAACCCCAAACCCGTTCCGCTGCCTTTGCGCGAGGGATCTGCTGTATAAAATTGTTCAAAAATGCGGGGCAAATCGCTCTCTGTGATTCCGGTTCCCCGATCGCGAATTTTTACTGAAACCTGGGCACCTTCTATATTGCTTGAGACAGAAACTTTAGACTCTGGTACTGAGAACTTAATCGCGTTGTCCAATATATTTAGAAAAGCTTGCAATAGTCGTTCTGGATCGCCTTGGATTTGAACATCCGCAACCTCCACGCTGATGCCAACTTCCTTGGCTATCATGCGGGACTCCATTGCTCGCACCGCCCGTTCGATCAAGTCTCGCAACTTTAGCGGTTGCTGTTCTAGTGGCGTTACGCCTGCTTCGAGTCGTCCCAAATCCAGCAGATCCTTAATTAGCCTGGACAGGCGCAGGGTTTCATCCTGTGCAGTCTGGATGAAGCGATCGCGTAACTCCGGCTCCTCAGCCGCTCCATTGGCGAGTGCTTCTAGGGTGACATAGACGTTGCTGACAGGAGTCCGCAGTTCGTGGGACACATTTGCGAGGAATGCCCGCCGCTCTTTATCTAAGGAAGCCAGCCGTTCGCTCATGCGATTCAATTCACTGGCTAATTGACCCACTTCATCATCTTGATGAATGTTCAGCTTCTCACCTAAATGACCCCCACCCACCTCAATTGCAAAGTGGCACATCGCCTGAATCGGTCTGGCAATATTACGGGCAAGGCTTTCGCTAATCAGCGCACAAAGCAAGAGCGTCAAGAAGAGCGTTCCAAGAACGGTGAAAATGACGCGGCGAAACTGACGCTGAAACTGTTCTAAAGTGATCGACATCCGCAGCGCACCGAGCAGACGACCCTTCCGAAATATCGGTCGCACTGCATACACTCGGTCATCGTTGGATAGAATCCCTTTTGCTACCCCTTGCGTCGGCTGATTTTGTAGCGCTTCTCTCACGCCAGCAACAGCTAACCAGTTAGGGACTTGCCGATCTAGCTGGGGGGCGGAGGTGAATAGCAGGCGACCATCAGGTGCAAAGACGCGCAGGGTGACTGCTTCCGGTGAACCGTAGCGTTGCACTAGCACTCTTACCCGCTCAAGATCATTTTCCTCTAAAGCGTCAGCAACACTCTCGCTGAGGGCTGTTGTCCAGGCATCTAAATCAGCCTGTCTCGTCCTCATGAAATAGGCATGGAAAGAGAACAGAATATAGCTTGCCAGAATAGAAGTTCCTAATGCGGTGAGTGCTAAATAGGTAACTAACAGTTTCCGGTAAATTGAATTCCATCGGATATGAATTGCTAACCAGCTCCTTGAATTTTTCAAAGGTACAACTTCAATTTTTTTAATCTCCCTGTAGAGACTGTTGACCCACAGCGCGACCCCGGAGAACAGCTTTTATGCGTGCGAGAAGTTCGCGAGTGTTGAAGGGTTTGGTGATATAGTCATCTGCACCCGCTTCTAATCCCCAAACTTTGTCAATATCTTGGTCTTTAGCTGTCAGCATCAAAATCGGGATATTAGAAAATGCTCGGATGCGCCAGCAGAGTTCCATCCCATCAATGCCTGGTAGCATCAAGTCCAAAATAATCACATCCGGCACTTGCTTGTGGAACAACTTGAGTGCAGTCTGTCCATCCCCTGCGGTTGTCACTTGATAGCCTTCTTTAATTAAGGCGTAGCTGAGACTGGCACGTAATGCCTCTTCATCATCGATCAGTAAGACGTGTGGCATGCTGAGTTGACCTCTTCGTTCAAGTGTACCAGGTTGAGTTATTCCCTTTTGAATTTTAGATTTTGACTTTGAGCTTTTGAAATCTACCAATAGATAGTTTCTAAAATTAATCTTTTGTTAATTTAAAGCTAACGGGGATGAGTTTAAACGGAAAATGAAAATAGCGATCGCGTGCAGTCAGAACAACACCTTTACCGAGCAACTGCTATAGAATCTTACTGAATGGTTCGGGAAGGTCAGGTACCCGACTTTTTTTAGAGCAGTCAGGTATCTGAAGGGCTGGCTCACAACTTCAATAAGATTGCTAGATTTTCTAGTTAGGTTCAACCGTCGTCTATTTCGACTAGCTTATTTCTTGACGATAAACCCGATTTGATAAAAATTCTTGATTTTGATATGTTAAATTTTTTAGAGAGTATTTGAATTAACTCTTCATTTGCCTTACCATCTAAAGGTGGCGACTTTAAATGAACCGTAAGGCTACCGTCCTCAGCTTCCTCAATTCTTTGGTTTTTTGAATTGGGTTTAACCTTTACTTGCTTCTTCATCTGGCTGGGGTGATGGTAATCTGGTTGTAGCTATCATGCGGGTTAACGATAAATTTCATAACCATAGCGATCGCTCAACACAGGTTTTCGTGTAGTGTAGTATACAAATATCGTTCGTATTAACTTCTGCCTGGAGATAGAAGTTTAGTTAGATTAGTCTCTAATATCTTTTATTTGAAAGGGCAAAGCTAAATCTACGAATTTAATCCATTGTCAATAAGTTTTGACGAAAAAAATTCATCCAGAAAAATTGATCTAAAATTGCTAGATGAGTAGATAGTACGACGAGATTCTAAATTTTAAATGCTCGTGTGGCAACCGCGTAGCGGTTGCCACACGAGCGCTCGATTTTTGGCATCCACTGAACTAACTTCACTCTTTTACAACACCACACCAGCATCTTCATCAACTGGATTCCTAACATGACAAAATATAACGTTAGCAATAGGAAGTGGCAAAAACTATCTTGCTGTAAAATTCATCAAGATAATTTATATTTAGCTGAATCTGGACAGCAAGATTCTGAAATATATCAGCCAAATATAATAACTAAAACAGATTATCTGCTCAGCAAATCATCTAGGCTGATCGGCGAAAGTCAGGATCTAATCGCCACAAGTGAAGCGCTAATCGCTACAAGTGAAGCGCTAATCGCCACAAGGAAAAAGCTGCTCGTACAATCCAAGCAACTAATATATAGATAAGTAGATACTACAACCCGTCCAAAAATTCGAGCGATCGCGTAGCACCTGCTACGCAGGTGCTACGCGATCGCTTTCACCTTTAAAATCTACTAGTAAGTTCAAATTTTGTCTTTTACAATACCTGCTAACATCTCCGTTAACTGGATTCAGAGCATGACAAAACACAAACTGAGCAACAGGAAGTGGCAAAAATCAACTTGTTTTGAAGTTCCCCCATATCCTTTAGATTTGGCAGAATCTAAACAGCAAGATTCTGAGATATCTCAGCAAAATATAACAACCAGAACAGACTATCTGCTCAGCAGATCGTCTGAGCTTATCTGCGAAAGTCAGGAGCTAATCGCCACGAGCCAAGAGCTGATATTACTATCCGAACAGCTAATTACCCTAAGCTTGATGCTGAAAGAAAACAGCTTGATGCTGAAAAACTGGCGAGAAAGATCAAAAGTTAAATCAAGGTAGGGGCATCCCGTTCGGGTTAATTCAGTTACATCTGATTAGCCATCAAACACAGGCTAAAAACTACTGAAAATTCTCCCTCATCTAATCATCCTATCTATTTATCCGAGCGAATCGGGGTTTTATCTTTGTAACCTCTAACAATTTGCTGTAACCATAGCCACCCGATGATGCAACCGAGCAGATAATGGGGGAAATCCCACCAAGAAAAGGTGGTTCCAAGCAACAGTTTGCCCAGAAAAGTCGAGCGAATCGAGTCTAAAACAGGTTGGTGCCACAGTTGCAGAAATTCGATCGTACAGGTGATACCGAATACCCAAATTGGAATTTGGTTGATTGCTTTGCGACTCGGAAACAGGAAAAACCCGAACAAACACCAAAATATTTCGTATAAGATATCACCTGAGAAATCGTTGACCCAGCCGCGACCGAACCCAGTGTATCTCTTGGAGAGCAATCCCAGGGGCACAATAATCAGCAGCGAGAGGATAATCCGCTTGATATATTTGGCGTCTCGAAGCATTGGCTACACTTCCAAGCAGTTCTCAGTTCTGTATTCTATACATTTAGACTAAAGCCGCGCCAACGAGCAGGCTTCTGCATCCAACTGAGCTTCATAGCACACAGAAGAGTTCAATATTTCCTTCTTAAGTAGGAGATTAATTTATATCCTAGTCGTTATTGATTACGCAATCTTATCTAAATTTTTTATACTTTGACGATCTAATACTCAAGGTAGAGTATAAAGGTATACCAAAAATTATATTCTTAGTTTCTAAAGCTGAATATTGTTGGGAGAATAATAGTCATGAATAATCAAACAGATAACGTAGACAGCAGTCAACGAGTTGGTGAAGATAACTACGATCGGGGGATTGTACCTGCTGAAACCGCAGCACGTAGAGAAAGAGAGGGGAATGCATTTAAAACAACTCCCGGAAAAGATGATGAAGAAAAATCCCCTACTAACGATCAAACAAATGATGGAAGTATCGATACTACAGATGGCTACACGGTAGACAAAGAGGGTCTTTTAAATAACTATGCCATCGAACCCGAAATGTATGTGAACGAACCTGGAGACTTAAAAGCCAAAGAAGAAGCCGAGGCTGCCGAACGCGCTGAAACTGTCTCAGAATTACAGGACGATGAAGAAGGGAAGCTGACGATGGAAGGTGACAAGCGTCATCAAGGGCCAGGATTGATATAACGCAGAAAAATTTAGCTTTTGCGGCTTCTACCTTTTAGCGATGCTAAACAAGTGTAGAGGAAATTTTTAAATTAATTGGCAGGCGACGTGGATGTCGCCTGCTTATTTTTTCTATCTATTTGAATCGCCGTAGCCGATCACAGCAACTTTATGCCGATAGACTAGCTCGGCTCCGTACCAACCCGACAAACCGAGAAGGGTTGCCACAATAATTGAGATTGTAAGCCCTGTAGGCAATATGGCTCCTGAGGTATTGCCCCAACGCAGTGCAAAGTTGGCAATTGTCAGCCCTAGGGCGGCGACATTCAGTACCATGTGTGCCCAGCCAGCACTGCGCTTGCGAACTCGTTCAATTCTCAGAAAGTCCATCATGCCGCTTAGGGCTGCAAGCACCCCGCTTGCCAAGCCAATGCCGATTAGCCAAAAGGAGGCTTGTGCCCAGAAGAGATCTTTTGTCCACCAGTAGGCGAGATCCGCTGCTGCTGGTGTAGTCAAAAAAGCAATGGGAAAGGTGACGATCAGTGGATGCAGGGGATGTCCTGCGATCGCGACTGTGCTTGTCACCCCGCTATCTTGATAATCGGTCTCATCACTTTCAATCAGCGGCGGGATATTGGGAGTTTGTGTCATGTTCTTCTCTATGGATTCTAGGAGTTAGACGAGTGAAAGCAAGCGATCGCTGTTGGCTATTAGCTTTGGGTTGCCGATCTTAACCCCCTCGATTAACGGCAAACAGCGAACCGCAAACAGTTCATCACTAGCCTGAAGGAATTTGCTCCACGCGCGCTTCCGCCAAAAGCGTCATTTTTCCCGATTCTAGATTTAATTGTTTGATGCGAAGCGACATTCCTTGCAAATCGAAGTTGCTCAGGTTCAATAGTTCGCTCGATTTTTCTAATAGCGCCGCCGTCAGTTCCGGGGAGAGTTCCTTGCCTTCGGTATACTCAACGTCTTCCAGATTGACCTTCTGCCCATTTGCACCAACTCGGGGCACTGCTGTAAAGGCAATTTGCGTGGTTTCTCCAGATTCGCGTAGCAGCACGTCGGCACTCAATGCAATTTTGTTCTCACCAGGTAGGCGAAAATCTACCTTTTTAGTGTCAATAGTCATCGGTTGTCCATTGACTGATACCTGCATACTTTGCAGCTTACTACCGACAAATTCCGAGTTGAATGCCCGGTTGATGTCTGCTTCCGTCAACACAACATGGGTCGTTGCATCAGTAGGTTTGGTTAATTCAATTTTGCCAAAAGCAGCGCTGAGGGGATTGATGGAGATGCCACGCATTTCCATTTTCATTTCCTCCATCCGGAGGTCTTTGTTCATCACCAAACCTTCACCTTCAACGGTGACTGAATCCACCTGTCCCTGAACCATTTTCAGTGGATCGCTCTGGATATCTACCGCTAATTCTTCTACTTCATCGAGTTGGCTAGATAATCCTATTTCCGCTGCTTTGTTAAGTGCCTGCTGCCCCAGAGAAGCATCCTTATTCGTCGTCACGCCCTGTCTCCTGCCCTTGTCTTAATTGAGTCTGTTATTGAGTCAATCTAGCGACCCGTATTAAGAAGTGTATCTGCCTGATGGTGGAATGGTGACAAAGTGATCGGCTATACACAAATTTAAACTCAATATTTCATTCTTAAGATAGTGGCACAAAACTGTTTTTATAATAACTAGCTTGTCAAATCTCCGTCATCAAAGTTCAGGCTATTTTAACTTTTCAAATATGATTTACGATAGATGCCGAATAACCAAAATAAGAATATACTAATCCAACCAAAAAAAAGAAAAGTCCTAAGGTTTTGAATCTTTTCTATCTTTGGATAGAGCCAATAAAAATTGGACGTTATAAAAAGGATAAATAAGGGGGATCTCTCAAAAGAGAGATGAATCTACTCGACAGAGATGACTATCTTCGAGATAGATTCCGATCCTATGATTATTGAGTGGAGAACAAAAGAATGGTAACGACACTAGATGATACCAAGCGCATAGCGATTGGCATGAAGTTGGCAGATATGAAAGCGCTGCAAAACTTGCTAATTGCTAACGAGCAAAAGTTCATCTCTGCGCTCGCCGATGATGATCTTCGCAAGCGCATACAAGATATGCTTGATGACGATCAGAAAAACCTCGGTGTTCTCGATACTGTAATTATTCAGTACGGTGTCAAAGCCGAACCCAAGGAATCCACAACCAAGATAATTGGTGAAGCTCAGAAACTAATGGAAAGTTCTGAACTGACTTTGTTTGAAAAAGTATCTCAGCATGAATTGCTTAAGCATAAGCAAACCATGACGGGTCTACTGATTCACAAAGCTGCTCAAGTAGTTGGTGCTGATGTTGAAGCTGCCATTACTCCCTTGAATACCGTTAACTTTGAGAACCGCGCTCACCAAGAGCAACTGAAAGGTATTCTGGAAATTCTGGGTGTTCGCGAACTAACCGGACAAGAAGCCGATCAAGGACTGTGGGGACGGGTTCAAGACGCCGTTGCCGCATTATCAGGGGTATTTGGTAGTGCTGTCACCCAAACCTCCGACCGTTCTGATATGACCATCGGTGAAATTCTTCGCATGGATCACAGCAAGGCGAAGACCTTGTTTATGGAAATTGAGAATTCCAACGACGCTCAAAAGATCCAAGAATACTTCGGTCAGCTTTACAAAGACTTGATGGCTCACGCTAAAGCCGAAGAGCAAGTTGTTTATCCAGCAGTGCGCTCCTATTATCAGGACACACAGGATCTGTATAACGAGCAAGCTGAGCAAGCTCGTATGCTGGATGAAATTAAGGCGATGAGTCCTTCTTCTTCTGAGTTCAAAGCGAAAGTTCGTCAGCTAAGCGACGCTACCAACCATCACATTAATCAAGAAGAGAACGAGATGTTCGCTAAGCTGCGCGATAATTTCAGCAGCGAGCAGCAACAACAAATGGCAACCGAGTTCAAATCTGTTAAGAGCAAGCTACAAGACCAGATGGCAGCTTCTAGCAAGTAGTAGTGCGCGCGAACAGAATTAACTCTGTAGGGAGGTTTGGAACGTAGCTTCCCTATAGTTAATAAGTGCGATCGCTAACTGCCATCGCTGGAATAAAGCAATTAAATCTAGGAGGGTCTATAAGCTATCCTCCTAGATTTATTTTATTGACGAGTTAATTTTTCTTGAGCGCGTAACTTTACGTTTTCTATTGAAGGAATATTGAAGGAATAAAGTATATCTATCCTTTTTTAGGTGTGAGATACCATTGGTTCAGCTATCCAGCTTTTTAGAGAAGCCGGAGAACTCCCGTTCACAAATCATTTACAGCGATATATTCTTGAAACTTATTTAGATGAATCATCACTATACTCAAGAACCCTAATTTTGCAAACTATCAAAAGTAGAAGTTTTAATAATTTGAATTCCAAATAAAAATCTATAAGTTAAAAGTATTTATCTCCTCTATAAACCATACTTTTGGATTCAGTCGCGGGAAAGATGAATTACTTTAAGAGATTGTGAGATTATTCATAAAGATTCAAAAATCATAATATTTCAAAGAAGGAACAAAAATGGTATCAACACTGGACGATACAAAGCGCATTGCGATCGCTCAAAAATTGGCAGACATGAAAGCGACGCAAAATTTAATCATCTCTAACGAGCAAACACTGCTCGGTGCCACTCCCGATCAAGATGTGCGCGATCGCTTGCAGAATATGCTCCAGGACGACCAGAAAAACCTGGGCGTTCTAGAAACGGTAATTGTTCAGTACGGCGTTCCCTCTGAACCCCACGAGACAGTTCAGGAATTTGTTCAGAAGACCCAAGAATTAATGTCTGGTGATAAGCTGTCTCTCTACCAGAAATTAGTTCAACACGAACTCCTGAAGCACGCTCAGGCGATGAGCGGTATCGTAGTTCACAAAGCTGCTCAAGTCGTGGGTGCTGATATTGAACTGGCGATTGGACCTTTAAATGCTGTTAACTTTGAGAACCGCGCTCACCAGGAACAACTCAAAGGACTGCTAGAACTCGTGGGTGTCCGCGAACTGACTGGAAAAGACGCAGATCAGGGACTGTGGGCACGAGTTCAAGACGCTGTTGCAGCCTTGTCTGGTGTGTTTGGTAGTGCCGTCACCCAAAACACCGATAAGCAAGATATGAACATCCAGACGCTCATCCGCCTGGATCACAATAAGACCAACACCATCTTTACAGAAATTGGGGCTACTGACGATCCTCAAAAACTCCAAGAGTATTTTGGGCAGCTCTACAAAGATTTATTGGCACACGCTCAAGCCGAAGAAGAAATTGTTTACCCCAGAGTTCGGTCTTTCTACGGTGACGACAATACTCAAGAGCTGTACGATGAGCAAGCCGAAATGAAGCGGATGTTGGATGAAATTAAAGCGATCAACCCTGCTTCTTCCAAAGACGAATTCAAGTCAAAAATTAAGCAGTTGATGGATGCCGTTGGCGATCATATCCGTCAAGAAGAAAGCACGATGTTTGCAGCCATTGACAACAATTGCAGCACCGAACAAAAAGAGCAAATGTCTAGCGAATTCAAAGCTGCCAAGAGCAAAATTCAGCAAGAAATGGCAGCTTCGACGAAGTAATCGGAAGCACGCTCAACCTCTAACGCCATACCTCTCTAAACTTAACTGACGTTTGCACTCCCACCACTTACGTGGTGGGAGTTTTTTTAGTTCACTAAGCAAATACACGTTCCGACACTAAAAGTGTAGCTGTACATAAACAAAGCCTGCCTACGCAGACTAAACTAAAACTTCTTCAGCCTACGGGGAGCAGCTTTTGTACGCCCAAGGCCTACCTTTCAAGGTTAGGGCGTATGCCCTAGGATGCACCCCCTCGCTAACTTCTAACATCTATCAAAAAACCCGTTTTCTGGTTAGAAAACGGGTTTCTATTTTTTCAAGAAAAATCGGTAGTCATCTCAGCGTTAAGCATTGACAACATCGCCACCGTTGGGATGCAAAATCTGACCGGACATATAAGAAGAGTCGTCTGATGCCAAAAAGACGTAACTAGGCGCAACTTCTTCTGGCTGTCCAGCCCGTTGCATCGGCACTTGTTTACCAAAAGAGGCAACTTTTTCCTCTGGGAAAGTTGAGGGAATGAGCG
Organism: Trichocoleus sp. ST-U2; assembly: GCF_039961875.1. Lineage (NCBI taxonomy): Bacteria > Bacillati > Cyanobacteriota > Cyanophyceae > Leptolyngbyales > Trichocoleusaceae > Trichocoleus > Trichocoleus sp. ST-U2. The sequence continues at coordinate 57,026 of NZ_JAMPJY010000005.1, read as the reverse complement.
GCGTCCAGATGGGACCTGGGGCGACGCCATTCACGCGAATTCCCTTTTCCACCAGAGATTTTGAGAGCGATCGCGTAAAGGCAACAATGGCCCCTTTAGTAGACGAATAATCGAGCAGCTGCTGATTCCCTTTATAAGCTGTCACCGAAGTGGTGTTGATAATCGCGCTGCCTTCTTTGAGGTGCTTGAGTGCAGCTTTCGTCAAGAAAAACATTGAGAAAATGTTAGTCCGGAACGTGCGCTCAAGCTGTTCGGCAGTGATGTCTTCGATGCTTTCTTGAGGATGCTGTTCGGCAGCGTTGTTAACAAGAATATCGAGTTTCCCAAGCTCCGCAACCGTATTTTCTACAGCCTGCTGACAGAATTTTTCGTCACCAATGTCGCCAGGAATCGTAATACATTTGCGCCCTTGTTCTTCTACCAGCCGTTTCGTTTCTTGGGCATCATCGTGTTCGTTCAGATACATGATTGCCACGTCAGCTCCTTCTTTGGCAAAAAAGATAGAAACTGCGCGACCAATGCCGCTATCACCGCCGGTAATCAGTGCCACTTTATCGCGTAATTTGTTGCTACCTTGATATTTACTATCATCCGCCTTGGGGCTAGGCGTCATTTCTGATTCACTACCCGGTCGATGGTCTTGATGTTGGGGTGGTTGTAGCTGTTGTTCTGCTGGCATTAGTGTGTCCTTAAACTGTGTCTAAAAAAATGAAATCCAGAGAGGATTTCTTGTTTCTATTCACCCAACACGCTAGCAACCCTCCAGATTGACTTAATCAATCTGGAGAGGGAAAAGAAAAGTGAATGGAGTTAACTTTTCGGTGTAAATTGACTGGGCAATTCTTTTTGATCGAGATCCGTAATCGGCGGGCCATTGAGTACCTCACCCGTAGGGCTGAAACGTCCACCGTGGCAAGGGCAATCCCAAGTTTTTTCGGCGTTATTCCAGTCAACAATGCATCCAGCGTGAGTACACACTGGAGAAAGCGAACAGAGATAATCCGTCTCGTCGCGGTAGACGGCATATTTCTTTCCGTTGATGTCAAGAATCTTGCCTTCGCCTGGTGCTACGTCCGAGGGTTCATTGCCCTCCGACTTGAAAAGCCGATCCGCTACAAAGTGCTTGGCGACGCCCAGATTCTCCGTCACAAACCGCTGGGCGCTGGCGAGGATATTCGCGCGATTGGGGTCGTAAAGGTCGCTCCAGGGATTCGTCCGTCCCAGAATCAAGTCGCTTGTTAGCATCCCGCCAACGGTGCCGAAGGTCATGCCGTTGCCAGAATAGCCGGTAGCAACGTAGATATTAGAATTCGCTGCGGTTTTCCCGATATAGGGTAGACCATCGACCGGCTCGTACAATTGAGCTGACCAGCGATAATCGATAGAGGCGACATCATAGAGCGATCGCGCATACGCTTCCAAGCGCTCGAAACACGCCTCATTATCCACATCCTCGCCTGTCTTGTGGTCTTCACCGCCAATAATCAGCAGGTCTTTGTAGCTGCGTGTATAGTGATACGGCTCCTCGGTATCCCAAAACAGTCCTGGCGGTAATGGCGATCGCAATCTCACTCCAATAACGTAAGAGCGATACGGGGCAATTTTCGTGGTCATTACATACAAGTCCGGGAGACTGTTCAGATTGTGAATCGGCGTATGAGTAGCAATAATCACATCTAGCGCCGTTACCGTCCCCTGTTCGGTAGAAACTCGACTCGGCTTGTCTCCGGTGATATCGACAACAGATGACTGCTCAAAAATAAAACTGCCACCACCGTCAATCGCCTTCGCAAGCCTTTGGAGATAGGGAATCGGGTTAAACTGCGCTTGATTGGGGAACATCACCGCCGCTTCTACCGGAAATGGCAGTGGCACATCCTTGGTCAAAGCAGCCGGAATCACTAACTTGCTAACCGCTTCCGCCTCTGACTCAATTTCAGACACATCCTGGGATTTTTCAGTGTAAAGATATCCCGGCACTCGCTGAAAATCACAATCAATCTTCTCTTCTGCCACAAACTTAGCAATGCGTTCAATCGCCGCACGACTGGATTCTGCTACCAGCTTCGCATCCGTGTCGCCCAAGGAGGAAATCAGGTCTTGGTAGCGTTCGTCAGCAGCTTCGGTGAGGTGGGCAGTCGTATAGCCGGTGACACCACTGCCAATTTGCGAGCCCTCGATTACTGCAACCCTTAATCCAGCGCGTTTCAATAGCAACGCAGCGGTTAAGCCAGTAATGCCGCCGCCTACAATGGCAACATCTACGGTAATATCACTGGTCAATTGCGGGTATTTTGTCCCTTCTGTAGTGTCGAGCCAAACAGAGACGGAGGTTCCTGGTAAATTCATTCAGCGTTCTCCTGAGACAGTATAAATTTTTATATCTAGCGCTTTACCTATTACTGGGATAACGTCTGAAGGCGGAACCTGGTATCTGTAATTAGAAGTAAGTAAACTTTGATACTTTTCCCAGCAGCAATCAACACATAGCTAGTTGATTTTCATTACAATAAGATATAAAAGTTTCTTTTTCAGCAGACTTCAAGTTACCTTTTTGCAAGTTAAGTGGAAAGAATTAAAATGTCTAAATTTTTTAAGACTCTACTTTTATATAGTCCAGCCGTTTTGGGAATGGCCTTGCTGTTAGCAAACAGTGCAGTTGCACAGGAAGCGATTCCCAATAATCCAAATTCTCAAATGCCACCTCCAACAGAGCGTTATGGGTGTCTCAGTGGAAATGGCGATGGAACTTTTCAAGGCAATCGGCCTGTAACTCGGTATGAATTTGCTGCCGGTTTAAATGCCTGCTTAAATCAAGTTGAACAACTCATTGATAATCCTGCTGGAAATCGAGTTACTCAAGAAGGGTTAACGGTTCCAAGAAGCCAATTAGAAACCTATCGATTAGAGTTGGAGCGTTTGCGTAATCGAGTAGATAAGCTGGATACCCAGACAAGAGAACAGTCGAATCAGTAGTTTTTTTAAAAACAGAAAAAAAGAACGGTTGTGATTGAGGAACTGGATTTCTAATCAAATACTTCTCGATTAGTGATGTTACATCCAAAGAGATACCCCAAACCCTCTTTTAAAGCTACCGTGTACGCACAAGACTTCTTTAACTTGCAAGTCTCGTTTTGATCCCCCAACCCCCCTTAAAAAAGGTGGCGAATTAAGTCAAAGTTCCCCTTAAAAAGGGAGATTTAGGGGATCAATCAACTTTTTGCCCCTTAACCCAAGATGTGCGTACACCGTAGCCTTAAAAGGGGAGCTAAGACCGAATCGCAAGTGTAGGTAGCGCTAAGACAAGTAAATTATCTAACTTCGATAGGATTGAGACCGTTAAACCGCAACCAGTTCTTGATGCTCGATTTTCGTTCCCAAAAGTTTCAAGAATTCTGCCAACCAGTTAGGATGAGCAGGCCATGCAGGTGCCGTTACTAAGTTACCGTCAACCATTGCCTCGTCTGGTGGAATATGCACGTAAAGCCCACCTGCCCGGTTAACATCCGGGCCGCAAGCGGGGTAAGCGGTGCAACTTCTGCCTTCTAGCACTCCCGCTGCCACCAAAACTTGCAACCCGTGACAAATTGCGGCAATCGGTTTATTTGCTTCGGCAAAGTGGCGGGTGATTTCTAATACTTTCTGGTTCAAACGGATATATTCTGGCGCACGTCCACCAGGAACGACTAAGGCGTCGTATTCTGTCACTTCCACTTCATCAAAGGTGGCATTTAAGGTGAAGTTGTGACCGGGTTTTTCACTATAAGTTTGGTCGCCTTCAAAGTCATGGACTGCGGTTCGCACCTTATCTCCAGCTTTCTTATCGGGACAAATTGCATGGACAGTATGCCCAACCATTTGTAATGCCTGGAAAGGCACCATTACTTCGTAGTCTTCAACAAAGTCACCGACGAGCATCAAGATTTTTTTTTCCGCCATTTTCCTAACTCCTGTTTGATTGCTTGGATGTTGCAGTCTGTGGCTCCATAATAGAACCCATAAACAGCAAACTTCCAGTATCATCATCCCGAATCGCGCAGAAAAACGGGCGGTCAACCACCATGCTAAAGGGAGGGTCGGGGGGACCGAATGAGGCTTCTATACCAGTTGCGGCGGCGGCTTCGGTTCCTTCTTCGTTGACTTCGAGAAAGGTTTTATGGATGACGCTGGCAATGGCAATGTCTTGGGCAGACATCTGCTGGAAACCTCCTTCAAAAGCCATTCCCATCCCCAAGGCAATCAGGGCATCATTGAGTGCTACTTCATACTCTAGCTGAAAGCGGGGTAAAACAAGTGTTCCTTCCTCTCGCCAGAATTGGTAAATCCATTGATTCCAGTTTTCAGCGTTCAGATTTTTGTGGAATGCTTGCAAGTTTGAGTCTTGATCTGGAAGGAAGATGTACATACTCACCTGTTCACTACCGTAGGGTAAATTAACCGCCTGAAAGTTCTTACCTTGGTAGTAGCGGTAGGTTCTGTGCTGAGACATCATCGGGTACTGTTTCTGCGTCCCATCAAGTAATGTAAAGGCTCTATCGTGTGTATTTTCTTTATCGAAAGGGCTTGCCCAAATACCTTTAAAATAGATAGCGTTAATTAGGATTAAAACGGTTTGAGGGTCAAGCTTTTGGAGAATTGTCTCGATTTTGCCGTGGGTGTTTTCGCTTACCCAGTTGTTAATAGTTGCCAAAGCATCGGAACTGCTAAAGTCCAGGTTGGTTACTTTTGCACCGTAGAACTCTTGGGTTCGCTTCAAAAAATCCCGTTTAAATTCCACATTCTGATTCGCCCAAAGCGAATTAGCGATCGCTAACTCCACCTCGTTATCCAGATTTTCTAGCGATTGTTTCAACTGTAAGTTAGCTTCGTTGACTTGTTGCAAGCTCATTTCTTGCAATTCCAGCGCGATCGCCATTGCCGCTTGTGTCTGCCCCACACTGCCGTTATAGGTCATTGAGAGCGCGATCGCTATGCTTGCTGGAGAAACAAAAATGTTTTTGTCAGGCTCCTGCTTTGTAAGTTCCCTAAATAGTTTGAAGGCAAATCGAGTATTCGCTGCGACAAGCTTGTTATTAACCATTGCATCGTTTCCAATAATTACAGCGAACCGGGAAATGAGCAGTTATCAAAAAACTTAAGGTAACTTGTAGCTAGAGACTCGCACGACTAACTCGCCATCGCGGGGATTGCGGCTAAAGATAAATGCGCCTTCTTCCTTTTCGCCGCCGGAGAGAAAGTCAATTTGTTGTTCGCCAGTTTCTTCAACTTTCCCATTAACCCGCAACTCGGCAATAATCTGGACTGATTCAGCAGTTTCTCCACCAGTATTCGTCACTTCAAAAGGGATGTAGAATTGCTCTTGAGTTTGACGAAGTTCTCTTTCCTTCGCGGTGACTGATAGAGTCGGGGGTTCATTTTTCTGGGTTGCCCAGTCATACAGCACCAGTCCTACGAGTAGCGCCACAATAGATGTCGCGATCGCAAAGGAAACCCATTCCGCAAGCGATCGCGGCGGTCGTTGCTGTTGGGATGAATTGCTATCTTGATTCGTTTGGCTCATGCTAGCAACCTTCCTGCTGCGCCACCTACAGTGGCTGGGAGTCCTAGTAACAATGTATAGCTCAACCACATTTGCCACGGATCGTCAAAGCTCAGCTGGTGGAAGAACCACAACATAAATGTGGCTGCCAGAAGCGACACTAAATAGGAGCAAACAGTTTCGCTTAAGGGACGCTGAAAAAGTCCTTGCTGTTGTTTCCGTTGTTGTTGATTAGTAAAGCCAGCCTGAAAGACAATCCCATAAGAAATTAACAGCGAGGCAACAATAATCGCAATCAGCCACGGAGGGGAAGAAGCAGCGACTAGCATGGGAATTTCGTCAGTAGGCGCAATGTTAAAGGCAATAATCGTGGCACCAATCAAAGTACCCCCAATATCTGCCAAGGTCGCATTGAGACGGGTTTTGTCTGGTTGTGGGGGATTTTCATCGCTGTTAGGAGATTGATAGCGATCGCCACTTAAAAAAGAACGCGCTAGCGCCACACCCAAAGCAAACGGTACACTCTCGAAGATTATTTTTCCTAATGCTTCACCCAAAGAGGTATCGAAGGTGATTTCGCGCAATAAAATTAGGATACTTGTCGCGCAGACGACGCCGATAGCGATCGCTTCAATGGTATCCATTACGGCTTCACCCGGTCGAATATCCTTAAATTTGCGAAAGCCTTCGGTGCGATTGAGCAGGAAAACGACGATAAACGTGGCAGCGATCGCAGCTAGCATCACCGGCGGTTCCGTGAAAGACCCAATCCACCAGACTTCCATCGTGTACAGTAGCGGAATTCCGAATAAAAACCCACCCGCGGCACCCCGAAGTAGGTCATCCCATTCTTTCGACCAAATGTTTTCTGGTTTATGTTTTGGAGCGCGTTTAATCTTCATTAGGGGGGCATCGACTTTTCATCCGCTTATGCCAAGCCAAAAGTCATTCTCAAGCAATCAAGCCAGAGGCAATAACAGATGAAGCTAGCGGTAAGCCGTTCGTCAACTTATCCCTTAAATGTTATCAAATCCTGACTCTTGAATAAGCAGTCCTCTTTGAGTTGTAAATTTTTTTAGCAACCGCGAAGACGCACTCGCGAAGCCATGCGCTTTAGCGCTATAGAGTGCAAAGAAAGAGTAAGAAGAGAGATCCAAGATTTTATGAATGAAAGAGGACTGCGATCGCAATCCTCTTTGAGTTGTGAAGAAACAAGCTGCTCCAGGACGCACGGCGAGATCCACGAGAACAGAGAATTTGACAACTGCTGCAAGGATTGCTGTCGAAGCTGACAAAAGCTAGGAGGAAGAGAAGATTTTGAATCGTTTGTTTTCCTAACTCCTGGCTTTTCTACCCGATTTTTAAGTTGTTTTACGCCATCTTTTCCCAAACTCATCGAGGGTTGCTTTCGGAATCTGCGTCTGAAGCCACTCCAGCGCATCATCTTGATGAGGCAATCCTTGGTAGTATTTGCACATATTCACCAGATTAACTGGAGGCACTTGCGTGGGGTTGGTGAGCGCATTCCAGGTAGTTGTTCCTACCACTCCATCCGCCTTTAACCCTTGGGATTTCTGAAAAGCAATCACAGCCGTTTCTGTGCCCGTACCAAAACTACCATCAATGGGACCCGGATTAAAACCTTTGTCTTTCAACAACTGCTGCAATTGTTTGACTTTTTCTCCTCGCGACCCAACTCTTAAGGAACCATCGTCTGTCGGAACACCGATTGCACTCAACTTTTGACGAACGGCTTGACGCAAACGGGGTAGTTGAGCGTATAACCAATCACCAGGGCAATCAGTGGCAGAAAAATCTCGATGCCCTTTGATATTATCAGGAGAAATTTTGCAGGAACTGCAAATTGAAACGCATAAATCGACTAAACTATTCCATTGTTTTTCACCCATCTGATGGGTCATGAATCTGCCTTCATTTTCAATTCCCGGCGATTCATTGCCTAGAGCACTGCCAGCATGAGACGAGCGAATACACAAACCTCGTTTAATTTTTGCTAAAGTGCCATTTCTTCCTTCTAGGAGAACGCCGTCCGTTGTATTCAAAAAATTATGACCGGAATCCCACCAGCCGAAAACATCCATGTGGGTATTCTGAACACTTTTGGCAAATTTTTTCGCTCCATCCACAGTTCCTTTCGATATATGGCTGGGGGGATTGGGCGTATCGGTATGGTGAACGATCACGTATTTAGGTGTGGTTTCCTCTGACCACTGTTTGGGGGGTCTGGCCCCCCACTCCTGACATGAAATAACGCTAGCGGTAAAAGGCATGTTGAAGATGTCCTGTAAAGTTGACGGCAGATGAATAATGAGCGTGATGGGACAAACCACAAACGCTTTCTCTAGCACTGCCAGCATCGTTTGTAACCTAATAACTATGCCGCAGCAAGGTAAGTAGCAATTTTTTTCACATTTCTTGATAGCTCAGATTAAGTGAAATTCTTGGAGTGCGGGTAAAAAGTTTTGGTTTTCGTGACTGGGGCGGCTGAGTTTGATGAGGGCAAAGCGTTGGGCGGGAGTGAGTTCTGCCCATTGTTGGGATGTCAGTATTGCTCCAAATTCTGCTGCTTTTTCCTGAATGCTAGCCGGTATTTTTGTAGCATCCATCCAATCTGGATGAGGTTCTATCGGCAGGTCGCTGGGAGAGACGCCTGTGTGTTCTACAACGAATTGGTGCAATAATTTTCGGTAAGCTTGAGCTTCATCTGTTGTAGTACAGGGCATCTCTACCAAGGTTTGTCGTTCCGCTTGACTAAATTGGTGCCAGTGAGGCAATTTTAGTTTGACGCCGCAAGTGTCTAATTTCATCCGCACCTGCATCGGAATGCAACGCAAGGATTCTACAAAATCGGCTTCAAACTGAAAGAAATTATTTGTAGATTTGTCAGCCTTCATTCATTTTCTGGGTAATTAATTCATTAAAAATAACAAAAATTTTGATGAATAACTTCTCCAAAGAAAAAGCTCCTAAAGGCATAAACTGCGACTAATAGGAGCATTACCACAATCGTGAAAAGCTTTCAATATCGGCAGGATTCAAGGGCTGGTTTGTGGAAAGTCACTAGCAGCAGTATATAGGGGCAGCGAGGTGGGGTTTTGCAACCCGGTCGGCGTGCGCGATCGCTGCGTTTGAATCAACGAGACTTGGGTAGTCAACAGGAAACTGACAAAACTGGCAATCACCAGAACCGGCACCATTGCGGTGTCTGAAAGCACGCTGAGAATTACAGTGGAACTAATCGGTGTTTTCGTCACCGCCACGTTCACTGCCGCCATCATGCAAATCATACCGATTGTCGGGTGGATTTGTGGAAAAGCCAGAGAAATTGCCAAGCCAACTGCTGCACCAATGTAAAACAGCGGAAAGATGAATCCTCCCCGGAAACCGGAGTGGAGGGTGAAACTAACTGCTAACATCTTCGCAAACGCGATCGCGAGCAACATCGTCACTCCAAACGTCGAACCTGTTTCAACAATCGTATGAATTTCCTTTTCGCCAAAAAATAGGGTCTGGGGAAACACTAAAGCAATCAGCCCAATTGCGAACCCTCCCAAAGTAGCCAGCGCAATCGTGTGGTGTTCGATGTATTGAGTCAAGTACCCAATACTCCGGAACAGAACAATAAAGATGATCGCAATCAGCGCCCCTAGCGCCCCCAGCAGTGCGCCTTGACCTAAATTCACCAGGGAAAGCTTAGGAGGTGCGACAAAGTGATACATCCCCCCAATCGTCAACCCCGTGTTAAATCGAAACACAAAAAAGCTTAAGATTGCCGAAAGCACGGCAGGAATGAGCGCTTCGTAGTATTCCAATCCCCGACGATGGGGAATTTCTAGGGCGAAGAGTGCGCCACCCAAGGGCGCGCCAAAAAAGGCACCCAGTGCTGCACTCATGCCGCAGAAAGTCAGCACGCGGGTTGTCGTCAGGCTCAGATTGAGCTTTTGACCCAGCCAGCCGCCAAAACTGCCATTGATTTGTACTAGCGGGGCTTCAGGGCCAGCACTGCCACCAGCTGTAATCGAAAACAGAGAGGCAACAATCATTGCCGGAGTTTGGCGTAGAGAAATTCGTCCTGGATCGTGTACCTTATCAACGACTAGAGAAACTTCACCGGGAAGTCCCATGAAGTGCAGTGTGAGACCGACAAAAAATCCCCCAATTGTGGTAGCAATCCACACGTAATTCCAGGCGGGAAATCCGCTAGGGAAGTAAGGATTCAAAACACCAGGCAGCGTGTGCCAAACAAAATGCAGGCTTAATTCCAGTGCGTAATAATAAACCGTTGCAACTAATCCTCCAGCAATTCCAATGACTGCCGAACAGAGAATAATTTGCTGATAAGTTAGTTCGCCTGCACTGTTGGAATCGTTAGGTAATGTATCAGCATATACGTTATGCTCGTTGCTGGCAGTTGTTCGATCGGGAGACGACATAAAATCTCCTCAAAGTCACTAGCAGTGTGAGTAAGAAAGCAAAGTTAACTTAATCCCAAATCACCCGTTTAGGTGTATTAAAAACAACTTTATCCAGAGAGAATATTAAAAATCTACCTAAATCGGTAAGGAAGCATGAGTAGCCAAGCATATGGATAAACCTGCCCGACACGCCATACAAATATAGGGGTGAGTTTCAATCTCACCCCTACTCGGTTGGTTTTAGAAAAAGGCAGTTATTAAACCTAAGTTGGGATAACTTTTAACACCTCATTTATTCCCAATTAGGACTTATATCAAAATTAGTTTTGTTCGCGTTCGTGCGAGAAAACGGGAGTTTTTGAGGATGTTATTCCGACTTCTTCACCTTCATGAGAGCCTTCCGGTTCTTTGAGAAGAAAGGCACAAAGACTAGCTGAAATTAAGCCAACAATTCCCAGCATCTGGAAAAAGATGCGATCGCCCGCAGCATCTTGAGGTAAAAAGCTATAGACGGTCAGGAAAATAACCGCTCCTACGTTGCCATAAGCACCCACGTTCCCAGCAATCTGACCCGTTACGCGCCGCTTAATCAGGGGAACGATGGCAAAGGTCGCACCTTCTGCTGCCATGACAAAGAAGGAAGCAATCATGGTCACAATAACTACCCCGAACAGGGGTATATTTGCACCCAGAGAGCTAAACACTAGATAGCCAATTCCCGTGCCAGCAAGCGTTGCCGCCAGCGTCCACTTCCGGCTGCCAATCTTGTCAGAAATTAAGCCGCCTCCTGGACGAGCCGCCAAGTTCATAAAGGCATAAGTTCCGGCAACGCCTGCTGCAAGCGCCTCTGTTAATCCAAAGCCTCTTTGAAAAAACGTTGGGAGCATGGAAACAACAGCTAGCTCTGAGCCAAAACAGGCAAGATAAGCAATTTCTAAATTGACGACTTGACCAAATTGATAGCGCTCTTCAGAGGCGTATCGCTTTTTACCAGTCATTAAGCCTTTATTTGCTTTCCAACAGTTATAAGCTTGGAATGCATACAAGCACAGCAGCAAAAACCAAGTGATATATAGTTGACTAGCATTGAGGAATTTAACTTGATTTAAGCGCCAAGCAATTAGACCCAAAACGCCGACTAAGGGAATGTTCGATAGCAACAGAAACCAGAAGTCTCTCTGGGTGGTCACTTCTATTCCGGCGCTGCTCTGAGGACGCTCGTAAACCTTGCCAGCAGGGGTATCTTTGACGTTGAAGTAATAAACAATTCCGTAGATAGCGGCAACAATTCCGGTGAGCGCGATCGCAAACCGCCAGTTAACTTGACCTGCCCCTAAAAAGGCAGCTGCTGTGGCAATTGTCGGGAGGGTAAACGCTGCACCTGCCGAGCCAAAGTTGCCCCAGCCGCCATAAATGCCTTCTGCTAAGCCAATTTCTTTTGGGGGAAACCATTCCGCCACCATCCGAATGCCAATAACAAATCCACACCCAACGATGCTCAGCGCTAAGCGGCTTAATACTAATTGGGAAAAATTCTGTGCAAATGCAAACATCAGGCAAGGAATCGCCGCATAAATTAAAAGGCATGAATAGGTGATCCGAGGACCGTAGCGATCCAGAATCATGCCGACAATAATTCGAGCCGGAACGGTGAGCGCAACGTTACAAATAGCGAGAGTTCTGAGTTGGGCTTCATTTAAACCTAAATCTGCTTTCACCGCTGTGGCAAAAGGGGCGAAGTTGAACCAAACGACAAAGGTTAAAAAGAATGCAAACCAGGTCAGGTGTAAGATGCGGTATCGACCGCTAAATGACCATAATCCGGACATTTCAGAACCTCTTCTTTTCAAGTAAAGTATGCATCAAAGCGGGAACTGTTCTTGGGTTAGCGTAAATTTTATAGATTCAATCGGGGATATAAATCCTAGGTAAAAAATTTACGTAATTAGGCGCTTGCCACGGGGTTCGGTCTATTTTTTGCTTGAAAGTTTTCAAACATAAAATCTCACCTTATCGAGCCGAGCTGCCGAACGTTAGTTTTTTTAGCAATAAGCGCTTCTGTTAGAGTAATGAACTGAATAATCTGAGTTCGTAGAATTTGTTACAAAAGACAGATTTCTTTTGAAATCTCTATCTTGTTAGGTATTGTATCTGTATTGTGAAGTATTCTTTCTTCTCCATTGCACATTTTGCATTCAACTCATGCAAAATGTGTAATAGAGGGATTATTTTTGAGTATTTCCTGAGCGATAACCGTTTGATTTTTTCAAGCAAATAACTTCCCTTTGATCAAAGGGAAGGTATGAGAAGTTTTTACTAAAGCTGCTTTCCTCAGCTTGGATTTTTAGACCGATTTCTCTGCTGCTATTTTCTAGTTAGGCGTTCTAGAAGCTGTCTGTTTACATCTGTCACATCTTACTAAGTCAGCATTTATTAATAGGTTTTGCGGATAGTCTTGGAGCCATTAGATTGTAAGGGCTTCAAAAAATTAAATGATATTGATAAGTCTCTATATTTTCAGAATGCGATCGCGTTATTTGGTCGGAGAGCCAGAATCTCTCGCAAAATTAGATTAATCCTATGTGAGCATTTCCTGACATTGACTCCTCTCTAGACACGGATGGTGGTTGCATCCCTCAGCGGGTTCTGCAAACTTGCTAAACCTGATTTCCTCCTTTTGATAGGTGCAGTATTCGCTGAAATTCATCACTACCTAGAAAATCAAGTTCAGGCTATTTTAAACTTTTGTAAAAGAAGATTTTTGTATATTCAGCTACAGAATTTTTGCTAGATTTAAATAGACACACAATTTTTAGAAATTAATCAAAAGGTTTTAGTAATGAAAACGCAAGAACGCCCCCAAGTATTGATAGCGGAGGAAGAACCCTCTAATCCATTGATGGTAGTGCTTTTGGTTACGGTGGTATCGATGATTTTCGGTTTGATTCCGGTTGTTTATAGTTCAACGTTTGCAAAACTCCAATCCCAGACACCAATCGCGCTGGGAGAGGCAGGCTTGTGGAGCGCTTTTGGAGAAAAAGCAGATAGCGTTCGGGTTAACCCAGAACAGTAAGCTTTTGGTAGAAATTTAGGCGTGAAAGCAGATAGAAAATCAAAGCTTTTGCGATCGCTTCAAACAGGCAGCGGTGAGGACAAAGCTTTGGATTGAGTCTCTGGAAGCAAACACTCCTCAGAGATCAGATGGGCAGCAATCGGCACCAGTTGCACGGCGCAAGCTTTCAGTTCGGGTTGCAGAGAGTCGGGACAGGATGCGGAGTGAGTCAGGGTATTCGCTTCGGCATCATCCGCCCAAAGATCGCCCCAGTGAATGGGGACAAAAACTGTACCGGGAGAAATCGTCTGAGTGACTTTGGCTGGGAATCGAGAAGTTCCGCGACGGCTTCGCACTTCCACCCAGTCATTCTCCTGAATCGCCAACTTCGCAGCATCGCGGGGATGAATCTCAATGAACGGTTGCGGATGCATTTGGCGGATTTTTGCAATCCGTCCGGTACGAGTTTGCGTGTGCCAGTGCCCGTACAGCCTGCCCGTCGTCAGCACAAAGGGGAAGTTTGGATCGGGGGGTTCTGCGAGTCCCCGCGAGTGTTTAGCAACAAAACGCGCCCGTCCATCCGGTGTCGAGAAGCGCAAGTCAGTGTAAAGCCTTTTAGGAGTGCTGTGGGAAGATTTTCCCGGTTCCTTTTTAATGTTTAATTTTTCCTTTTTAAGGGGTTCGGGCCATTGAATCGGGCCTTCTTTTTTCAAACGTTCGTGACTAATGCCCGTTTGGTCGCAGAGGCGATCGCGGGTTAGCTGCACAAATTCATCATAAATTTCCGATGAGTGAGTATAAGCAAACTGTTCGGGATATCCCAACCGACGACCCACTTCTGCAAAGATTTCCCAATCTGCCCTCGCCTCCCCCAAAGCTTTGCGGAAAGCTGGACACAGGGTGACGACTCTTTCAGAGTTTGTCATCGTCCCCGTTTTTTCGCCCCACTGCGCCGCCGGGAGTAGAACGTGAGCAAAAGCAGCGGTTTCCGTGGGATAGTAGGCGTCTTGATAGACCGTAAAAGGCGATCGCTTTAGCGCCGCTTTCGTTCGTTCCAGGTCTGGCATACTTACCGCCGGGTTCGTCGCTGCAATCCAGAGAAACTCTACCTCTCCCGTCTCTAGTCCGGTGATAATTTCCCAAGCGCTGCGACCGGGAACCGGCGAAATCTTCCCAGCGGGAAGCTTCCAAAACTGCTCAACTTCGGTTCTCTGCTGGTCATCCTTGACTAAACGATATCCGGGCAACAAATGAGCCAAACCCCCGACTTCCCGTCCCCCCATCGCGTTGGGTTGACCCGTCAGAGAAAAAGGGCCGCTTCCGGGTTTGCCAATTTGACCCGTCATCAGATGCAAGTTGATCAAGCTGGAGACTTTCGCAGTCCCTTCGGAAGATTGGTTCAAACCCATCGTCCACATAGAAAGGACTCGGTTAGAATCAGCCCACATTTTGGCAACGGTTATCAATTCATCCAGGGAAATGCCGCAGCGTTCGGCGACCACTTCCGGTGGATAGTGTTGAATCACCTCAGCGTAGGTGGAAAAGCCTGCGGTGCAATCCTCAATGAATTCAACATTCATCTTGCCCCATCGTAGAAGCAAATGAGCGATGCCATTGAGTAAATCGATATCGGTACCGGGTCGAATGGCTAGATGCAAATCAGCTGCTTCGGCGGTTGTGGTGCGACGCGGATCGACCACAATCATTTTGACGTGATGGTTTTGTTTATGGTGTTTCCGCAGCCGATTGAAGATAATCGGGTGACACTCTGCTGTGTTGCTACCGATGATAAAAGCACAGTCGGTTAGTTCTAAATCTTCGTAGCAACAAGGCGGACCATCGGAACCTAGGCTGTAAAAATACCCCGCCGTGGCGGAAGACATACACAGGCGCGAGTTGGTATCGAAGTTATTCGTGCCCAAGATTCCTTTAAAAAGCTTTTGGGCAAGGTAGTAGTCTTCCGTGAGGAACTGACCAGAACCATAGAGACATAGGGCATCTGGGCCAGTGGAGTTCAGGACAGAACCAATGCGACTGACAATTGCATCTAAGGCTTCCTCCCAGGAAGCGCGACGGAAGGGTGCATCCAAAGAGTCGCGCATCATCGGGTAGAGGAGACGGTTTTTATCAATCGATTCTGAAACCGTAGCTCCTTTGACACATACCATACCTTGACTGGAGGGATGAGAGCGATCGCCCCGCACTTTCCAGATCGGATTTCCTTGGCTATCTCGATTTGTCTCCCGATTTGCAGATGCTGGCGGCGAAACTTCTAAGCCACAGCCTACGCCACAGTAGGGGCAGAGGGTTTTTGTTGAGTCACTCATGGCATTTGTCATGGGTCATGGGTCATGATTCATGGGTCATTAGTCATTCGTAATTAGCAAGTGACTAATGACGCATGACTAACGACTAACGGCAATCTCTGCTTCTAGCTTTTCTTGTGGCTGCTTGGGGATTGCCCCAAAGTGTTCGATTAGCAAGTCTCGTACCACTGACTTGAGATCTTCGCAGGGAACCTTTTTCATAATTTCTTTGCCAAGGTGTGCATCTTTCCCTACCTTGCCACCCATCCAAATATCGACCGCTTCTACGGTTTGACCATCTTTGCGCGTCTTCGTACCGATGAAGCCAATATCTGCAACTTGTGGTTGACCGCAGGAATTTGGGCAACCTGTCCAGTGAATGCGAACCGGATGCGGTTGAATTAACTCTTCCTCCAGTTCCTGAATCAAGGCAAGCGCCCGGTTTTTCGTTTCAATCAGCGCAAAGCCGCAAAACTCGCTACCTGTGCAAGAAACTAGCCCCCGATTCAAGATGGCTGGATCGATAGACAACCGTTCTTGAAGCAGTGGTTCTTCTAAGAAGGGACTTAAGCGCGTGTCGGGGATATTGGGGATAATCAAATTTTGTTCGACCGTCAGACGAATCTCCCCGCCGCCATAAACTTCCGCCATTCGCGCAAGTTCAAACATTTCATGGGCATACAAGCGACCGACAGGGACGTGCAAACCGACGTAGTTCAGTCCGGGTTGCTTTTGAGGATAAACGCCAATATGGTCGCGCTTGTCCCAGTCAATTTCATCTTTTTCAGCCGCCGATTCCAGCGAATGCCCTAGTTGTTTTTCGACTTCCGCCCGAAACTTTTCAACGCCCCAGCCCTCAATCAGGTACATAATCCGGGACTTTAGCCGATTCTCGCGGGGACCATTATCCCGGAAAACCTCCAGCATTGCCTTACTTAAAGAGACAGCCTCTTCAGGAGGAATCCAAACATTAAGGGGAATGGCTTCTACATACTGATTCGGCGCAAAGTAGCCGCCGACGATGACGTTAAATCCAATGGTGTGGTTTTTGTATGCGGGGATAAAGGCAAGGTCGTTGATTTCGGCATGGACAGAGTTGTCCCGACCCCCGGCAACGGCAATGTTAAATTTTCGGGGTAGGTTGCTGAGTTCGAGATTGCCTTCACCGTTATTGGTAATCATGTCCTGAAGGTTGCGGACAATCCCCCGTGTATCAATCAATTCAGCCGCATCAATGCCTGCAACTGGCGAACCCGTGATGTTCCGAACGTTGTCCATTCCCGATTGAATGCAAGTCAGACCGGCTTTTAACAAACGGTTGAATATCTCTGGGATATCCTCAATCCGAATCCCCCGCAATTGGAAATTTTGCCGGGTGGTAATGTCGGCATTTCCCTGGTTTTGAAATCCCGAACCCGTGCAGTAGCGTTGCACGATTTCAGCCAGTACTCGCATCTGAGTGCTGGTCAAAATGCCGTTGGGTATCCGCATTCGCATCATGAACTTGCCGGGTGTCACCGTGCGATGGAAAAAACCCAACCACTTTAGCCCTTGGTTCCGCTCAAACTCGTCCATCGCCTCCCAGCCAATTTGTGCAAAATGCTCCAGTTCTTGCTTCAGCAATAGGGGATGTTTTGCAGCTTTGGCTTTTTCAATCTTATTTAGTTTTTCCGTAGGCTTGGTTGCCTTTATTGCTTCTGTAGGGGTGGTTACGTTTGTCACGGTTCCTCCTTGCGTACCTGTATCTGGCGCAATTGCACGTGTAACCGCACAGCTATTGTCGTTAAAACTGCTTTTTCTGCTAAGTTAGGCGCTTTTGTAAATTGAAACGGTAGACTTTGTTACAGAAGCTGCCTATTGCCAATGAAACCTTTCTTTTGAAATATTTTTAATTTTAAAAGTCTATCTTTATGATTACTTGCCAAACAGGATATTATTGGGGCACTGAAGATTAAATTTCAAGCCACACCTGCTTGTAACCTCTATTTCCCAGGGTTTCGTTTTCTCTTTCGGTATTATTCAAAATAGCTGTAACCTTTAACGGGCAAAACTTATGAAGAGATTCATCTGAAAGGAAACCCGTTTAAATAGGCATTATTTGAAATTTTCACCCAGCCACTTTCCCTCAGATACAGAGGGGCGCAAGAGAAGGGGTGAGGTTCTCCTAGAATACTGAGTAATTAGCGAGATTTATATGAGTAAATTATTCACCATTCTGTAAAAAAAACTGGCGCATTTGATACATTTTTAAAATCTTAATCAGTTTGTCTAGTTGAAGATTCTTGAGCGCTGCCTTATCGGGTCAAAATCCTCAAAATCCTTGAAGCGGAGACATTAAGAATTTTTAAAATTTCAGCCTTTCCTGGAATATATAACAGTCTTCTTTAATTTGGGAAAAACGAACCGCAGAGGAAGAGAAGAGAGCGCAGAGGAAGAGAAGAGAGGAGCTTATCGAGGAAATAGACTCGGTAAATAACCTACACTGCATCAAGCTCGTAAATCGCTACTAGCTCTTCCTTGCCTTTCACCCGAACAAACTTATCGACTAAGCGCAGGGGGAAAGTGTCGGGGTGGCGCAGCGCTTCGACGATTGGCTTGGTGACGAGGATGGTGCTGTCGTAGTTTTTGGTGAGGCTTTCGACACGAGCGGCTACGTTTACGGCATCCCCAACGACTGTAGACTCGATACGGGAGCTAAATCCAACGGTACCCATGACGACCTCGCCTCGATGAATGCCAATACCGATGTCGATGGTTGGCAAACCTTGATGCGATCGCTCTTCATTCAAGATTTTAAGTCGCTGTCGCATTGCTAACGCTGCGTGCAGAGCGTTGTCCGTCGCTTCATCATCGAAGAGCGCCATAATCGCGTCGCCGATATACTTGTCTATGAAACCGCCGGACTTGTCAATCACTTGTCCCATGCAGGCGAGGTAGTCATTCAAAAATGAAAAGGTTTCTAAGGGCGTCATTTGTTCTGACATTGCCGTGTAGCCCCGAATATCGGCAAATAGGATCGTAATCGTGCGCGTCGAGGCAAAGCCGACTTGGATGTTCTCGATGCCGTCGGGTGCAATCACCAGAAGAAATTTCTCTGGTACGAATCGATGAAAAGACTCGATAGTTTTCTGTAGTCGGCTAAACAAACCTTGTAGCGCCGCCGACATATCATTGAACGCGATCGCTAAAGCGCCGATTTCATCTTTGCGGTAAATTTCAGCCCGATGGTGTAAATCGCCTGCGGCAATTTTGGCAGCACTCAATTGCAACCGCCGCACAGGGCTACTGAGTTCTGTTGCCAACAGGTAGGAACCGAAAAGACCCAAGGAAAGGGCGAAAACACCTACAAACAGAGCTTTTTCGACTGCGATCGCGACCGCTTGATTGACCTGCCGCAGTGACATCCCAATCCGCAACGTCCCAATTTTTTGCCCCGAAGAGTTGCGAATCGCGGCGGCAACTTCGATGGCAGTTTCACCTTGGCGTGCCCGCACTTTGCGGTTGAAAGTAATGTCGCGCAGGAGGAATGTCTCGACAACACGGGTATCGTCATATACTGCCAGCGCCGAGTCCGTTACCCACACAGGCACAATATCGGGAACATACTGTTCCTGAAGTTCGCTTTCGCTGGCGGCGACGATTTGATTTGACAAGCGCACATCGGAGATCAGAATGTAAACGAAATCTGGGTTGCGCTTCAGTAGCAGATTGAAACCGAGCCGAATCTGACCCCAATTTTGGTCTTCAAGTTCGTTAGTCCAGGTATTAGATAAGGCGATCGCTAGCTGCTGGACTTCACGCCGCTTCTGTTCCCGGTAAAGTTGTCTCTCGTTTTTCGCCCACAGCCATACCACAGAACCAACAATCGCCACAATCAAGAGTGTCGTGGCGGTCATAATTCGTGTATGAATTGAACGGAACGCGGCAACTTTCATCAGGGTTAATTGGTAATGGTTACTTGGTAATTTCTAAAAAGTTTGAAATTTGAAATTTTTAGTTTTGAACGAAAAAATCTTCTTGAAACTCAAAACTCTCAAAAGTTAAAACTTTTGAATAAAATAATTTTCTTGGAACTCAAAACTCAAAACTCAAAACTCAAAACTCAGATTAACCATTCGCCATTATTTACTAACCTCCAGTTGTTCCACAAAAGTGAGCCAGCGCTGATTCTCGGATCTCGCTTGACAATTGCTGGGGAAAGCCAGCGTTATCGGACCACCCATTTTGGCAGGAATCGGATTGCGTTCGTTACCCCAGTGCGTGGCAAACAAAATATCGCAGTCTCGCACCTCGTTAGCTGCCAAACGAATTGGATTCAGGGCATTGCGGGAAACAGGCGCTTTTCCCCGAATGATAACCATACCGTTTTCTGGCAGCGTGACACTGGCAGCAGCAAGAACATCCCGCACGCGCACGCCTGTGAGCTTGACTTTGCCAATAGGCCACCCAATCGGGTAGCCAACAGCTTCTTCGATGGTGACTTGTGGCAGTTGGCTGATGGTTTTGGCATCAAGCGGGGTTTCGCCAACGCGCAGTTGCACTGGTTCGGTACCGACGATTAGGTTGGTCACGTAAAATGCCCAAAAACGGTCGGGATACTTTTGCTCAAGCTGCGGGTACTCGGTGTAAGGAAATACCAGGGAAAGCGGGCCGCCTTCGCTGCGGGAAATGGGCATTCCATCGCGCTCTAAAGCAATGATAATCGGGTACGCACGCAAGTCTGCAATGCTGACGGTGGCACGGTAGGAATCGAAAGCGACAAGCGTTACTTCCTTACTATTAGTGATGCCGAACTTGTCGAGCAGTTTAGAGATAGCAACACCCCGAAAGTCAAAAATCCGATCGGGGTTGTTGCTGGTATTATGGGGCGATCGCGTCCGTATATGGGTGGTTGCGATCGCGTCTAGTTCTTGCATAGTCAACCGCACGGATTTTCCCGCCGCCGTTTTCCCCTGAATTTCTAGATTCCACTGTTGCCGCTGTCGATTGTTCGTATGAGCAGCAACCATTGCGGCGTTTTTTTGCATTGCCTCATTTCTCCACGCCTCCATCTCGGCATTCGTTGGTTTCTGATTTTGACATCCGCTCATGAAGGCAAGCAGGAAGAGGCAGCTGGAAAGAGGGAGCCGGGAAGGTTTCATATCATCTTTATAACCTTCAAGCTTGATTCTGCACCCTTCCACAAGTCCCTGTTGCTGCGATTAATGAGGAAAATATGTCGGTTCATTCCCCGGCTTCCACTTGATGTTGCAGCCGATGCTAGGCTTCTGGTCTGAGGGGATTGATTGACCGGCTAACACTGCATCTATTGCGGCTCGTAAATCTTTGCCGTTGACGGGTCGATCGTTACCGGGGCGACTGTCATCTAATTGACCGCGATAAACCAAACTTTGGTTGGCATCAAAGAGGAAAAAGTCTGGGGTACAAGCAGCGGTATAAGCTTTAGCAGTTTCTTGAGTTTCGTCGTAGCACAACGGAAAGGTGAATCCCAGCTCATTCGCCATTGCTTTGAGTGAGTTGGGGGCATCATCTGGATAGTTGCTGGCATCGTTGGCACTAATTGCCACAATTCCAATCTCTTCACCTACGTAATCCTTGCCAAGCTGCACGAGTTCTCCCTGAATGTGTTTTACAAAGGGGCAATGCTTGCAGATGAACATGACCAGCAATGCCTGCTTATCGGCAAAAGTGGCAAGGGAAATGGTTTGACCAGATACCACATCCGGCAACTGGAAATCTGGGGCTGTCGTGCCCAACGCCAACATAGTTGAGGCGGTTCGCACCATTGTATGCACTCCTTACGTTTTGGTAGACTGCGCTCCCACTTATATTGCTCTACCACTGAAAAAAAAACCAGAGTAAGTAGCGATCGCCTCCCGCTATAGTACAATTGTACTGATTGCGTCCGCATCCAAGTCGTTAGGTAGCCATCCAGCCATCGACATGACAAAACTGCAAGCCAGCCTCAAAGTAGTCCAGATGAAACGTGGCGAAGACCGTCAACCCGTAAAAGGTGATGCCAAACACAAGCGCGTTCCATCGCCAGCGATCGCCAATACTGAAAGACGACCTCGAAAGACAGGCGATTCCAGAAGGTTAATTCCGTCACTACGGGTGAAAACCTATCAGGAACTGCTACAGGAACATCTGAATGAAAAGTTAAAACACCTAGAGGCGCAAGCAACCCAAGTCAATCGGCTTTCAGCGGAGCTAGAGGCAGCAATACAGGAACTCAAGGCAATCTCAGCTCAAGTTAATACAGACTTGAAATCCCTTCGGGGTAAAGCTGACATTTGCGAGTATAAAGCAACCAGTCTCCCCTACGTCGGGCAAAAGCTTGATGGATCGTTAGTGCTGACGGCTCGATCCATCGATCTCTACAAAGCCGAACGGGAAGCTTCGTCGCTGGCACAGAAGCTGCGGCGACGAACCGGAAAAAAACGCCGCTGAGAGCTTTAATCGTCTAAAGCAAATATAAGCCCCAGGCTTCCATCCTGGGGCTTATTTCAATGGCTATTGCATTTGCGATCGCTGATATTTCACAAACCAGTTACGAGCGATCGCGTGAGTTTATCGCGATCGCTCTTAACTGAAATTTAGGAAATCGTATTGCGGTTACTACAAATTCTTAGGCTTAGCGCTATTATTTGAATAATCGAAATATATCCTAAATAAATATTTAAGGATGGTTCTTCCTTATCAAAATTTATAATATTATAAGAACTTGAGTAAAGTCTAGAGTTCAAGATAAAAAGTTTCTCTTTATCTTGAAGAAAGAACTTTGTTTACATTCCACTAATAAACAGTTAGGGAAAACTCAACAAAGGTGTAGGTAAAAGAGTCATTATTTTATAATTGGAATTCCTAAAAAAATGCTAATTTTATTATTAATCAGACCTTTTACGTGAAAAAATAAACTAGGGTAAAGAAAGAAACTTTTATTCTTTTTTTCTAGCCTTATACCGAAAATCGTCAAAATTTATTAGTGAGTGACGCTGGTGAAAGAAAATAACTCAAAAGACACGCCGTTGCACGCAATGAATCCACTGAGCCGATTTTCCAACCGAGCAGAGGATTACGCCAAGTATCGACCGAACTATCCAGACGCCGCTATTGATATTATCCTGAAGGGATTAGGAAATCCTTCACAACTGGTCGCCGCAGATATTGGTGCAGGGACGGGAATTTCCTCGCGTTTGTTAGCTCAACGGGGAGTGAATGCGATCGCTATCGAGCCAAACGCCGCAATGAGAGACGCCGCATCACCGCATTCCTTGGTAGAGTTTCGTGACGGAACAGCAGAAGCCACGAATTTACCCAACGCATCTGTTGATTTAGTGACTTGCTTCCAATCTTTCCATTGGTTTAATCCCGAACCAACATTGCTAGAATTTCGCCGCCTTCTCAGGCCAAGCGGACGACTAGCGGTAGTATGGAACGACCGCGATCAAAACGATGAATTCACAGCAAATTACAGCCGCTTAGTTGAGATTGCATCAAACAATCATCCAGCAGAGAAGCGGATGGTTTCAGTCGCTCCTCTACTAAGCAGCCCCCATTTTCCAGATGTCCGGTGCCATACTTTTGAGTACCAGCAGCAGCTAGATTTAGAGGGACTAATTGGCAGGGTAAATAGTGTATCTTACATCCCCAAAGAAGGTGAGGCGTACCAGCAACTTGTGACAGATTTGCAAGAACTGTATGCAAGCGCTTGCAATGAACGCGGCTATGTGTATTTAACCTATACCACGAATGTTTACCTTGCAGATAATGGGTAATCAGAAAGAGTAACTGTAGAGATACGAAATTTCCTATCTTTGCAAGAATTACCCATTACCCATTACCTATTACCTATTACCCCTTATTATCCTTTCGCCCAAGGTCCCCAGATAGCAAAAGTAATGCCAGGAGTTTGGATATTCACGAACATGGTCTGACCATCGGGCGAAAAACAGGCACCAGCGAACTCATTATCATTGATAGCATTCCGAGCAAATTGGTAGAGTTCGCCCTTTTGAGTGACGCCGACTACAAATTGCTCGTCGTCACCATCTTCACAGATGATCAAATCGCCAAAAGGAGCCACAACAATGTTATCAGGACTATCTAATACATTTACATCATTTGGTTCAACAAAAAGTTCAAGAGTGCCGCCTTCTTGTGCTGTTTTCCCAGGAACGTAGCGCCAAACTTGACCGAGTCCGGCAGCGCCACCATCTGTGCAACAAAAGTAAAATTCACCGTTGCCGTACCAGATGCCTTCCCCACGTGTAAATTGGGCTGCACCCTTACTAAAGCCTTCGACGCGGACAGTATCTGTATCCGGGTCGGGATTGTCGATGCGAACCCATTCAACTTGCATTGGTTGACGCACCGGGAAGTTAGTTTTAGTAATTGCTTGGGGCATTCCTTTAATTTTCAGGGCTTCCAAAACACCGCCTTCTACAAGTTTGCCCGGTTGATTTGGAATGAAGCGATAGAAGAGACCATTGCCTCTATCTTCAGTTTCATAAACAATTCCAGTTTTTGGATCGATTGCAACCGCTTCGTGGTTAAAACGCCCCATTGCTTTCAAAGGCACGGGAGTCACAGTTGTTTTTGCATTCGCCGGAACTTCAAAGTTATAACCGTGACGTTGGTTGACATTTCCCGTAATATTAACTGGATCGTTTGTAGCGGGAGTTGAGGTATTTTCTTCAGAGCTAATCCACGAACCCCAAGGAGTCGTGCCGCCTGCACAGTTACGGTATGTTCCTGCTAGGGAAGCAAAATGACTTTGTATTTGGCGATTCGCCCCTACAATTAGAGTTGTTGTCCCACCTTTACAGAGATTATCGTATTTGAGTCCGACAACTTGCGTGGTAGAATTCGGGCTTAATTCGTGATTGCGAATTAAGATAGTTGTGTTATTAGGACCGGGAAAAGCACCCATCCCATCGTGACCACCCGGTACTGGATTGCCATCGTTCATCATGTCTCCAGTCCGAGAAATAGCACGATATTGAAATCCGCGTGGTAAATCCAATAAACCATTGGGATCTGGAATCAGCGGGCCATAACCTCCCCCACTCACTAATTGACCCCTGGCTGCTTTGGTATAGAGCGCTTCTAGAGGGGACATTAATACAGCACCCGCAGCACTCGCGCCTGCCAGGGTGAAGAATTGCCGCCGTGATAAAGACATGGTGTTCTCCGCGTTTATGCGTTGAACAGCTTAATTGGCGTTCATCAACCTTCGGCAAAGCTTTGATTAAGGCTTGGTTAATTTTTTATTCAGAAAATATTATTGCTTGCCTAGTTTATTCCGTTTTTACTAAAAAATTATGAACGTAGAAGTACGCTAAGAATCTTCGCGAACCTTTGCGCTTAGCTTAGCGTAGCTTTGCGTTAAAACACTCATTCATCTTCAGGATTAATCGCAGAAAATAGCGCCGAATAATCCTCATCCGCTAAACCCATGTCCTGTGCCATTTCTAAAATTTGGCGAATACCTTCCAAACTGCTGACATTCAAGCCATTTAACTTAGCTTCATTGAGAAATAAGTTAGTATCTTTGAGCAGATGTTTAGTTGGGAAATTGGGATTTTCATAATTCCTATCTAACATCCGCTGCAATTTCTTATCAAAAGTGGGAGCAAAAAGGGCGCTTTGCCGTAAGATTTGCATAAACAGCTCAACGTCGGCACCTTGACGTTGAACAAAACCTAAACTAAGGGCAAAAGCACTGGTAAGGGAAGCGATTAATTGATTTAATGCTAATTTGACAGCAGCGGCAGCACCGACTGAGCCAATATGTAGAGGTTCAGGGCTAAAATGTTTTAGAAAATCCGACCACTGTTGAAATTGCTCATCGGAAGCACCTACCATGACAATTAATTTACCGGCTTCTGCTTCCGAAATACTGCCCAACACGGGTGCTTCAATATACTCTGCACCCGCTGCAACAATTTGGGAAGCGATCGCTTTACTTTCTGTGGGTGAGATCGTTCCCATTTGAATGACTGTACGCCCTTTTAACTCTGGTCGGGAAGCCTCCGACAACAGAACTTCATCAATTGCTGTCGCATTTGTCAGCATCAAAATTACGCACTCAGACTCGCGAATTGCCTCTTGTGGGGTATCAGCAATTTTAGCGCCAGCGTCCTGCAAAGGTGCTAATTTTGACTGAGTACGATTGTATGCAACTACTGGAATTTTAGCGTCTAACAGCCTTTTAGCCATCGGCTGTCCCATCAACCCAGTTCCTAAAAATCCTACTTTCACGATTGTTTTGACCTCTCTAATTCTTGTTGCTGAAGAACCTCACGCCGCCTGCAACACTCCTCAGCGTAAAGAGGGTTGGGAATGAGGCTCAGGAAAGATAAGGGCGATTCAAGCGGATTTAAGAGGGATTAACCCAGGCTCGTTCCGCTGTCCAATGGCGATCGCTCGATCGATAAACTGTAACACCCTCCAAACCAGCTTGTTGCAAGAAGTCCTGCACTTCATCCAAGGTAAACGCAGCGTGGAGAGAGTCGTGAAATAACATCTTTTGATGTTTGTTGTAATTTGTACCGATACTTTCCACCAAATTATTCATTATTTCCTCGCTTGGAGGACGAATTAAATCTCGGATGAGAATAGCACCCTGCGGCTTTACCACTCGTTTCACTTCTTGCAAGAATGGCAGTGGATTGGGTAGGTGGTGAAACAGGCTATTGGAAATTACCATATCAAATTCTCCGTCTTGATAAGGTAACTTCTTGGCATCAACAAATTCCAGAATGATTTGTTTTTGCAACCCAGCTTTTTCTACATTTTCTCTACCAAGTTGCAGCATTGATTCTGCCATATCGATTCCGAGAATTTGCCATTCAGGGCGTTGCTGTGCAATTAAGATAGGAATTCGAGCGGTTCCGGTTCCGGCATCTAGAACAGTTGCATTTGTTGCTCCTATCTCAATTGCCCGTTGAGCAAATGCCCCATTTATTTCTGTAAAGTCCATCGAGTCATATTCAACAGCTTCTTCCAAACTGTCCATGACTTCGGGTTCTAATACTCTTTGCATGGCTTAATGGCTAAGTAGATGGATCTCGTATTTGTCGGATAGATCGAGCAGATGCGGAGGCGCGTTCATGCCGTAAGGCTTTAGCCTTCTAGGGACAGTAACCCATCAAAGCGTTGTCAATGTTGGGTTTCGTTCCTGAATCCAACCTACATAAGATGTTTAGGTTGATCGTGTCTACCCGCTGAATTGCTAATTGCGATCGCGCTTTCGTTTGCGTTCTTTTTCCTTCTTCTTTGCCTCGTCGAGAATTTTCTTCACTTTTGCCTTAATTTCGTTGTGTCGCGCTACTCCTTCATAGGCATAGCGGTTGTAGCCGTTACTCTGAATTAAACTTTCTAAATACCGAGTCCGCTCATCGGTGATCGGGTGCGTGGAAAGCCAACTGAAGATCGGGCGATCGCGATCTTGCTTGCTTAGCGTCACCATCAGATTCCGCATCCCATCCGCCGCATAGCCGGTAGCACTGAGAATACGAGTTCCGAGAATATCCGCCTGACGTTCCATGTCGCGGCTGTAGTCAAAAACAATCAGATTGGTGACGGTATTTCCAGCATAAGGAATAAATCCGGTCACGCTAGCCGTCAGATTTCCTTGCGTTACTAATTGAAACCCATGAGAGAGGACGGCATGAGATAATTCATGAGCTAATAAACCGGCTAATTCTGCCTCAGAATGGGTGCGAGCGATCGCACCCGCATTGACAAAAACCTTGCCTCCTGGTAGCGCAAAAGCATTGAGATCGTCATCTAGAACCACAAAAAATTCATACTCAAAATCTTGGCGTCCCGCTACCGTTGCTAATTTATTTCCTATCTCCCGAACGTAATTCAACACCTCTTCATCTTCAACCAGTGGCAGTTCGCGTTTGGCTTGTTTTGCCACCGATCGACCAATCGCAGATTCTCCCCGCAGCATCAGTGCGGCGCTTTCAACGGCAGTCAGAGGGCCGAACAAACTGCCAGTGAAGGCATAGCTTAAAGCACCCGTGATCGCATTAGCGATCGCATTCCCTCTCAACTCCGCGCGTAAATGCGATTGATAACGTTTTAGATTCTCTTCCGCTAGCGTTGCAAACTCCGTCGCCTCTGGATGATTCGGGTTAAGCAACGCAAATTGACGTGCTGACAGCGAAGCTTCCAACCATTTTTTATTTTGACCGTATGCTGCAATTTTTGCTTTGAGCAACATCGGTTCGGCGGGATAAAGAGTGCTTGCCCGTTCCAAAACTTGTAAAGATTTTTCTACCTGATTGTAATCCCGCAGCGCTTTTGCATACTCTACCTGACCGGGAATAAATTCAGGATACTGCTCTACTAAAAATTGCAGCGGCACAAAAATTTTGCTTTCCAGTTTTTGTTGTATACCCGCTTGAGCCTCGCGCCAATAAACTCTCCCCGCTGGTGCTAACTTATCCGCGTCAGTAATGGCTTCTTTTCGCTCAGTTTTCTCGGTTGCATTCGCAAAAGGAGCTTTTGCTTCGCGGTAAAGCTTATCAGCAGCGGCAAATTGTCCCCCCAGATACAGCTTGTCCGCTTCAATTAATTTCTCTTGTTGAGCAATTTCTTCTGGAGTCGGTTTCTCCTCCTCCTCCGCCTTATCTGCATCGGATTCTGGTTTGGTATCCGGCTTTTCAGTCGCTTCTGGACTGGGTTCGGTTTTGGTTTCCTCAGCAGAGGGTTTGACTTCAGGGGTGCTGGGTTCTTCTGCTTTCGGCGTCGTCGGAACTGGAGTGACGATTACCGTCGGAGGTGATTCCGGTGCTGTGCTGGTATCCTCTGGTTGAGGCGTTGGGGTTTCAGTTTTCTTGGGAACTGGAGTCACAATCACCGTAGGAGGCGATGTCGGTTCCGCTAGCACTGCTGTGGGGGAAGCGGACAATAGCACAAGCGCAAAAGCCAGGGAATTCCAGACAGGTTTCATGGCAGAAGAAAATGGAAACTCTAGTTTTCTATATTATGTTTAGAGTTTACCCGACCTATCTCGCTGGGACTACACGAACGCAGAGGCGAGATTGTGCCAATTTACGCAAACTTATTTTAGAGACGCGATCGCATTTCCTGTATTTGTGTTTTCGTTAGCGCGATCGCATCCTAAAGCAGTTCTGAGGAAATTTCGGTCATTGAGGCATAAAGTTCGTCTATCTAATTAATCTGCCGAGTTTGCGATCGCCTTGGTGCTGGCTATCTCTTGATAGAATGCCATGCTACCCATTCGTCCTCCGTTTTTCCAAATAAGCAGCAAATTCTCGACCTTTCGCCCCCAATTCCTCGATATCCGTATCCAGCATATCTTCAACCAGATAACTAGCATCGTGGTTAACAAAGCTATTTGGTTCAAACATACTATCGGGCAAGCATTCAAACTGTGCTATCAGGGTATCGATTACAGCCACAAAACAATTAGAATTTTGAGAGATTATTCTTTCACCTGCATTATAGATGGATAGAAGTAAGTGCTGCCAGCGGTTAGAAGCTTCTGCATCTCCATCATTTTCAGAAGTAACCAACCAGCGCACAAAAGAAAACTGAAGTTCTCCCAAAAACGCTTCTTTATCACCTTTATGGGTATCAAATAGAGCTAGTTCAAAGCGAGACCTGTGATGTTTTTCCATCCAATCAGATAATTCTGCTATTGGCAGATTGACTGGTGGTTCGCTAACTATCTCTTGATGAAGTTGCGGCGGAAAATCGATGGAATTAATATATTGGGTCAATTTCCTCCACTTTTCCCACTGTTCTTGGGGATAAGGAAAGAGTGCTGTTCCCATAGAACCGTTGATGGCTAATTGTTGATAGGTAGCGACAGATTCGGAATTGTCATCCACAAACTGTTGTAAAGTATAGTCAAAAACTTTAACAACTACCTCATCTGGATGCAGATAGCACCAAAATCCTGGATGTGTTGCCTCAGCCTGAACGCTTACATAATGAACTCCAGGCGGAACCAAAGAAAACCCCCGAAAACCTCCTTTAAGCGGATATTTAAATAAGTCAATCTGAGCAGACAACTTCGGCACATCGCGCAAGACAATTGCAGTGAAAAGACTAGCCATTAAATCCCCCACATCTGACGAGCTAGTTCGACCAAACCAGCAAATTTGTCTTCTGCTTGTTCAATATTTTGTTGCATTTCTGCCCCTACAGAATTATTGCTATCTGCTTTTGGTCGTTGAATTTCATCAAGATTAGGTTGTTCCTCGACTTTATTCTTCTCGGCTGCTTTTTTCGCTTCCTGGTTATCTTGATAGGTTTTTTCAACATCTACCCCAAACTGAAGGATCAGATTGCGGAAACCGGATACGCTATCTGCCATTACTCCAGCAACCGGATTGAGCCTACTCTGTTGCGTTTCACTATTTGCGCCTTCATCCTTGAGCGCGATCGCGATGCTACCTACCTCTGACAAATCATTAAACCGTGCCACTTGAGACGAACCTACTAAAGGAGCAGCAGATTTGAGCATACGGTCTATATATTTACCAGCTTTATATGCAGCTTTCCAAATTTCTGCTTCACTGTACTCGTGCAATACCTTAAGCGTGTCTCCTACTTGTTCTCGGAAGGAGTGGAGATATTCTTCGTCAGATAATTGAAGTTCGACTTTATTATATCTTTCACCTTTTTCATTTTTAATGTTTTTACCAATCTGCTGACCAATTACGGAGAAGTGAACTGCACCCTGAGTAAAATAGGCTTCATTGGCATAAACAATCGAGTGTGAAAGTGCTGTTTTAAGACGCACGGAGTATTGATCAATTTCTTTCTGAAGAGCTATAGTATTTTTGCTTTTGCTAGAATCTTTAAGGTCTTGCAAATACAGACGAATTGCTGCAACTTCATCCAGTTGTTCCTGGTAAATTAGGTTAGCTGCTGCCATCTTCTTCGTATCAGCAGCTTGATGCTTGGAGAGATACTGTTTACCAGCTTCGAGATTCTTCCGCAGGGTGACATAAACCTCATTAGTGCTGGTGTTTATTTGGAGAATCTTCTCCTGAAGTAAACACTGATACTCGTTGTAGTAACCTTCAGCTTCTGCAAATCGTGTGCGGAGTTTTTGTTGCTTATGGTATGTTTCTACGTCCATCCCTTCTTGGTACTGAGCGCCTTCGTCGTATGGCTTTAAGGTATCTCCTACAATAGAGGTTTGGTATTTTTCCCATTCTCCTTGGGTCATGTGGATTCGCATCTTTAAGATCGACCACATATCTTGATCAGCAGCAAACTTAGTAAAGACATCACCTTTTAGCTCGACTTCCTGTTGCGGAATAATTTTTGCGGTGTTCTCGTTTTCTTTCTTCTCAAGCGTGAATGGCGTCTTTTCCATGAAGTCTTGAGCATAGACGTTGACATCAAAGACTGTGCCAGGTTCGTTAGGCCATTTGAGTTCTGTCTTGAACAGTTGATTGAACAGCGTGACGGCTGCGATTGAGCCTGCACCTTTGAGATTGACATCAATGTCTGAAGTTAGTGTTTGGCTGCCTGCGCTACCCCACTTCAGGCGATCTTCCGGTTCTAAGTTCTCGAATTCACCAGTTGCGAGTTCATTATCTCGTATATGTGTTAGAAGCTTGTTAGTCTCCGTCTGACGCAGTTTGATGAAACTCTCTCGCATTAGCTTTTTGAACCAAGGCTGCTTTCTCTCAATCTCTGCTTGCTCCTTGCCTTTCCATTTACCCTCTACCAAGTAATCTCTCACAAGAAACCAGTTTGAGTAGAAATCATTCTTTAATATTTGTTTGGCTTTTTCCTGACTAATAGTGTCA
Organism: Trichocoleus sp. ST-U2; assembly: GCF_039961875.1. Taxonomy (NCBI): domain Bacteria; kingdom Bacillati; phylum Cyanobacteriota; class Cyanophyceae; order Leptolyngbyales; family Trichocoleusaceae; genus Trichocoleus; species Trichocoleus sp. ST-U2. The sequence goes on along the minus strand of NZ_JAMPJY010000005.1, from coordinate 25,884 downwards.
ACGTCCTGCTCGCTATTCACCGCGTTCCAAAGGTCATCCGGCGTGCGCTGAATTAACCTACCTTGCACTGCTCCGGATAGCGTACCGCCACTCTGCTGTACCACATGAGTTAACTCGTGGGCAATTAACTCTTGTCCCTCCCGATTTCCAGGTTCGTAAGCTCCCTGACGAAAGAAGATATCTTGTCCTGTGGTAAAAGCTTTCGCCTGAATTGATTGGTTGAGCTGGTCAGATTGAGAATCGGTGTGGACTTTAACGCTACTAAAATCAGCCCCAAACGCTCCTTCCATCGGTACGCGGATGCTATCTGCCAGTGGCTGTCCGCTACCCCGCGCCCCTTGAATGGAGGCTTCCACATCTTGCGTAACCGTTCCTCCGCTGGCTTGCAGACGCTGCACCATTGGCTTCATCTGAAGTTCGTCTTCCTCAGGCATCTCTTGCCGCTGCAGTGCGTTACTCTGACCTGACGACTGAGGAGAGGGCGCATTTATCTGCTGCACTACCTGCGCTGCCATCTGGTCAGCTTCCTGCTCATATTTATCTCCTGGCTGCCCTATCGTAAGCTTCGTCTGAACCGACAGTTTTTCCTCGCCTTCGTCTTCCAACTCTTGCTGGCGCTGGATAGCCTCCGCCCCGTCTGACATCTGGATATTGTCTTCAACAGTGGACTCAGACTCAGATTGTAGTGCTTCTGCCCGCTCCTGCATTGGCTCAGCCGAATTCAAACTTCTCATCAAAGGATGAACGTAGTCTGCTGGCAAGGGGGTGTAGCTGGGCATTTGCGACTCTGACTGATGCTCGTCAACAGGTTGTTTTGCCTGCACGGTCATTGGAGGTGGGGCAAAGCGAGAGGCTTTCGCCTGGGTTTGCGGAGTCCAAGAGGAAGATTTTTGCACTCTTTGGTAGGTCATATTGAGCCTCTCGTGCCAGCGTGGGAAATTTTTAAGCCTTTAAATCATATCTTTGCTTAAATCGTCAATGACGCATGGGAATAAATTTTAATAAAATAGATACTCCTCTAGATAGATAAAATCTGTAAATTAGGCGATTTCGGGTAAAGGTGGAAAAATCAATGGATATAGCAGCCACTTCTAACTGGCACAAAGCCAACCCTCACTATCTGATGACCGCAGTGGCAGGGATACATCGAGCATTAGAGGCCTAATAGTTACAGTTTCTTTCCATCTTTCCCGGAGAATTACTGAGAAGTATGAAAAAATAAAAATCGTAAATTTGCTGTTGTGCTTTGATAGCCAAGCTGGTTCTAAAAGCCTTTTTCCTTTATCCCGAAACTTTAGCCAAACGACTAAAGTCGCGACTATACAAACAAAGCCTGCCTACGCAGGCTGCTATGAAAAGGAGCGGAACCACACAAACAAAGCTTGCCTACGCGGGCTGTCATGAAAAGGGGCTTAGAATAACCAAATTTGCTACAAAATAAATTAATGATTTTTTAAGCTTAAATACTTAACTTTACGATTTGAATTTGCCACTAAATATATTCATCAATCCAGAGAAATTTGAAGGCGTTTAGTTCTAGAGGATAAATCCGTAATTTCCTCATGGCGGTTTGAAGTCAGAAAACTAATGAATATCACAACCACCGACCGCTGGTATAAAAGCAATTCCCACTATCTGATGACCGCAGTAGCGGGAGTGCATCGGAGATTAGAGCAGTACATCGATCGCCAGCAGAATCGAGCCGTTGAAGCAGTTGCGGACGAGCAATTGAATTTAGATGCGATCGCTGCCTCTATGTCAACCCCCCCAGCATTAGAGCAACTCTGCACTACCTTCAACCTGTCTCCCTTCGAGCGCAATATTCTGCTGTTGTGCGTCGGTATGGCAATTTTTCCTAATTTCTCAGCCCTGTGCGCTAACGCTCAAGGAAATCGGGAAATGGCTTATCCGACCTTTGGTTTAGCTTTGGAAGTGTTTCCCCAAAGTCATTGGAGTGCCTTTACCCCTCAAGCACCTCTGCGTCACTGGCAATTACTGCAAGTTGGTACAGGTCAAGTCATTACCTTCTGTTCTTTGCAGATTGATGAGAGCGTGCTGCACTATCTCTTTGGCGAACCGTATCAGGACGATCGCCTGATGAGTCTAATTCAGCCCTTGCCTGTAGAAGCGTATGGCAATACACCCCTACAACCGTCCCACCAGCAGTTAGCAGACAGGCTAGCAGCTATCTTGTCTGAAGCGGGAAATTCTTCTACTTTCTCTATCCCGCAACTGTGTGGTTTAGACGTAGGCGACAAATGGGCAATCGCTGTCGCTGCCTGCGCCCTCATGGGGCATCCCTTAAAACTCATATCCGCCCATCGCTTACCAACCGATCCCGACGACCTGATTCATCTGTTCCGACGCTGGGAACGCGAAGTCGCTTTGACAGGTAGTGTTCTGTTGCTGGATTGCGATCGCTTCAATGCGGGTGATTCAGTCCGAGCAACCTCAATTTTGCAGCTCATTCAAGACACCACCACCCCACTAATGATTACTACAGAAGAACGGCTGCATTCACCACAACGCCCCCTCATTGCCTTCGACGTTCCCAAACTTACCCGCAGCGAACAACTTGCTATCTGGAAAACTAATCTAGGCTCAGTCGCTGCTGAACTAAACGGACACGTAGAGGAGCTAGTCTCTCAATTCAATCTCAGCAGTCCCGCCATTCAATCTGCCTGCGAACAATTAAAAATTAAAAGTGAAAAATTAGAAATTGAAGTAGATTCTCCAATTCAAAATCAGTTATGGGATTTCTGTCGCGTCCAAGCACGTCCACGCTTAGATGATTTAGCTCAACGCATTGATTCAACTTCTACTTGGGACGACTTGGTGCTGCCAGAAGCACAACGCCAGATTCTGCGTGATATCTCCGCTCATCTTCGGCAACGCGCTAAAGTTTACGAAGTCTGGGGATTTGCTGGTAAGAGCAATCGGGGTTTAGGTATCAGCGCCTTATTTGCAGGGGCTTCCGGTACAGGTAAAACAATGGCAGCAGATGTACTGGCCAAGGAATTGCGGTTAGACCTGTATCGCATCGACTTGAGTGCAGTCGTTAGCAAATATATTGGAGAAACCGAAAAGAACTTGCGGCGGATATTTGATACTGCTGAAGCAGGCGGTGCTATTTTGCTATTCGATGAAGCTGACGCCTTATTTGGGAAACGCACTGAGGTGAAAGATAGCCACGACCGCCACGCTAATGTTGAAGTTAGCTATTTGCTACAGCGCATGGAAGCTTATCAGGGTTTGGCGATTTTGACGACTAACTTGAAAGGTTCATTAGACCAAGCTTTCCTACGCCGCATCCGATTTATTGTGCAGTTTCCCTTCCCCGATGCCAGCCAACGGGCGGAAATTTGGCAGCGTATCTTCCCCAAAAAGACCCCGACTGAAGGGCTAGATATGAGCAAGCTGGCAAAGCTGAATGTAGCGGGAGGAAATATCCGCAATATTTCCTTGAATGCCGCTTTTCTAGCAGCCAATGCCGGAGAGCCGGTGATGATGAAACATATTCTACAAGCGACCAAAAGTGAATATGTCAAGTTAGAGCGATCGCTCACTGATGTAGAAATTAAAGGTTGGCTCTGATCTGTTTAAGTTGAAGTGCCGATTCCTTACAGGTAGGAATGTCGATTGTGAATTTAGAAACCTGAGTTAAATCGGGACTCCAACGAGAGTGCTGGGAGGAGGTCAATGACTCAACCAAGCGATCGCACCTCGAATCCAATCTTCTGCATTCGTGCTTTTCGCTAACAGGGCATCTTGTCTGACAACTGCGATCGCCTGCGATACTTCACTATTGCTATATCCCAAAGCCAGTAGCGTCATCTCCACATCTTCTAAAATCGCGGCGGAAGGGCCAGTAGTCGTGCTAGTCACCCCTGCCGAGTGACGCCATTCTGCCAGTTTAGTTTTCAGTTCCAGCGCCAGACGTTCGGCGGTTTTGCTACCAATGCCAGGAGTTTTCGCTAAGGTGCGAGTGTTGCCTGTAACGATTGCTTGAACTAAATCTGATAGCCCTAAGGTGTCTAAGAGGGCGATCGCGCCTCTGGCACCAATCCCGCTGACGCTGACGAGGGCGCGAAATAAATCTCGCTCCGCAGCGGAGCCAAAGCCATATAGGAGGACTTGATCTTCTCGAACTTGTTGGTGTGTAAAAACTTGCACCATTTCTCCCGCCGCCGGTAGCTCAGCCTCCAGGCGCGGCGGGATATGCAGTTCGTACCCAATCTGATTGACTTCCAGAATCAGGATGACGCGATTGGCGGTACTTTTCTGGATGCCAGCTACCGTCCCTTTGAGATAGCCGATCATGCAAAGATGTTGAGGATGTAGGATAAGTTCATTCTAAAAAGCCGAAATGCTTCAGACCTTCTAGAATACCTCCAGCGCAATCCGCTTTTGCTAAATAGCGATTAATCGAAGGATTGGCGTAATGCCACTTTAGTAGTTCTGGCTGGGCATTCCCGACAATAATTCCCCGTTCCTCACCGGACTGAAAGAAAGCTACATCGTTGCCAGAATCACCACAAACAACGGTTTGTTCGGGAGGCATCTGAAATTGCTGTCGCAGAAACGTGGTTGCAGTTCCTTTATTGCCTCCGCGAGGTAGGATGTCCAAGTCTTTGCCACTGCTATAGACCAACTTGACATCTAGCTTGCGTTCTTCCAACAAATCTTCTAGCTGAGGAAGAACTTCAACGGCGGCTTCCTCGGCGAGGAAGTAGCTAACTTTAAAGGGGCGTTGTTCGGATGGCGGTTGGGGAACCAGGTCAGAAAAATGAGCGGTTGTGGCGACGATCAAATCGCGATCCCAGTTGTGAGAAAGTTGCTCTACCCAAGCTGGATCTGGTGTATCGCTGCCATCTCGGTAAATTTCCGTCCCAACAGAGAGAACGAGGACATCGGGTTCTAATAGCTCCTGTTCGGTCTTCAGTTCTTGGTAGAGGACGGGGGAACGACCTGTTACATAAACAATCTTTGTCCCGTATTGTTGCCGATGCTGGCTCAGGTGGCGCTTGAGTTCTTCTAGAGCCTCGTCATCGCCTACTAAGGTATTGTCTAAATCGGTCAAGAAGAGAAATGGCTTCACGTTGCTCATTGCTTGGGATTTGGCTACTGGATTATTTTCCTATATGGGAGTTCATTAGGGGGATAGAGAGCGATCGCTTCCCATCACTCCTTAGCGACAATTGAAGATAAAAAAAACCTGGGAGCGTTTTGATAACTCCCAGGCGGATTACTTGAGGTGACATGATGACGAGAATGGGAGGGAATTAATTCTAGATCAGACCCCAGAAGTGCAGGAAGCCTTGACCTGAGAAGATTTCAATCAGCGCAGCGGCTAAAAAGCCAATCATCGCTAGACGCCCGTTCCAAATTTCTGCTTGAGGAGTGAAGCCGTATCTCCAAGCGTTACGATCGTCCATGACGGGAGTGGTTACTTTCTGTGTCTCTTGCATGGTGGGAACTCCGGGTTTATCGCTACGTTTGTTAAGCAATGTTTAGCTTATGTAACTAAATGTAACGATAAGAAGCTAGGGTGGTCTCTATCTGAGGTTAGAGCTATGAGCGATCGCACCGAAAGCTTGAACCGAAAGCTTGAGAGGAATCGCGCGATCGCGTTTTCGCTTTCACTATCTTTCTTTATCACCTGAGAAAAACTGATTCTGCTCAATTCAAGCAATTCTGTATTGAAGTGGATACGCGACAAGTCCGTTCACCCGCAGAATTGCCTTCAGAAATCCCTCTAATTCCTCTCCCCCATGACATTTTTCCGCAAAGCCACGTCCTGGTTGCCTCAGCTAAATTCCCAAGTTTGGATTCTTGCCGCTGGTCGATTCTTATCCGGGATTGGCACTGGGTTTACTTTGTTTTACGCCCCGATTTTTTTTGTCAATCAAGTGGGACTCTCCGCCACGCAAGTCGGGATTGGCTTAGGCAGCGCCTCCATTTCTGGCGTAGTTGGGCGTATTTTGGGCGGTTCGTTTGCAGATTCGCAGTTTTGGGGACGCAGACGCACCCTGTTACTCTCAGCAGCGGTTTCGGCAGTTGCTTCCGTAGTCTTGGCGATTAGCAACAATTTTCACATTTTCGTGGTTGGTAACTTGCTGATGGGCATGGGCATCGGTTTATATTGGCCTGCCACAGAAGCCGTAGTAGCAGATTTGACAGAGGGAGAGCAGCGCAATGAAGCTTATGCCCTAACGCGACTGGCAGACAATTTGGGGATGGGCATCGGAATTGTATTGGGAGGTGTATTAATTGGCACCACGGGGGCTTATCGAGAGCTATTTGTGCTTGATGCGATTTCATTTGTGGTGTTCTTTGGGGTCGTCTATGCAGCGATCGCAGAAACTTACAAACCAGGAGAACGCCAACAACAAGCATTTAGCAGTTGGGCAACGGCACTGCGCGATCGCAGTCTGTTGATTTTTTGCTTAGTGAACATCATCTTCACCACCTATATCTCGCAAACCCAAAGTACAATGCCCCTGTACTTCAGCAATTTCTTGCGTATAGAAGAATCTGGAAAAGGATTTTCCCCCACAACCATTAGTGCTTTATTTACCTGGCACCTTGTCTTAGCCATTCTCTTACAGCTGCCAGTTGTCAGAATATTTAAACGTTTGAGCCATCCCTACGCCTTGTGCATTTCCGCCCTATTTTGGGGATTAGGATTTAGCTTAATTTGGTTTACAGGAGTAGCAGCATCAAGTCAGTTATTGTGGGCAATTTTAGCAATGGGAGTTTTTGCGATCGCCCTTGTCTCCTACACTCCCTCAGCATCTTCTCTGATTACAGTCTTAGCCCCCGAATCTCAACGTGGCGTATATTTTTCAATCAATTCTCTTTGTTGGGCAATCGGCTATTTCATTGGCCCTACAGTGGGTGGTTGGGCATTAGATCAACCGCCAGTGGTGGCGGATGGTTTGTGGCTAGGTTTCGCATTCAGCGTAGCCATCACCATTGCCATTTTGCAGTACCTGAATCGAATTTTGTCTCGCTAATAGAAAGCCGCCTTAGAATGCTATTTTTCATAAAACTTTAACCCTTATGTCAGCATAATCAAAATTATCAATAGGAGATTACTGATACTAAATGTAGTTGGGAAAAACCAGCGAGAATTGTTTTGAACCATGAATCCTTTTTTTTCTTTTCCTGTTGTACTCAGGTAATGTACCAGGATTACTATAAAGAGAGATAGGAACACAAAGACATAACACAAAAAAATGAATCCATCTATAAACGTTAAATATGCCACCCGTGGCAAGGCATCATTCACTGTAAAGCTAAATGCAATTACAGAAAGCATACTTGTAATGCTTATCGACACCTGTGTGCCAAATTCTTTTGGTTCAATCCAAAATACCATCCACGAAATGATTGTTAGTAGTAACAGTGGAATACCTACTTTCCAGATATAAAAGCCATAGTTTCGTTTAATATTAATTTCAAATATCAATCGAGAATAGTAAGTGTTTTCAGGCTCAAACTTTTTCTGTTCTACTCGTGTGGTTACTCCTTGAATGTCCCATTCTGCCAAGGAAACGTAGCTGTCTTTACTGAGTCCACTTAACGAATTCTGTGAAACTAATTTCACTTTGTTGATATCATATTTAAAAGATTCAAGTAGAATATTGACTTTTTGAGAATCGAATGGGAATCTTTTTAAATCTAACCCAGAGGACAAATTTATTTTAAAAGTTTCTTGATAATGAACGGTGCCATTTGTTTCTACACGAACATCATTGTTAGTTTGTTCGCGAAATTCTTTAGAGTTAATAATTTCTAGACCGGGTTGCCAGATATCTTCAATATTATAATATTTTGTGTTTTCTTCATCCTTTTTTGGTTTAAATGCCAAGCGTGGATCTTTCCAAGTAGCAAATAGGTAGCCAACTATCTCAGAACTTTCATTTGCTTGATCGATATTAGCGAAGTTAGTAATATAAATACCAATTGAGACTTCAGTCGGCTTTTTTTGATTAGGCGGTGTTTTTAGTAACTCAGGTGCAGTTTCCAGATTATTTGAGGAATCCTGCGCTTTAACCTGGGGAGAATGTACAAGTAGCAAAAGATAGGTGAAGGCTAAGAAACTTGTGAATCGTTTAATCCGGTTACACTTTTTATTCATCAATCGCCACTTGTGGTAGTTTTGCGGGAATATCTCATTTTTGCAGAAAACTACACTTCTACAATTCAACTAAAGTCGAAGCGAACCGAAGGTCGTCCTTTGAGGACATCGCCCTTGTTTACCGCACATTCTTTATGCTCGTGAAATAATCTATTTTGACAGTACCTATTGCAGTAAACAAGCAAAACGCTTTGAGATAGATTTGCTTGTTGCTAGTTCTGTGAACAATCGTTGTTTTTGCGCCAACAATGGCTAGGCTAGATCGGTCGCCAATCAATTATCGACGGCGTTCCTGCAACTTGCGATAAACATCTCTAACATCAACATGATGGTGAGCTAAAGCAACCAGGGTGTGATAGAACAAATCAGCAACCTCACCCGCGATCGCGTCCTTGTCGTCATCCTTGCAAGCCATCACCACTTCAGCAGATTCTTCGCCAACTTTTTTCAAAATCTTGTTATCTCCACCGGCAAATAGCTTGCTGGTGTAAGAACTTTCGCTAGGATTATCTCGGCGATCGCAAATCGTCGCAAACAAATCCGACAAGGTATCTGCGGGAGGCGGCGCTTTTTCCCCATCTACTTGATGAAAACAGCTGCGTTCTCCGGTGTGACAGGCAATTTCTCCCACCTGTTCCACAGTAACCAGCAGCGCATCGCTATCGCAGTCATAACGGAGACTTCGCACATTTTGTAAATGCCCCGAAGTCGCACCTTTATGCCATAACTCCCCACGAGAACGGCTCCAATACCAAGCTTGTCCCGTTTCTAGCGTTTTCTGTAACGACTCCCGATTCATCCAAGCCATCATCAAGACTGTGCCATCCAGATAATCTTGCGCGATCGCTGGCACCAGTCCCTGCTCGTTGTAGCGGATTCGATCGACAGGGATGGATTGGCTTAAAGCAGAGGGTTCAGCAGCTGGCATTTTCAGTACAAATGACTCACTTGTACAAGATATCACTCCTCACCACCAACTGCTCAGCACCCGTTCTAGATGCCTCAGATATTCTTCCGGGTTGTTCGCTAAAGTGAATAAGAGGTTGCAAGAAGCAGTTCCAGGCATTTGCCAAAGATGCTATTTAAGCTGGCTAACCAGGCTGGCTGATTGACTTCTGACAGCGTAAATGAGAACCTTGTGAGCCTTGAAGTCCTCTGTCTACCATCGAAGCTACCATTGAACCGTCGAACTGAATCGCTGAATCGAACTACCAAGTTGAATGCTACCCGATCGGAACTCCTAGGCTGCCTTCCAGAAACAAGAGCAAACACTCACAGGTAAATTCTGATTCGTTTGGTAGGACATGATTGGTATTACCCTCAGTAGGATAATTGAACAGCGTAATCTCTGCGATCGCAGCTTCCGCCTATCTTGAGGCAGAGATTTTATCATCAAAACGAGGAGATAACATTGATTACTTCTACAAATTTGAAAACCACCAAGTCAGAAGAAATATTCGCCGCTGCTCAACATTTGATGCCAGGAGGTGTCAGTTCACCAGTCCGGGCGTTTAAATCGGTGGGAGGACAACCCATCGTCTTTGACCACGTCAAAGGTGCCTATATCTGGGATGTCGATGGCAACCAATATATCGACTACGTTGGCACCTGGGGACCCGCGATTTGCGGTCATGCCCATCCAGAAGTGATTAGTGCCTTGCACGAAGCCCTGGAAAAAGGCACCAGCTTTGGTGCCCCCTCCGTGTTAGAAAATGTGCTGGCAGAGATGGTGATTGACGCCGTACCCAGCATTGAAATGGTGCGCTTTGTCAATTCCGGAACCGAGGCGTGTATGGCAGTTCTGCGCCTGATGCGAGCTTTCACCGGACGCGACAAGCTGATTAAATTTGAAGGCTGCTATCACGGTCACGCCGATATGTTCCTGGTGAAAGCCGGTTCCGGCGTCGCTACCCTCGGCTTGCCGGATTCTCCAGGCGTTCCCAAGACGACAACCAGCAACACGCTCACTGCCCCCTACAATGACCTGGAAGCCGTCAAAGCTTTATTTGCCGCAAATCCCGACCAAATTGCTGGGGTGATTCTAGAGCCAGTGGTGGGTAATGCTGGCTTTATTACGCCTGACGCGGGTTTCCTGGAAGGCTTGCGAATGATTACGCAAGAAAATGGCGCGTTACTCGTATTTGACGAAGTCATGACCGGCTTCCGGATTGCCTACGGTGGGGCACAGGAGAGATTTGGGATTACCCCTGACTTGACAACGCTGGGTAAAGTAATCGGCGGTGGCTTGCCGGTGGGTGCTTACGGTGGACGCCGCGATATTATGTCGATGATTGCTCCAGCCGGACCAGTGTATCAAGCCGGGACGCTTTCGGGGAATCCTCTGGCGATGACTGCCGGAATCAAAACGCTGGAATTGCTGCGAAAACCAGGCAGCTACGAGCAGTTAGACAAGATGACAAAGAAGCTCAGTGATGGCTTGCTGCAAATTGCTAAGGAAACAGGTCATGCGGCTTGCGGCGGTAGCATCAGCGCGATGTTTGGCTTGTTCTTCACTCAAGGGCCAGTCCATAACTACGAAGATGCTAAAAAGTCTGACTCGAACAAGTTTAGCCGCTTCCATCGCGGAATGTTAGAGCGGGGTGTGTATCTGGCACCTTCTCAGTTTGAGGCTGGATTTACTTCTCTGGCGCACACAGATGAAGATATTGACCGCACTTTGGCAGCAGCGAGAGAAGTAATGTCTGGGCTGTAAGTTAGTCTCGCTCGCTTTTATCCCGCCAGGAACTTAAGTTCCTGGCTAATCGCTCAAGCCCGTTTTAACGGACTGGGAAAATTAAATTTGAGTTGGATAAACCTGAATTTTGCGATTAGCCAGGAACTTGATTTTCATCAGCCATGCACGTTAACCCTATGTAGAACACGAGGGAAAAGTAAGTGCAGAGATCCAAGACTTAATAAATTAATTAGGATTGCTATCTAGACAGTAAGTTGGAACGCGAGAAAACCTAATGTCTGCATAGTTTACGCTATCGCTCATCCATCTAAAAATACTTAATTCTGCCTACTTATAGGCGATCTAAATTGAGATAGAATACGAGATTACCTTCAGGTGCGTGAATAATTTGTTCAATAGTGGGGGGTAAATCTTCGTGTTGATAAAAAGATGGAATTTTCTCAAATTTTTCTTCTGATACTTCTAAGATTTTAGGCATTTCAGAGACGGGAATGCCTAATTTTTCTTTTTGCTTGATGGTGCAAACAATTAGATAGTGGTAGTCTGTTTCGTGGGATTTTAGAAATAGCGCCGATAGATCGATAAGCGCGATCGCTTCCTGTTCGTACTCCATTAACCGGCGACCATTGGTTAGGGCAGCGTGGGGTGTAAAGGCTTTGAGAACGCGCTGCACTCGGTCAATCGCGATCGCGTACTGTTCGCTTCCCATCTGAAACGAAACCAGTTTTCGCTTGGCAATCCGAGTTGAGACAAGGGCTTTAGTCCGGAATCGGCGATTCATAAGTTCTTTAATGTTTAATTAATTTAGCGATCGCTTCTAATAACTGAACCTCGTTGTAGGGTTTAGTAAAGTATTGAATCGCTCCTAACTCTAATGCCATCTGGCGATGTTTGAACCCACTCCGGGAAGTCAACATGGCAACGGGAATCGAGGCAAATTGAGGTTGAGATTTCAGATTTCGCAACAGTTCAAATCCGTCCATCCGGGGCATTTCTATATCGGCAATGATTAAATCGCAATTTAAGCCTTCCTCTAATTTAGATAAAGCGTCTTGACCATCTTTGGCTTGCGCGACTCGGTAACGGGCGCGAATTAGCGTCAGGGAGAGTAACTGTCGGATCGTGTAGGAGTCATCGACAACCAAAATTTGGGGTTGAGAACTTCCTGTCGGGGCAAGGAGTGGCGTGCTATGTCGTGTCCCTAAATCTGATTTATTATCAACTGAAATTGTGGTGCCGCTTTGAGTATAAAATTGCCCGATGAGATCGTCCACATCTAAAATCGTCACGACCTGACCATCTCCCATAATCGTGCAACCAACGATCCCGCGAGGCTTTGAGAGGGGAAGCGGAAGGGCTTTTACCACGACTTCTTGTTGACCGATGAGACGTTCCACGACTACAGCGAGAACACCTTCACTGGAAGCTAAAACCATTACCGGGATATAGTCTTGGGCAATTGGGTCGGGAGAGGGGCCGTCGGGATGGGCGACACTATAGTGGAGTAATTCTTGCAAACGCACCAAGCGGATGAATTCTTCTCGCCACCACAACATGGTCTGCGTCCCAGCCATTTGAATCTGATGCCCTTGAATGTGGAGAATCTCCTCTACGGCGTCTAAAGGGATTGCTACCGTATTGCGATCTGCCTTAACCATTAAGGCATCGCTGATCGATAGCATGAGTGGTAGCTTCAGGATAAAGCTAGTGCCTTTGCCCGGTCGTGAATCTACTTTGACAGTTCCCCGTACCTGCCGCAGATTGGTGCGAACCACATCCAGACCGACCCCCCGACCAGAGAGTTCCGTGACCTCTCTAGTGGTGCTGAAACCAGGCCAGAAGAGGAATTCGTAGAGGTCGGCAATCGAGAGTTCGTTGGCTTGTTCGGCTGCCACAAAGCCGCCTGCCACGACTTTGGCGCGGATGGCTTCCGGGTCAATTCCCCGTCCATCATCGGTAATGGTAATGATGGTTTGTCCGCCTTGGTGAAAGGCTTCAATTTCGATTTGACCGCTGGGGGGTTTCCCCAGGGCGAGGCGGGCTTGGGGCGTTTCGATGCCGTGATCGAAGGCATTTCGCACCAGATGCACTAGGGGGTCGCGCAGGGCGTCTAGCAGGCTTTCATCAATGGTGGTGTCTCGTCCCAGGAGGAGGAGATTAACTTCTTTGTTGTGGAGGCGACACAAATCTCGCAAAGCGCGAGGGAGGTGATCGACCGCCCGACTGAAGGGGACGACTCGCAGTTGCATGACGCGCGATCGCAACTGGTCGGTGATCCGGCGGAGTTGATCGGTGCTGCGTTCAAATTTCACCGCGATTTCGTCAATCTTCGTTCCCGATAGCGCGATCGCTTCGGTCGTTTCAATCACAGATTGAGCGGTGGAGTGAAATTCTGTATATTGATCTAGTTCTAATAAATCGAAAGTCGAAGGCAAAGATTTAGTAAAAGCAGTTGTGGTTTTTACGCGATCGCTTTTGCTATTTTCAGTGCTAAGACGGTCATATTCTTCTCGGAGCTGCGTTCCAAATTGGTTTAAAGCTACAATACTCTTCCGAATGCGCTTCGCTTCAGTGCGTAGTTGAGTTTCTTGTAGTTCCAAATTTGTCCGGTTAATCACTAATTCGCCCACCAAATTCACTAATTCGCTTAAGCGTTCTAGATCTACGCGAATTGTCGGACGTTGCCAACCTGTAGGGGAAGAAACAGGTGAGGAGTGAGGGCTGGGTGAGGGCTGAGGACTGAGTGAGGACTGAGGACTGAGGACTGAGGGCTGAGGACTGAGTGAGGACTGAGGGCTGAGGAGAGAGGCTGGAGTTGAGGAATCCTCAACTGGTAATTCTGGAGTGGAGATGGCTGGTTCCTCAGTCCTGAGTCCTGTCACCTCAGTCCTATTACTGAAGGGTATCGAGGAATTATCAACTGGTGATTCTGGAGTGGAGAGTATTGCTTCCTCACTCCTCAGTCCTAACTCCTCAGTCCTCAGTCCTTTTAGCTCAGTCCCATTCAAAGGCTGTATAGTAATGGCTTCTCCCTGCAATAGCTGAGTGCGGGCAGATTGCAAGTTTTGGGCAATTTCCCATCCCTGTTTTTGGAGGAGTTCTACACTCAGATGGGGGGTATCGATCAAAGTTCTCAAATACTCAACAATTTGCCCAAATTCTGCCAGTTGCAGCATCCCGGCTACCCCTGAAAGTTGGTAATAAACTTGGTTAAGCGTTGCTATTGTTTGCTCTAAAGTTTCTGGTTTAACTTGAGAAAGTTCCGTCTCCAAATGGTTAAAAACCGGAAGTAGATCTTGTTCAAAAATCCTTTTAATAGTTTGGAGGTTTGCCCGATTGTTAAGGCTAGAGCCATTACTGGAAGCAGCGGGCTTAGTATACTGATTTTCTAGCTGGGCTAGAATTTGGGCGATCGCTTCCACTTCAGCTACAGAGGTTGCCTGCATTGTTGCTCCATTATCCTTACCTTCCGGCTGACAGACTTGGTTGGCAATGGTTCTCAGGAGATCGACCCCTTGGAGCAAAGCGGTAATCGTCGTTGGATTGATTTGGGCTAAATCAGCGCGATCGCGCAGAATTGCAAAGCTATCTTCCAGGCAATGAGCCGCTGTCGATAAGGTTTCAAAACCAAACATCAAAGCCGAACCTTTTATCGAGTGGGCAGCCCGAAATAGGTTTTGAACCGCTTGCGATCGCGCTTCAACTTCACTGCTGCTTTCTATCAATAAAAGATTGGCTTCTAGGGATTGCAAGAATTCTTGAGTTTCAGTTACAAAGATACCGATTAGCTCATTGAAATCATCCGAATTCATACTTTTTTCCTTTAAATCAGTCAGCCTTTAGACGTGACTTTAGATTTTATTTAATTAATTCCCATCTTTGTAACAATGCTACATATCAAATATGCTAGTTATTGCTTAATTGTTAGTTAAAAAACTTGCCTAGTGTAAACATAAATCGGAATGGTATTAAATAAAAAAATGAAGTTATTAATTTTAATTACTCCATTTGATTGGTCTGGCATTTTTATGTTTCCCTCCGGCACCCCTCGCCAAAAAGCGATAAGGGGTGCTGGAGGGAGGTTCTGAATCCTTGACTGCTTATTGCGAGCGGAAGTTTGTCACTGAACTTTGGAGTTTATTCACGACAACAGCTAACCCACCAAGTGAATTCGTTACGTCTTCAGCTTTTTGGGCAGTGTTGGTAGAAATAGCGTTCACCTGCTTCACGCTGCCTGCAATTTCTTCTGCCGAAATTGTCTGTTTTTGAGCAGCACGAGTAATGTTTTGTACCAAAGCATTAATTTCGCGGCTGACTTCAATAATCGCAATCAGATTCGTCTTAGCAGCTGCGGCAATGTGCGTTCCTTCAACAACTTGTTGAGTACCGGATTCCATTGCCCTCATCACCCGACTAATTTCATCTTGAATTGTTTTCACAATCTCCGATATTTCTTCGGTTGCTGAAGCAGAACGTTCTGCGAGCTTGCGAACTTCCTCCGCTACGACTGCGAAGCCTTGTCCTTGTTCTCCGGCGCGTGCTGCCTCAATTGTGGCATTCAATGCCAGCAAGTTTGTTTGAGAAGCAATTTGAGAGATAGATGTTACAATCTTGCCAATTTGTTGCGACCCTTCGCCTAGACGTTTCATCATTTTTGAAGTTTCGGCAATCGTTTGGCGGAGTTCGTTAATTCCATCAACTGTACGGTCTACAGCTTGTCCTCCCATTTCTGCTGTGGTAGCAGCTTGCTGTGCCACTTGTTCGGCTCGTTTTGCAGCATCTGAGACATCTTTAATCGAGTTGAGCATCCGCTCAATTTGTTTTAAGGTGGACTCAATTTGCAAGGCTTGGGTACGCGCTTGCTGTGCGAGTTCGTTAGTGTTACCAATCGATGCCGTTGTAGCTTGATTAGCTTGTGCCGCTGCATCTTGGATATTAATGACCACTTTCCGTAAAGAGGTGACAAGGTAGTTGAAAGAGTCTGCTAATGCTCCTAAGATGTCATTGGTGACTTGAGCTTTAACCGTTAAATCTCCCTTTGCTGCACCCTTAATTTCACCCAAAAGCTTGACGACTTGTTGAGTTAGAGAATCTGCCTCAATTTTTCGCTCTTCTGCTAATTTGATAAGTCTATCAGCCGCTTCTTTTTGCTGGGTAATGTCGAAGCGAATCCCGATATATTTGATAATATTGCCATTAGTGTCAAAGATTGGGGACACTGTAGTGTCAACCCAATACAAAGAACCATCTTTGCGCTTATTTTTGATTTCTCCTTTCCACACACCGCCCCGATAAACCGTAGCCCAGAAGTCTTGGAAAAAGGATTTCGGGTGGTAGCCAGAGTTAACGATGCGATGGTTTTGCCCCATTAGTTCTTCCTGGGTGTATCCAGAGATTTGGCAGAACCGCTCGTTAGCATAGGTAATGGTTCCTTTTAAGTCGGTTTCGCTGACAATCGCCGATTCATCAAGGGCATTTTGCCGGTTTTTCAGTTCTTGCAGCAGGCGTTCCTGCTCCTTGGCGAGTTGTTGTAAACGTTCTTGGGCTTGCTTGTCGCTGGTGATGTTGCGACAAACAATCGCCCCGCCTTTGAGGACACCGTTGTCGTCCTTCAGCGGTCTGCCGTTAATTTTTGCCCACAAACCTTCTGGTATACCAGGATGACGAGTAAACATCTCTACGTCGTCAACGGCTTCGCCTCGGATTGCTTTTGTCATCGGTAAATCTGCGGTTGGGTAAACGGTCACGGTATCGGGCAAAAACAAGCCATACTGCGTTGACCATCGATCGGGGGGGGCATCTCCTGAACCCAATCCGAACATTTTCTCCGCGGCGGGGTTGAACAGTAAAAACTTTCCGGTTTCATCGGCGACGATGACTGCCTCACCCATGCTGTTGAGTACCAATTGCAAGATACTGGTTTGCTGCCGAAGTTCAGCCGAGGAACGAGCCAAATCTGCTGCTGTTCTCTGTAAATCTGCTTCCGCTTGTTTGCGATCGCTAATGTCGGTGCAGACGCCAACCCACTCGCGGATACTACCATCTTCTGCTAAGACGGGAATCCCGCGAACCCAGAAGTATCCATAGCTGCCATCTGCGGCTCGGATACGATACTCAACCTGATAGAGACTCTTCGTTTCAAGGGCTTTATTCCAAATACGAGCAGTGGGATCGCGATCTTCTGGATGCACGGCATCCAACCATCCCCAGCCTTTCACTTGTTCCTCGCTTTGACCTGTAAACGCTCTCCAAGCTGGCATATCAACCACTTGTCCTTGGGCGTCTGTCGCCCAGACTATCTGCGAGGTGGCAACGATCAATGAGCGATACCTTTCCTCGTTCTGACGGATGGTTTCCTCAGCAGCTCTGCGCTCAGTAATGTCATTGTTGATTTCTAGGATCGCTTTAGGCTGACCGGATTCCTCCCGTTGCAATGTCCAGCGACTCGCTACAACGATCTGTGTCCCATCGCGCTTGGTGTGGATGAGTTCTCCTTCCCAACGTCCATCCCGCAGACACGCGGCTTTAATTTCCTCGACGGGTTGGGGAAAGATGGTTTTTAAAAATGCGTGGATGTATTGTCCTACGGTTTCTTCCTTTGTCCAGCCGTAGAGCCTTTCTGCGCCTTGATTCCAGTAAGCGATGCGATCGTCGAGATCCCGAAGCATTATGGTGTCATTGGCTAAATCCAGCATCTGCACCTGTTGCTGCAATGCTTCTTCTGTCCGCTTGCGATCGCTGATGTCGGTGGAAATCCCACAGAGGGCGTAAGTAGTTCCTGTCGAATTTCTTAAGAGAAACTTCGTGGAAAGGTAGGTGTGAAGTCCGTCATCTTGAGGTGCAACCTCTTCCATTTCTAAAGAAGTTCCGGTTTCAAGTACCTGGCGATCGTTGGCACCATAAGCATCAGCGATTTCTTTCGAGAAGAAATCGTAGTCAGTCTTGCCAATAACCTGCTCTTTGGTCGTGTGGAAGAGGCGTTCATACTGGCGATTAACCAGAATGTAACGACCTTCCAAGTCTTTGAGATAGATGACAGCGGTGTAATTGTCGATGATTGCCTCTAGGCGTTCTTGACTTTCCCTGAGTGCGGCTTCTGCCTGCTTGCTTGAGGTGATGTCACGGGCAATGCAGTACATCACTTGATTTTCAGCAGCCGCGTTCGCAGTCCACGCTAACCATCGGTAGGAGCCATCTTTACACCTGTAGCGATTTTCAAAATACAGTACTTGCGAACCAACAGTCAGTTTTTCGGCTTCGGCTAAGCTCTTGTCTCGGTCATCTGGATGGATAAACTCAATAAAAGGTTGAGCCAAAAGTTCCTCGACCGCGAAGCCCAGGATTCTTGTCCATGAAGGATTGAGGCGCTTAAAGGTGCCGTCAAATCCGATAATACACAGCAGGTCAAGAGAGAGAGTAAAGAAGCGATCGCGTTCTTGATTCGCTTCCGTTAATTCTGCCGTGCGCTCATCGATGCGTTGTTCGAGTTCTTGATTCAGGGTGCGAAGTTCCGTTTCTGCGCGCTGGCGTTTGATATCAATGCCATTCAGGTTTCGAGAATTCCACCAAATCAGAACGGCAAAAACAATAATATTCAAGCTACCTAAAACCGAGATGGCGATCTCGGTTTCCAAAGACTTCGCCCGGTACCCGGCTAAGATTATCCAACCTAAAAGTGGCGGAATCCCAAGTACAGCCGGTGACATCCGCCTCGCCATCATACCCCCTGCATTCTGGCTGGTGACAACTGCCATCACCCCTCGATCTGGACGAGCAAACAGGATGCCGATACTAAGAAGCACAAATCCCACTGCTGCGTGCAATGCCATTTGGGTGTACGAGCTAATCCCGTAAAGGGATTTCACACCATAAAGGTAGCCCAGTACCCCCAGCAAGGCGACTGAGAATGCCGCTAAGCTAAGAATTTGAGCGGCTTGGTAGTGAATAGAGGTGCCGAGAAACAGCAGTAGAGCCACCCCCAACATCAAAAAATTAAGGGCAGTATTGGGAGCCATCCGACCAGGGGAGGAAGTGCCAAAGGTGTCTGACGACGCCTTGAACAGAAGTTGGTCAATGCCGAAATCCCACCCCAGAACATACTGCATCAGCGTGAGCAAACCGACGACCATAACGATCCCGGCAAACCATTGTCCCAAGCGGCGCTTCGACTCGTCAGCGGGATAACGGTGCCACAACCACAACGATGTACCGCTGAGGATAAAACACACCGCTGCGTTTGCTTTCATCGTCACCAGACCTGGCAAGATGCTTTTCAGGATGGGAATGTTAAACATCCAACCTAGTAGTACCGCACAACCGATTGCAATGACTGCTATAGTGGCTTTTTTAGAAAAGGATTGAAGTGTCCCGATGAGGTCGGAAGACTGAGGCACCTCTATCGGCTGATATGAACTTTCCATCTTATGGCTCCGGCAATCTATGATTTACCAGCGATCCGAATGCGCGATCGCTTCTACATCCACAATCATGAGTAAGCGTCCCTGACAGTCATATAAGCCTCGCAAAAAAGGAGCCAGTTCCTCACTCACCTCTGCTGCCGAGACAATTTGATCGGGATCGAGAGATAGCACACCCTCGACATGAGAAACTGCTAATCCCATCCGCATCGACGGAAGATTGATATCGCGCGGGTCGGGCGCTTCTACGACTAAAATCCGACTCCGAGCTTCGTGACTTTCCACAGGGTCGGCACCCATGAACCGACCAAAATCTGCTACTGCCAGAATTTCCCCTCGCAGATTGGTTAAACCCAATAAAAAAGGAAGCGTATTCGGAACAGCCGTAATGGTTTGATCGCCCAAAACCAGCACTTCTCTGACTGCCGTTAGTTCGACTGCAAACAGGCTCTTGTCTTGACCAAAGAGAACGAATTGGCGAGGCATAAACAATTAAAAATGTAAAATTAAAAATTATAATTATTGATTAATTTTTAATTTTTAATTCTTAATTCTTAGAGAAGGCGTCGCACCAGGTTAATAAACTGTTTCGCCTCAAGTGGCTTACTTACATAAGCATCGGCTCCCAGCTCGATTCCCCAAGCTTTATCAATCTCTGTATTTTTTTGCGTACAAAACACGACAGGTAAGTGTTTAGTTTCCTCGTTCTCTCGTAACTCCCGCACCACTTCAAATCCGTTCATTCGTGGCATGACCACATCCAATATCACGAGGTCGGGTGGCTTCTCCTGGATGCGAGCGATCGCTTCCTCTCCATCACTCGCTCTCACCACTTCCATCCCCGCTTCTTGTAAAATTCGGCAAATCATCTCTAGTTCAGTCGGCACATCATCGACGACTAATACTCTCGACATCGCAACCCTCACAAGTATTTATTGTTAACTCGATTCTATCTGAGTCTATTCCCGCTCAAAAAGCCTCAGTATTTTCACCGAAACATCTTTTAATATGGTTCTCATTTACTGAAAAATAAACCTTGCCAAAGTTCGTTTCCGTCCCAAGAAATTTAGCTGTATTGTTAAATATTTGTTGCTTCAATTTACATCTTGCACCAGAGCCGGTTCAAATAGAATTCGCAGCGATGCAAACTAAGCTTTTCTGCACCAAATCACGTTAAATCAAGAGTTTAAAACCCGCATCTCATCTGGTTCTTGTATGCCTAGATGTGATTTGAATCACCGACTTAAAAATAATCCAAACTCGTAGTTAAATATCCCATCACATCTATTGAATGCTGAAAACTTAATTAAGTTATCAGCTTGATACCCTTAAAATTATAAAACACATAAATAAAATTGCAGGATTTCGCCAACCCTGATTTTCAAACTCCTTAATTCAAAGTAAAGTTTTTTAGACTTTCAAAAACAAACTTTACGATTTTCAAATAATTTTGATTCACTTTTTTGATGCAAATAAAAAGAAAGGCACTTTTTCTAAGAATTTTGATGCTTTACAGTTTGTGCAAAAGAGGTAGCAGGCTGCTGAAGCTGGCGATAAACTTTACCACTTTTGCTAGAAGAGGGAGTATGAGGAACGGGTAACTGTCGCCAGAGGAGGACAGGGATACTGAGGACACCTAAAATCATCACCACTCCAGCCGTTATCCAGACAAACAGACGATTTGCCTGATAATCGCTACGCTCAATTTGCCAAAAAACCTGGTTGTAGCGCCATGCAGCAAAGGCAATTAGGACAATGCCAGCAACCACCAGACTGATGCCAAGGCTCTGGGAACTGATGAACGAGTGAGAAGTGCTATCCTGACCTGTGACGGCGGTTTGCAGTTGCTGTAGAAATAAACCAAAGCGAGCTAAAGCAAACCCAAATCCAATCAATGCAATCGAGGTACGCAACCAAGCGAGAAATGTCCGCTCATTGGCTTGATGCTCTCGCTGGCGGTCGATTTTTGGTTGTTTATCCATTTCTCCTCTGGCTCAGACATTAGCAGGTTCTAGTCTTAATTTCAGCAGCTTTCCCAATTTCAGAGGCTCCAGTATTTTTCTAAAAAAAGCAATATCCTATTGGACACGGGTAATCTTGATCCCCCAATTCGCAACCGCCTCATTTAATTGCTGCAATAAAGTTTGAGCGATATCGCTTCTAGAATGAACCGCTTGCTCTAGCTTAATTCGACCAATTTCAGAGCGCAGGATAGAGATAACCAAGTTTTTTAACGCTATCTCAATATTTTCAACAGTGTAATAAGTGCGTTCTAAATTTAGGATGCGCCAATACACAATTGCATCGACTTCTAGGGACACATTATCTTTTGCGATCGCTGGCTGGCGCTCAATTTTCAAAACCTGTTCGCGGGTCGTATTCTGATAGACAATCGTATCGAGCCAAGGCAAGATAAAGTGGATACCTGGTTTCAGCGTTCGATGGTATCGACCCAAGCGCTCTACTAAGGCTTCATTACTTTGACGGATAATTTTGACAGAGTATCCCAGCACGTAACCAATGATGACTGCACCAAGAGCAGCAAGGAATAACTTCATCTGTATTGTCTTGCTGGGATATTTTCACAAAGCAATTGGGCTTTTATTTTCAGAATGATGTTAACTCAAGGGCACTGTTCACCCTAAGTTTTAACCACTCCAAAAATGCAGAGAATAACCAAAATTTTGCGTATTTTTGCAAAACCTCCGCGTTATTTGCGTTTAAAAACCGTTTAGCGATAGTTATTAAATTGCAAAGCAACCGGATAATCTTCCTGCTTCAAGCGTTGAATTACCAGTTGCAAGTCATCTTTGGATTTAGCAGAAACTCGCACGGCATCACCTTGAATTGAGGGTTGCACTTTTTTGATTTCGTCCCGAATTAGTTTGGTGATTTGTTTAGCGATTTCCTGGCTGAGTCCTTTACGCAGTTTGATTTCCTGCCGAATGCGACTACCACCCGCTGATTCAGGTTTGCCATAATCAAAGATTTTCAAGCTAAGGTTGCGCTTGGCAGATTTAATTTGCAGGATGGT
This sequence comes from Trichocoleus sp. ST-U2, assembly GCF_039961875.1. Taxonomy (NCBI): domain Bacteria; kingdom Bacillati; phylum Cyanobacteriota; class Cyanophyceae; order Leptolyngbyales; family Trichocoleusaceae; genus Trichocoleus; species Trichocoleus sp. ST-U2. Next base: position 3,595 of record NZ_JAMPJY010000005.1, on the reverse strand, counting down.
ATGAACAGCATCCAAGGTAAATTCGCTATCGGTGCTAATTGTAATAACGTCGTCGCCTAATTCGAGGGTAGTTTTAGTGTCTTTGAGGTCGAAGCGGCTTTTTATTTCCCGCTCAGTTTGGTCTACGGCATTGACCAATTCTTGCCGGTCAAAATCGCTGACAATATCAAAAGAGTATGTAGAAGCCATAAAGAATCGTTAGTGGTTAGCTAAATTGATATTAGAAAAATCGCTAAATGCTATTAGCAGAAAGTAGGCTGAGGGCAAATAAGGTGCCGCTGCTCAGGGTACCGATGCCGAACATTAGCGATCGCGCGATTGGGACATTGAGAATATAAAAAACGGAGTATAATGACCGGGCAACAACGAAGGCGATCGCTGCGATCGCTGCCAAGGGCGAATCTACACCTGTCACATAAGCCATCAGGGCTGCCGCCGCAAATATCATAAATGCTTCAAACGAGTTTTGGTGCGCCCAAGTAGCTCGTTGTCCGTAGGGAGGCAGCTTATCAAACATGGCTCGCGGAGCCGCCGTGTCATACCCCACAGTCACACGGGCGTAACCCACCACCAAAAAGGGGATATAAATCAGAACAGCGGCTGCGGCAATGCAGTCGAGCAGAATAGCAGATACTGGGATCATAGCTTTATTGTAGAGACGCCAGCGGTAGCGCTCTTAATGCATCGCGTCTTTTTAATCAAAGTAGAACAGAGTCACCACTTTGCGTTGTTCTTCCGCATCCTGACAAGTTTTGAGCAGGGTGTGGCTGTCGTGAAACGCAAAACAGATTAGCTGCTGACACCGAGAAACTATCTCTTGATTGCATAGAGCGCTGGCTTCAGCCAGCGATAAATTGTCGTTTTCGGGATTTTCTACCAAATGCATTACCTGTTCCAACTGCTCCCGCGATTCCCGTGGCTGACGCTCTAAGCTTTGGGGCAAAATTACAGTCAGCAGGCTAGAATCGGCTCGCATCGCCCCTCGGATGGCGGCAAAATTGGTTCCGGTAGCACCAGAGGTGATGAGTCGATTCCCGGTTAAAACCAAGGCATAGCTCATCATCTCAATGAGATTTTGATGGGTGATCGGAACGTGACGCGACCCCAGCAGGGCAATCCGTTTGGAACCTGTTTGCTGGATAGTCGCCAGTTCTTGCGCTAAGGCATCAAGCTTAGGAATGTCAATGGATTGGCTCAATGACGATTTCTGTCTGAACAACCTCGCTATTTTATCAGACCCGGATGACAACAGCGATGGAGTTTCTGCATCTTAGTTGCCGAGTTCTAAGTTCCATTGGTTAGCGAGAATTATTTGCACTTTTATAAAAAGCTATGCTACATTTATAAATCGTCGGACGGACGCATAGCTCAGTTGGTTAGAGCACCACGTTGACATCGTGGGGGTCACTGGTTCGAATCCAGTTGTGTCCATTATTTTTTTTGGTGCCGCTATAGGTGGCTGTCATTTAAAGTTTGATTTTGCCGCTCCGGCAAAGCTATGCCTGAAAACCATAGCGGCAAAACTATGCCTGAAAAAAATGACGAGAAAGATGTAGACGATCGACTATCCTCTCCTCATTCATACTGAAAGCTCACAAGCTACTTTAAGTAGCTTGAAGCTCTTGCTTATAGAGTAGCCGAACCTGCTGATAACGAAAATAGCCGGGGTTACTAATCAGTTCACACACGCGGGACTCGCTTGGGTATTCTCCTGATCGCTGGAGTGAGACAATCGCCTCTTTAATTTCTTGACAACACTGCTCAATAGCAGCTAAGTGAATCATACGCATATAATTGCGGCGTTTCGTGACGATTTTGTGGCATAGTACAGGGAAATGCCTTGAAAGAACTCGTCTATTAATTTTCAACTGTTCCGCTATCTCTGTAATTGTTGGTAGTGGCTCTTCTACTTGGGACAAAATGATGCTCAGGGTATTTTCAATATGATTTAAATCTAGCGTTCTCGGAGATGAGCGCGTTTTCTTAGAATATTCCATCTCAACCTTCAGCTTTTGAGCATGGATAGTTGATAGATTGAAATCTTGCGTAAAGAACTGAGATAGAGAAATTTTAAAATTATAGCAAATTTGTATTAAAGCAGATAAAGGGGGACAGTTTTTCCCGCAATACCAACCCCAAAAAGTATTTTTAGGAATTTTGTGCATTGCAGCAAAAGCAGCTATATTACCCTCGGTAACTTGATGCACTACATGAGTAAAAGATTTTTGTATATGCTCTTGAGTAAGTACAGAAGATAACTGCTCTGCATTCGCAACTAATTCTCCTAAAGTTTCGGCTATCCATCTCTCCTGAGTAACTACTGAAGTATTAGAACCTCCTCCTAACCACTGAGAACATTGTGAACAATAGCCTAAACTGGATTTCCAGTTTAACCAAGGTGATTGGCGATAACAATGAGGACAATCTTGCACAAGAGGATGTTGATGTATTAAACAAACCTTGACATCATTGAGTGACCATAGAAGGGGTTCATAAATAACTTCTAGATTTTTTTTCCAGTGTTCGTAGCATATTGGGCACCAAGCTTTATAAGGACGTAATAAGCCTTTTGCAACTAAAATATTTGAAAAGGATATCAATGTTAAAAACTTTAACTTATTAGACAAGGTTAATTGGTTAAGAACCTCAACAAAATCAGTAGCTATCGTTCCATATCCATTTAAAACATGAGAACGGTTAAAAAACGGTTCTAATCCTCTACTGGTAGAATCCTTGATAAAGGTTCGCTGCAAGAGGGGATTAACTATTCTCGATAGTAATGTACTGACAAAAACTCCATGAGATTGAGCTAACCGTGTCACATAGCTGGTTAAACTCTCAACTGTAGGAGTTCCCACACCAATCGGTTCTAAATGATGCAAAGGACTTCGGGGAGGCATAAGAAACTTCTCCGGACTCCATAGCTCATGATTAGTGTAGGGTTTAATTTCTATTACATTAATATCCATCACCATTGATTTTTGGTTAAAAATTATTAAATTTGCTTTAAAATTGAGATAGAAGATATTTCTAAATCTTAAAATAAATCATTATCTACTAGAATACTTAAAACATTAGTAAATTATACAATACTCATCATTATTATTTTAATGAAATATCTATGACAGCCAAATTCATTAACAGCGAAGAATATGTAGACCTAACGTTTAAACTAAGAGGCTCACCCATCCCTCTTGATAATGGTTATCCTATCTATTCTGCTTTGTCCCGTATTTGTCCTCCCCTTCATGAACTAGACTCTATTGGAATTCATCCGATTGCCGGAATACCGACCAGCAACAATTTCCTTGAACTCACTGCTCAATCTCGCCTAAAAATTCGGATTCATCATCAACAAATTCCTTTGATTTATGCTTATTTAGCTGGTCAAGCTTTTCAAATAGGTCAACATTGTTATCAACTAGATATTCCCGACTACAAACTGTTAACTTCTTCAGAAAGCGTTTATTCCAGATTAGTGATAATTAAAGGGTTTCAAGACCCTACTAACTTTATTGAAGCTGTTCAACGGCAACTGGATAATTTAGAAATACAAGGGAAAATTGAACTTCTTACCCGACAAGATGGAACACCT